>NZ_OZ244997.1:0-302658 GCF_965223285.1 Candidatus Leptofilum sp. | reverse complement strand
TAGCGGCGGTTCCGTTGGCAACAGTGCAGACCTTATTGCCCGTGCTGGCATAAGCTGCGGATTTATGGGTGTTGGCGGAAATGACACCTTCGGCAGAGCCTTTGTCGCCAATTGTAAGAGAGCCTCACTTGCCTTCCTCTCCGAACTCGAGAATGGTGCCGTTACGGGGTATGATTTCTATCTTCACGATGAGGAGGGTGTGCGCACGATTGTGTTGACGCAGGGGGCAAACGCCCTGTTGCGTCCTGCCCACATCTACATTGGCGCAGTTCAAGGTGCGGAGCTGCTGTTGCTTGATGGTGCTGCCCTCTCTTTTGGGCCAGAATCTGAAGCCGCAATGGCGTATGGTGCCCAAGCCGCAGAGGCGGCAGGTGTTCCTTTTGTGCTTACCCTTGCCAGCACCCGGATTGTTGATGGCTACCGTGATTTCTACACTATATTTGCGCCAAAAGCGCAGATGGTGTCCGGAAACCTTGAGCAAACGGCCGTGCTGGTAAACCTTGCGCCAGCGGCATCCCTTGACGAAGTAAGAATCGAGCTTGCTAAAACTCAGATTGATGCGATTGTGACTTTGGACGCAGGGGGTGCCTTCGCCCGGTTCGGTGATGAAGCGTTTCTAATGCCTACACAGGAAATTGAACCAGTAGATACCACCGGAGCTGGCGATGCTTTCCTCGGCGCGTTCATCGTGGCGAGAAAGAAGGGCCTCCCTGTTCGCCAGGCACTTGCCGTCGGGAATGTTATTTCCGGTGAAGTGATTCAATATGAAAGTGCTCGGCTGCCGCTAAGCGTTGATGTGCCTGGACTCATGCGCAAGGCAGTACGATTCGCTGCAACTCTTGACGATTAAGTTTGGCTCTGCGATGTTGTGAAGGTAAACTGCCAAGCCCTTTGACCTGTTAGTTTTGATTTGAAACGGCCGTTATGCGGCCGTTTTTTTTGCCTAAATCCAAATCAAAAATACTTGAGTATTGACATTACTGTATGATATACAGTATAATGCGCCACATGGCTACGATGAATGAAAAAGAAGCACTTTACGACAAACTTTTACTAGAGCTGCGGCGTGGCGTGCTCATGCTGGCCGTACTCAGCCAATTGCAAGATGAGCAATATGGCTACTCGCTCAAACAGTCGCTGGACGCCAAGGGGATGGAAATCAACGAAGGAACGTTATATCCACTGCTGCGGCGTCTGGAAGGCCAAGGCTTGCTAGAAAGCGACTGGCTGGTGGTAGACGATGCTCGCCCGCGCCGCTACTACAAAATGAGCCAGGAAGGCGAAACGGTTTTTGCCAATCTCACCCAGGAGTGGCAAGCGTTGGTGGTCGTAATGAATGAATTGCTGGGTTTGAAATCGAAATGATTTAGCCACAGAGATCACGGAGAGTTTTGAGAATTTTTCTTTTTCCTCTGTGACCTCGGTGGCAAAAATAGAGGTATCTGATGAATACAAATGAGATGATTGACCGCTATGTGAATGAAGTAGGTGGCAAATTGCCGCGCAAGATGCGAGCAGATATTGAAATGGAGCTGCGCTCGCTGCTGCTGGACGCATTGGAAGAGCAGAGTGATGGCGAGCCAACGACCAAAGAAACGGCCGTTTTCCTCCAAGAATTTGGCCATCCCGATAAAATTGCTGCCCAATATCGCCCCGAAGAGGTGCTCATTGGCTCAAAGCTCTTCCCCATATACAAAATTGTGGTCACCGTGACCGTATCCATCATCGGGGTGCTGCATTTGCTGTGGCTGGGGTTGGCTTTGTGGCAAGGTGGCGGTGCAGACTGGCTGGGCACAGCGACAGAATTATTCTTTTCATTCGGCCGTTCCGCCATTTTGAACGCCGGCATCGTGACGCTGATCTTTGCCATTATTGAACGCGTGGCGGCAGATCAGCTGGCCTTGCCAGATAAAAGCAATTACGAATGGGACCCGTTCTCACTGCCACCTGTTAAAGACCCAGATCGCATCAATCGCGGCGAGCTAATTGCCGGTATTTTCTTTGGCGCACTTTTCCTGGTGTGGCTAAACATTTTCCCCAACTGGCTGGGCGGAACGAACTTTGGTGAGGAAACCACGGGAATTTGGGTTTTGGTCACGGCCGAATTTATGGCCCTCATTCCCCTGTTTAGTGCGTCGCTATTGTTGGATGTGGTGCTGAAAACGGCCGTACTCATTCAAGGTCGCTGGAATCGCATCACCCGCTGGATTGAAGTGGGTACAAGCATCTTTGGTCTGTACGTGGCCTACCGCATCTTCAGTTTGGAGCAGATTTCGACGGTGCCATTTTTTACCACAATGGTCAAAATTGGTCTGGCCGTGGTGCTCGTAATTGGGACTTTAGAAGTTGTAGGGAAACTGATGCGGCTGTTGTTTGGACGGCCGTTTACCCCCCGTACCTTCATCAAATCCAAGCTGGCCTAATTTGGGTAGGTCATTGGGGATTGATGCTGTTTGGGTGGAGACGGCCGTTTCACGGATGAGTGTCCGGACAGATGGCGGATGACACGGGCTGGCACACCTGCCACTACCGTCTGTGCCGGCACATCCTTTGTAACAACTGCACCGGCAGCCACAACAGCCCCTTCACCCACCGTTACACCCGGCAGCAAAATGACCCCAGTGCCAATCCAAGCATGATCTTCGACCTTGATTGGTGCAGATTCGCTGCCGCGCTTGCCATCCTCCACCGGATGCAGCGCATGGCCAACTGTTTCAAACGAGACGCGAGGGCTAATCTGGCAATATGTCCCAATTTCAATGCCCCCACCGCAGGCAAGGCGGCAATCTGAATTGATAAACACCTCTTTGCCAACGGTTAATTTGCCCTGCGTTACCTCAATTCCAGGCATAATTGCCACCGAATCGGCAATCTTTGCTCCCGCCCAGCGCAGCAGCCAGGGGCGATAATAGAAGTTAAACAGATCGAGATTGGGACCGTGGCCAGCCAGATAGGTGAGGATGCTACGAAACTGCCAGCCAAACAAAAGGGTACGTAGAAATCTGCGTAGTTTGAGGATCAAAAGATTTTTCCTAAATTGTGAACTATACAAGTTGTTGAGCGGCTCGCCCAAGTTAAATGTGTCACACAACTCTTACAAAATAAGTATCAAACTTGTTGCCCGTCTGTTTTCTTGGCAACCTGAACAGATTTTTGGTCACATACTTTGTATGAAGGGGACGGTCGTTACTGGAGGTTGTCACGCAAGTTTAGCAGCTCGGTCAGGCTCGCCTCTGCCTCATCACGCGGCAGGTTGCCCGCTAGCAGGACCGCATCATTTTCAGCCAAAATGGCGCGGTAAAAGGCAATGCCCTGTTCAATGACCTGAATTGCTCCGGGTGCTTGGTCAACCATCTCAAATAGCACATTTTCAGCCTCATCAAGCTGGCCCAGCCGGTGGTAATAGCGCAGCAGCAGTTGGTTTAGATGGACGGGCAGGTGATACGGAGCTAGCACAGCAACCAACGCCTCAACCTCTGGTGTGTACGTTGGCAGCGGCGTGCCATCATCATCTAGTAATGCTTCCAAAAACAGCTCTAACGCGCTGGCAAACGATTGAAAACTCTCAGTCCCAGCACCTTGTTCCCTCTGAATTTTGCCTGCCTCGTGCAGCAACGTGGCCCCCGCCAGTAATTTAGCCTGGCGCATATCTACCTCTTCGCCAAAGGTGAGCTGGGTTAAAGGCTCACGACCAAACAGGCGGGTAATGAGCGTACCATTTAGCCCAAACAAGGATTCCAGCGATTCGTCAATCACTGTCAGAGCCGCGTCGTACCTTTTTTCGGCGGTGAGCCCGGTGATGCGTTGAATCACCTCGACCATAAACTCAATTTGGCGCATGATATAATCGCGTCGGTACAATTTAATCTCCTTGCGCGGCGGCAATGCTCTTGGCGATTTTTTGCGCTTCGAGGCCAATTTCGCGCAGCATACCGGTGGGTGACACATAAAAGCCGCAAAAGTAAAGGCCGGGCAATCTGCTTTTGCTTTCTTCGCCACTGCGGAACGGCCGTCCCGCATCATCCAGTGCATTACCAATACCTTCCCCGAATTTCTCCAGGTTTGGCTGGTAGCCAGTGGCAAACACAACGGCGTCAAATTGGCGTGTTTGCCCGTCTGCAAAAGTTACTCCGTCGGCGTGAAACTGTTGAATGCCCGGCATTACCTGGATAGCCCCTTGTTTAATCAGCTTGATGGTGCCAATATCTAACAGGGGGATACGGCCGTCTCGCGCAATCTGGCTGTTGGGGCCGTAGGGCAGCTTCTTCAACCCGTACTTACTCAAATCACCAACTGTCAGCTTCAGCAAAGGGGCTGCCAGCAAATCAGCCACCGCAGGCGGAAAAATGCTCAAGAGGATGCCGACAGACAGGATGGGAATGCCCGCCAAATCGCGCGGCACCACGTTCACCGGGCTTCGCACCGCAATGGTGGGCTTGGCCCCGTGCTCATGCAGATCAATAGCGATTTCCCCGCCAGAGTTCCCAAAGCCCACCACCAAAACGTCCTTGTTGGCAAAAGCCGCCCCATTTTTGTAGGCGGAGCTGTGCAAGGTTTCCCCAGCAAACTGATCCTGCCCCGGCCAACTGGGCACGTATGGCTGGTTGGTATACCCGGTGGCCATCACCAGGCTCGGAGCCGCAAACTGATGCTCAGAGGCGGTGGTTACGTGCCACAAACCATCTTCCTGCTCAATTTTGGTGGCTTCTTGGCCAAAATGGGGCTGCAAACCAAAATGTTCGGCATAATTTTCCAGGTAGGTGATAAGCTGCTGCCGGGAAGGATAACGAGGTACGTCTGGCGGAAAGGCGTAGTGGGGCAGGTTTGAATTGCGCTTGTCGGTGTGCAGATGCAGCCGATCGTAATGTGTGCGCCAGGCAGCTCCAACTTTGTTGGCCCGTTCCAAAATAGTGACCGACGGAACTCCCTGCTGCTTCAAACAAGCCCCCACCGCCAACCCAGCGGCACTGGCACCCACGATTATCACGTTTGCTTTTTTGGGATTGTGCATCTGTACATCCAAGAGATGCGTGTTTGGCAACGGCCGTTTTCCATCAACAAGCGTCGTTTGCAATGAGTTGTTTTTTTGCCAAATGCGCCGATACACGCGGTAAAAAACATATTCTACAGTGACAGATTCTATCCTGTTGGGCTGCGGAACGAGCGATTTACCCGTGCCTGCCCGTACACCGCCGACGGCTTCCTGCATTTTTATGGAAGCGATGTTGTGGATGTTTGGCGTGGCTTGTACGGCCGTACAGTCCGTGTGCGTAAACAAATAATCCAGCAGTCCCCGCTTCACTTCCACGCCGAACTTTTGCCCCCAAAAAGTAGGCAGCAGCTTCACGTCCGTCTCGGCGATGCCTGCCTGGTTGGGCCAAGTCATGTAGCATTCGCCAATGGGTTCCCCTGTTTTGCACAGGATGATGGTGAGGAGACGGCCGTATACCCCCTCTCCCTGATTTTGCAACTTCCCCTCAATCTCCTGCTGCGTCATCCCTAACCCATTCGGAAACCCAACATAGGTCATGACGGCAGGGTCGCTCCAAAGAGCATAAAACATACCCGCATCCGCAACCGTCGCCTTCCGAACGGTAAGTCGAGGCGTTTTAAACACCACAAAATTGCTGGAGACTTGTTTTGAGGACATCGTATAAGACAAATAATGGCTTAGATATTGGGCCACTCAATGTGAGGACGTCGTTCGCGTACTGCTTCTTGCAAATCGTGAATTCGATCCTCGCGTTCACAAAATAACATTAGCTCCCGTGCTTTTTCTTCTTTTGTGTTGCCCGGTAGATTTTCAAAGTCAATACCCAAATCAAAGCAAAGAGTCTCTAGTTCATTTTGCTTAAAATATGAGTTGAGAAGTTGAAGGAACTGAGCTCGATTCTGCCTTGCCTGTGCTTCATCAATTTCAACAAATTCACCTATTCCAGCTAATTTTTGTTCCCACTGCTGGTGCAGGGATTTGCGGAGTGGCGCAAACGCTTGATGGTTATGCGGAATGGCGTACAGCGTCAACACCAAATCAAACAGGCTGACTGCATAATGAGAGTCGCGTCGAAAGTCGTAGGGTTTGATTTCGGCCAAAGCAGGTGGGTTCTCATGGTTTGGCGCAAGCAAACGAATGACCGTTGACTCTCTGCTCTGTTTCCATCTGCTGCGGATAAGCGCGGCATCAGCGGCGATGGCCTCATTGTTGGCTTTGAAATTTTGTTGGTAGGTGGGCGTATCGGCCATGAGGATGAGGTCATCATCAGCGAGCTTTTCCCGGTCAGTGAGGACATGGACGCCAGCGTCGCGCAGGTCATCGGCGAGTTGAGCGACCCAAACGGCCTGGGCGGGCAGGTGGCTAAGGTAACAGCGCGGCGCAGCCCGGTCGCGGCGGAAGCCTTTGACTCTGGTCAGAAGAGTTTCATAGGTGCTGCGTAAGCGTGCCAGCGCTTCTTCTCGTTGAATCCAGTCCGCCTCCAAAGGGTCGGCCTTCGGCTGCTTCTCGATGTCGGGCAGATTAATTTTTTCGCCGCACTCTTCACAAAAGAGAAACTGCTTCCTTTCCCGGACTCGTTTGACCACGGTGCTGCGCTCCTGCAAGTGGTCATCCGGGCAGCGAACGGGCGGGAAGCGCGTCACTTTGACATCTCGCTGGTAGAGGAACTCTTCAAACAAACCTTGGAATTTGTAACGACCAAATTCGGGCATGATGGAGCTGTAATAAAGAACCAGCTCAATCTCTCCCTCTAAATCCTCAATCAGACGGAAGCCGCAGATGTTACCTACGCCCATTTCGTACTGAGCCTGACGCTGCCACTGGTTGACGCGGGTGAAGGTGCGGGTAAAGCCAAGCAGCACCACCAATGCCGGGTAGATGTTCTCCACCCGACCCCGGACAATGTAGGAGATGTCGTCAACCGCCTCAACCTCATCGTGGAGGGGGCGCTTTTGTTTGATGAGGCTGGGGAAGATGAGCAAGGTGTCATTGCCCAGCGTTTCGCGGAAGCAGATATTGTGTTTCAGAAAGCGCATCACGGCCGCATCCAGCAGAATCTGTTGTTCATCGGTTTCCAGATCATTCAATTCGGGCAGCGGGTAGCGACCTTGCAATAGTTCGGTTTCGTTCAGTGCGCCTAACTCGCGGGGGTGCTTGTCTGCCTGCAAAACGATGGACGATGCCAGGTCTACCAGCAGTTCCGGGGTGAGTAAGATATGTTCATCGCTGGAGGAATTTTGTAAAACGGCCACATAGCCGTGATTTGCCAGATGGCCGACTGCCGTCATCATCTCGGCGTCGGTAAAAGTCCAGACATCAGAAGTCTCTGAGACTTCTGATGTCTCAAGCAAGTGGCGCAGTTCGGCGGGGCTGACCAGGACACCTTTGCGATCTGGCTTTTCCTTGAGGCTTAAAACATAATCTTTGACGCGCTTGAAGGTGCGTGTGGTGACGGTTGTGGTCATCTCATCCCAGGGAATTTGCTTTTTGAGGGTTTCCAGCAAATTATCCAGGCCATGACCCTCTTTGGCACTGGTGCCAATGTAGCCGCCGCTGATGCCGTGCTTCTGGCAGAATTGGGTCAACTCTTCCTTTGAGAGCGTAGACGCACCCCGATCCAGACGGGCGCCCACCAGAACGGAGGGAGGCAGATTCTTCTTGTGGGCCAGCTGTTCCAGCCAGAATTCGGCTCCTTTGAGTGGTTCCTGGCGGTTGGTGGGGTCAAAAAGCACCAGCGAGGCGTCCACATCGTCGAGGAAGATGGCATGGATGGGGCGGTAGATGTGCTGCCCGGCCAAATCCCACAAGACGGCCTCGCATTCGGTGCCGTCGGCGCGGGTGGTGCAGAGATCATCAACGACCCAGAACTGCTGACCGTGAGTGGAGGCATGTTCTTTGAATTCATTGTGCGCCAGCCGCCAGCCCAGGCCGGTTTTGCCCACGCCCGAATCGCCGACCAGAACGAGCTTGGCGGTGGTGTAGCGGACAGAGTCGGCGGCACTTTGGCCGAGCAGGACGTCCATATCCAGCTCCCAAATGCGTATGACGGTATCTGCTTCGCCGAGGGTGGCAAGGCGGGGGAGGGATGGGTGGAAGACAAGGCTAGATTGATTGCTGTGAAGGTTAGACCCATCCAAACGCTTTCCAGTATTTTCAGGTATTATGGCCACATTCTGCCAAGAGTCTGTGCGCCAAAGACGAATCGTATTATCTGCTGATTTCGAGGCAAGAATACGTGAGTTCACTGAGAAAGAAACATCTACTACTGGCTTGGTATGTCCTTCAAGCTGATTTATTGGTTTTCCAGTCTGTCCATCCCAGGTTTTAACGGTCTGGTCGTAGGACGACGAGGCAAGGATCTTACCATCGTGAGACCATGTTATGTCTACAACAGTATTCTTGTGACCTTGTAGCATTACTTTGGAGTTCAGTTCATTTGCGGAAAAGATCCCTGTACTATTGCTTGCCGATGAGATAGCGAGAAACTCGCCGTTCGGTGACCAGTCAATAGCAAAGATCCCAACACGTTTCCCGGTTTTCTCTGCATGTAGCAAATTGCCTGACACAGTGTCCCAAATTTGGACTGTATTATTATTTAATCCTACAGCAAGTATCTTCGAATTACGCGCCCATGCGAGACAGGTAATGGTACTTTTGTCATCATTAAGGTATTGTGCTAATTTTGGTCTTGGGTATTTAGGATCTGGGACATGCCAAATAATGATCCTCGAATCTTTTCCACCCGATGCCAACAGAGTGCCATCCGGAGACCAATCAACACAGTAGGCAGCCGCATGGTGTCCTTTAAGCGTAGCGAGACATATACCATTAGTGACATCCCAGATGCGAATGGTCTTATCTCCAGAAGGCGAAGCTATAAATCGCCCGGAGGGTGACCAAGTGATACGACCAATTGTGTTCGTATGCCCACGCAAAATCCGTTTTAGAGTTAGGCCGATCACGGGACTTTCACCCACGTGCATGCCTTCGGCGGGTTCGGGGTCGTAGTTGGGCAGGTCAGGAAGAAGGTCATCTGTTGTGTACGGTTTTTGGGGTTCAGTCATGATTTTGTTTCCACTTCAAATTTGATTGGATTTCTGGCTGAATTTTGGCATTCAATATTGGATGTTGGCAGTATAAACGAAAACAAACCGTTTCCCAAGAAAAATTGAGCCGAGCAAAGCGAAATTTGGTAGCATTAAGCAAACTAAATTCTGCCAAGGAACTGCCCATGATTCATTTTAATCCTGATACCCGAACGTTTAACCTAGTTCTGCAAAGCAGCGTCTACGCCATGCAGGTAGATGCCAAAGGGCGGCTACTGCATTTGGCTTGGGGACCGCGTCCAGTTGCGGTGGATGAACTGCTTTCCGGCAGGTTGCGCCCTACGCTCTCCGATCACGCCTCCTTTGAATTCCAAACCCGCCGGGATGAAATCCTCACCTTTGGCGACACGACCAACCACGAAGTGACGCTTAAAGCGAACTTTACCGCCCTGCCAGACCCATTACCCGCTGGCGACGCACCCCATTTGCCCATCCGGGACGTGCGGCTGCGCTACGTCTCGCATGAAATTGTGACAGACGCCCAGCCGGGTTTTGCCCCGACACATGGGCTGCCCACCCAAAATGGTGAACCGCGCGAAACCTTGCGGATCAAGCTAGACGATCCGGTGCAGCCGTTGGTGGTCACGCTTTGCTACCGCCTCACCCCCGCGCAGGACATCATCGAGCGCTGGCTGGAGCTGGAAAACAGGGGCGACGAACCCATCGAAATTGAGCAGCTCTTTTTTGCTGCGCTGCATCTGCCCAACGGCACCACCGAGCTGACCAGCGTCTCTGGCGCGTGGGCACAGGAGTTCCAGACACAGCGTGAGAGGTTGCCGATTGGGCGGCGCATCATCGAACACCGCAGCGTGCAGACGGGGCATGCCGCCAACCCATTTTTCATGCTGAATTGGCCAGGGCAGGCGTGGGAGGCGCATGGCACGGTTTATTTTGGCGCGTTGGCTTACTCTGGCAGTTGGCAGCTTGGCTTTGAGCAGCTGCCCAGCAGCGACGTGCGCGTGCATGGTGGCTACCATCCTACCGATTTTGGCCTGACGCTGGCGGCGGGAGCGCAGTACAAGACACTTGCGCTGATCTGCGGCGTGTGTGATGAAGGGTGGGGCGGGGTCAGCCGTCGGCTGCACGCTTTTACCTGCGAGCGCATTTTGCCCGTTCCGAATCTGGCTGTGGCCGACGTCCCCGCCGCGCCACCTACTGTACTGGCAGGTTTGTCGCTTAACGAAGAGACAACGGCGGTAGAGGAAAGTGGCACGGTCAAGAGACCGGCCACAGCAGCGGGGAGACCAGCCTCGGCCCACTATAGGCCGATTCTCTACAACAGTTGGGAAGCCACTTACTTTGGCATTACGGAGCAGAATCAGGTTGAGCTAGCACAGAAGGCTGCGGCCGTTGGCGTAGAGATGTTTTGCCTGGACGATGGTTGGTTTGGCGGCCGTCGCTTCGATGTGGCCGGGCTGGGGGATTGGACGGTTAGCCCAGACGTGTTCCCCAACGGGCTAGAGCCGCTCATTGCGGAAGTGAATCGCCTGGGGATGGATTTTGGCCTGTGGGTGGAGCCGGAAATGGTGAATCCCGACTCTGATTTGTACCGGGCTCATCCAGAGTGGGTGCTCCACTTCCCTGGACGGCCGCGTACCGAAGCCCGTTGCCAGCTCATTTTGGATTTTGGCCGGGAGGAAGTGGTGGCGTACATCTTTAACGCGCTGGATAGCTTGCTGGCGCAGTACAACATTGCCTTCATCAAGTGGGACATGAACCGCAACGTGAGCGAACCGGGGTCGGTGGTGGGCAAGGCGATTTGGCAGGCGCACGTGGCGGGCGTATACGGCATTATTGACCGACTGCGGGCCAAATATCCGCACGTGGCCTTTGAAAGCTGCGCTGGCGGCGGCGGGCGGGTCGATTTGGGCATTTTGGGGCGCACGGATCAGGTGTGGACGAGCGACAACACCGACGCGCTGGATCGCCTTCGCATTCAGGAGGGGTTTAGCTTGGCGTACCCGGTGCGGGTGATGACGGCGTGGGTGACGCACGAGAAAAATCACCAGACAGGTCGCTTCCATGAGCTGAGCACGCGCTTTGACGTGGCGATGCGCGGTGCGTTGGGCATCGGGGCTAGCCTGAATGGGCTGGATGACGCGGAACTGAAAGAATATGCATCGTACATCGCCTTTTACAAGCGGATTCGCCACATTGTGCAGGGGGGTGATTTGTATCGGCTGGAGCGTTTAGAAGAGGCGGGTGCCTCCACGATTTTGTACGTGTTGCCGGATGGGAGTGAGGCAGTTTACTCGGTGGTGGTACACAGCCACAAGCTGGGACAGTTTCGGCGCATGGTGCCGCTGCGGGGGCTAATCCCGTCGGCCACATATGAGATATTGGATCGCTTTGAGAAGGTGCGCCTGACGGCAACTGGGTACGAGTTGATGGTGCAGGGGATGGGTGGGGATGAAGACTGCCGTTCCGGCTACAGCTGTACGCTTCACATTAGGAGATTGGAGGCTGGAGATTAGAGATTTAGCTTAGATTTTGTTCAGACAACATTTGCTCGACGATCTTTTTCAAAGGAGTCAAATCGCGCTGAACCGTTGCCCACACTCTAGGCAGGCTCACGACAAAGTAACCATGTATTAACTTGTCGCGCATTCCCGTAACAGCTTGCCACGGTATCTCTGGATAACGGTTTCGCTCTTCTTTAGGGATAGATTTGGCGGCTTCACCAATAATTTCCAGAGCGCGAATGACGGCATAGATCTTTTCATCGTTGGCCTGAAAACTGGCAAAGTCCACACCAGCGACAAAACTTTCAATCTTGGCGATAGCATCTAAAATGTCATGCAAATAATCGCTGTAGAGCCGGGTCATACGGGCTGAGCCTCTTGAAGAACGCGCTGGCCGATACCTGGCTTGAGCGTTTCTTTCTCAACGAGATCAACGCGCACGCCGAGTAAGTCGCTGAGCTTTTGTTCCAATTGAATAAACTCAATCAGGGAGAGATTTGGATTTTTAAGGGAAACTAGCACGTCCAAATCGCTTGCTTCATGTTGTTCTGCCCGCACGTAAGAACCAAACAGCCACAAATCCTGAACGCCATACTGCTGTCGCAACTCAGGCAGAACAGTGCGAATTTGCTCAGAAAAATCTTCGTATGAATTTCCTTTTTGTTTAGCCATTGTGCAACTACCTCCAGATGAAAAATAGTATAGCATAGCTGGTTTTGTTCATGAAACGGCCGTTCGGGTCACAGTCGCACACTTCACATTAAGAGATTGTAAAGTGGAGATTAGAGATCAGCAATCGCCACCGAGTTGTTTCTTTTTTACTTAAGGATGTTCATTAATGGCATATTCAGGTTGATAATGACCATAGTTACTACTTGTTTCAAGGTAATCTTGGCTTCGATGAATTACCTTTCCATCGAAAAGTACGACGGATGCATAAGCATATCGTGTTATACAAGTCTGCTTATTTTCAGTTGGTCGGATATCAACTGAAGAAAAAAGCCGAATTTTTGAGAAGAAGTATTCGTTAGTTTCTTCTTTTGTTAAACGATACCAATTTTCGTGATTTGCAATCAAAATTTCCAATCATTGTCAAGAAACCATGTCAAAACTTCTTGATAAGAATCCTCTGTTGCCAATGTGGAAATTTGAAATTGACTGCGGTTTAATAGACCAAGTTCACTGTATTTATTAGACTCGTCGATGAGGTTAGCATTGGGGTAACCGGACATGGTTGGTAATAATTGACCACTTAACCACCAGCTTGTTACACACAAAAACAGCAGAATTGTTGTGGTAAGTATTAGAAGCTTTCTTGCGGAGAGATTTTTCATCTCAGTTTATGGTTTGGGCTGTAAATAAACTGTCACCTCGCTGCGGTTGTGGAAGAGTTGGCGTGCGCCCGCAATGGTGTAGGTTTCCCGCAGGATGTTGAGGCCATGATCCAGGGCAGAGTCGTACCCCTTTTCTGGCAGCTTGAGGGTGATGATGGCCAGGCCGTGGGGGTATAGGCAACGGCCGTATGCCACCATCAACCGTGCCGAATCCCGTGCATCCAGCCGCATGTCGTTCACAATCACGTCGTAAGTGTCGGGATAATCTTGCAAATATTCCTCGGCAGTGAGGCGAAGGTGGCGGACGCCCTTGTCTTTTTGCAGGGTAGGATGAAGCCAGGCGGGATCAACGGCCGTTACATACTGTTCCTTCTGCCGCAAAACCCGCGTCCAGCCGCCGGGGGCTGCCCCTAAATCGAGGGCGCGGCCACGGGGCGGCAGCCCAATCTTGAAGATTTCTAACGCTTCCAGCAGTTTAAACTCAGCGCGGCTAATTTGCCCCTTTTCGCGGGCAAAGCGGCGCACGCCGCCCGCCCAATCAGACAAATTGTTCACCGCCAGTGAGAGACCCAAGTACGCTTGTTCCCCCGCTAGAACGACGGACAGGATTTGGAAAGGCTTCCGCACATCCAGCGGCGTGCCGGACGCTTCTACTAATTTTTGTGAGAGCGGCTTGTTGATGTCGAAAGGCTTGTGGGGCAGATCCCCTAGAACACGCGTTTGGACGGAAAAAGGCCAGTCGGGTTCCAGCAGGTGGGTGAAGGTGGTAACGGCCGTTTCCACCACATTATCCAGCCCATCCGCCAGCGGCAGGATTGTTTGCACTGGGCAAATGTGCCGTACAAAGACGGGCGGTTTCTGTCGCCACAGCTCCGCCAGGGCAAAAAAATCTCCCGATGATTGCACAGACCAAATGCCAGGGGCTAATTCCGTGACGATTTGGCCGTTTGCTTTTTTAAGTTCTGCCAGAGCAGCCAGCGCAAAATGAGAGTCTGCTGTGGCAATGAGGGTAGGGGTCATGCGTCCTCGCGGGGGCTTTCAGGACCACGGCCGTCGGTATGCAGCTTCACATCGACCAAATGCTCCACCCGGCTTTGGTAATACAGTCGCCACGTTTCCCGCGAGGGATGCTCGACAAATTCAAAGTGGGTAATGCCCGTGTTTTTGCTCCACACTTCACAGCGTCGCCAGGGGCCGATGTTGAACATGTGGTCAAAGGCGAGTTCGATGACGCCGCCATGACAAACGGCCACGACGGTTTCCTGGCGGTGCTTTTCCAGCATCTCTTCAATAAATTGGCCGATGCGAATGCGAAAGTGCATCATCGATTCGCCGTTGGGGCGTTTGGGGGTGATGGTGGAAAACGGCCGTTCGCTGCCCCAAAATGTGCCGTATTCCGGTAGATCATCACTGGGCCAGGGGGTATGGTCCAGCTTGTTATTGCCAATTTCACGGATACGGTCGTCGTTGATAATGGGGATACTGTAGGCGGCTGAGAGGGGAGCGGCCGTTTCCTGAGCGCGTTTCATGGTACTGGCATACAGGGCATCAATTTTCCTGATTTCGCGGGGTAGCCAGCGGCCCAATGCGTCTGCCTGCGCCTTGCCCAAATTGGTTAAGCCTTCGTCGCTGTTGCCCCCTTTCCAATCATACAGATTGACATAACTTTGACCGTGGCGAATTAAATAAAGGTGCATAAATCCAGTTTCCTTCGTGTAAAGTTGTTCGTGAATTATGCCACAACATGCCTAAATGCTGTAGGGCGCAAAAAAGATTGAAGGGAAACGGCCGTGAACTTACCTTCGTGGCAGACATGCTGCGCAGAGATGGGACCAAGCTGGCCACGGGCCGTTCGTTAAACGTACTGCTCAAACGGGAAGCGTAACGTCATTCGCCTGCCAGAGCGACTTGCGGCTTTGCCCGACCCTGCGCCAGCATAATCAAAAAGAATAGCCCATTGACGGCAAAGCTGGCGATCACCAGCCAGGGCATGGTTTGCGCCCCAAATCGCTCAATCGCTTGCCCAGCGACCCAAGGCAGCACCACACCACCCAAACTATCCCCCAAAATAATGATGCTGCTGACAGTTGCCGTCAATTGTATCGACTGCCCCACTAGGTTGTAGCCAGTGGCCCAAACCGGTGCCATAAAAAAGCCAATCGCCACGGTTGCCACCCACAGCACGGCCAATGCGTTTGGCAAAGCAATAGCTAGAGCCAATGCGCCCACCCCCCCAAGAAACGCAACGCTCAGAATCTGCGCGGGCTTAAACTTTGCCGCCACCGGAATTGATATGGCCCGGCCAATGGTAAAAGAGAGCCAAAAACCTGAGGTGAGGTAAGCCGCGCTGGTCGCATCTGCCAGGTCAAGCGTGAGGGCATAGGTGTAAATCCAGTTGCCGTAGGTGAGTTCAGACCCAACGTAGAAGAACAAAAACAGCATGGCGACGATGATCACTGGCAGGTTTTGGCGCAGCTTGGCTTTAGGCAGATTGCCTGCATCGTCTGCTGTTTGCAGTTGCGGGCTGCTGGGCAGCAGAAATAGAAACAGGCCAATGGGCAAAGCCAACGCGGCCAAAGCCCAATACGCTTGTTGGTAGCTTCCACCCAGATTGAGCACCTGCGCAAAAATGGTTGGGGCCAAAAAAGCACCCAGGCCAAAGGCAAAATGGAGGCCGTTCACGTAAGGCCCCGCACTTTTTCCGTGTGTCCACATGAGCAGTGTATTGGCACCGGTATTGATGATGCCCCCGGGCAGGCCAGCGAAAAAGAAGATGACGAGCAGCAGGGGCAGGCTGTTGGCCAGGGGGATAATTAACAGCAGCGTCGCGCTGATCAATTGAGCCAAACCTAGAACGCGATGGCCATTTTTGATGCGGTCGAATAAGCGGCCACTTAGCGCGGTTCCCAGCATACCGCCAGAGGCACCTACCAAAAAAATCGCCCCAATGGCACCGAGCGTGCTGCCCGTTTGTTCTGTCAGGGAGGGTAGGGCGGGTCCCGTAATGCCCAGGCCAACGCCCAGGCTTATAAATAGCAGATAATAGCCGAGGGTGTTTCGGCGTTTTACGTAGTCTGTCAACAGAAGGTTCCTTATGTTATTGGAATAAACGTCTGGGAGTTTAATCTTTGAGGAGTTTGCGCGCAACTGCCGTAATCAACCAAATTTAAGGTCAATCACCACCCTCGTTGAACAAAAAAGACATAAGACTTACGCACTCTTTCTAGCCGCCTCTCAGTCCCAAAGGGCTGCTCTCCTGACCGGCTAGCTAGGTGGCACGGCGAGACGCCAGCCACAGCTAGAACATTGCATAAGTCTTGGGTAATTTTGGTTGCAAATGTGCAGTACGAAAGTGATTGTGCAATTCTGGTGTTAAGCGGGCCATTCTGTTAAGATAAAGAACATCCGTTCGGTAAATGCTTTGGAGGAAATTTGATGAAAACAGCAGGTTTGATTGAAATTATTGTGTATGTGGCAGACATGGACGCTCAGGTTCAATTTTATCGGGATGTTTTTGAGCTTGCCGTGATGTACCCCGCTGAACTAGACAGTTACGCAGACCAATATTGGGTGACGCTGGATGCGGGTGGGGTGATCCTGGCTCTGCATGGCGGTGGTCAGGGCAGATTGGGCGCCGACACGCCCAAAATTGTGTTTGGTGTGGACAATATTCACGCGGCGCGAGCGGAGCTGGTGCGCAAAGGGGTATCTGTTGATGAGGTGCGCTCGGCTGCTCCTGGCGTGTGGGTTTGCGACGGCCGTGATCCCGAAGGCAACCCATTCTCGATTGAGAGCCACGATTAACGAGGTTTTTTAGCGGGGATTTACGGCCGTTGCATCCAGGTCAACAGTTCCAGCAAAAGCTCCACAGACAGGCGGCTCACTTGCTCCAAGCGGTGCGGCATCTTGCTGCTTTGCATCAACGTTGCCAGCTCATCTTCTTCCCCGCCTAGCGGATTGCCCTGAAGCTGCACCAGTGCTAACGGCCGTGGTGAAATATCGCCCACGCGGCGGTGCAGCAGGTAGGTGTAAGGATTACTATTCTGGAAGATATGGCTGGGTGAAAGCCCCGCCTGGGCGCGGCCAACGCTGATGACGCCAGCGACCTTGTTCACGCGGCTGGTCCACATCAATCCCAGCCCCGCCGCCAATGGTTGCCCGATGATGATCGGTTTACTGGGCAGCATTTGAATGAGAATTTGCAAATCGGCGGCCAAATCATCTGGCTTGAGGCGGTGATTGGCACTGGCGTGAAGCAAATAGCGCAGCGGGTCTAGCCCATATACGTGGTAGCCTGCTTCCGCCAACTGGCTGCAAATCGCGTCATCGTGCTGACTAAAGTTGCCATAGGTAGACAGGTAGAGCACGGTGGGAGGCAGCAGCGCACCAGTGGGCGGATAATGGTAACTTTCCATTACGGACCCCGCCCGCAACGGCCACAGATGAACACGGCCGTCTTCTGATCCTGGCGTGCCTAAAAGCCCGAAACTAATACGGCCGAATCGCTCCTTGGCCCATTCGGCAATGGCGTGCAAATCTTTTTGAAAATCATGATCCCCCAACACCCCTTCGCTCTCCCCCGTGCCGCGCAAATCGAATACGAGGTGAGCTACCTTGCGCCTGGCCCCGTGTGAACGTACTTCCTGTCGGGCGCAGGTGATCACGCTCGATTTGGTGAGCGGGAATTTAGGCACCCACACGCGAATGGTGCGCAGTTCCTCATCGCTCATGCCGGTTGGTTTTACCAATATGCAGTCCAGGTATAAGTTGTCGTCGGTTAGAATGCCAAAAGGTTCTTCTGTGAAAGGCAAAGTGGAAGTCATGATAAAAAGGAATAGATTTTGTTGAGGAGATAAGGAGATTAGGAACTAAAAGAATCTCCAATTACTCTTCGGTTAGGTTTGGAAAAGCGTAGTTTGGTATGAGTTCAATAATGCGATTATACGCCTCTATTATAGAGGTATCGGTTGAGAAATAGCCACTCAACATTTCCTGCAACACGATGGAAAGCGTTAGTTCTTCATACAGGGTGGTTATTAGCTCACCCTGGCCCTGCGGCAAGCCCCAACGTCCGGTGGTAGCAATGCCGTCGCGCAAGATGGCAACCACCTCTTCCCCATAAAGCGAAACCAATGTTTGGCTGCTCTCCATTAGCGGCTGGCTGCCCCAGCTATCAATAAAATGGCGTGGCTCAGATTGTGTACCTAAGCGCATCGGTACCTTCCGCTCAGAAGCGACGGACAGCCATTGGCTGTACCCTTCATTGAACCAGTACGTGGCAAAGAGAACGGCCGTTTCCCTATCTGCCGCACTCGTAATCCCCAGCAAATTAATATTGCCAAACTCAGCTCCATCGAGTGCCGTGACAAAGCCGCTGTTTTGCGCCAGAAAATCAGGCGTGGCGGTACATTCCAGGCAGCGGGGTGGGGCAGCAGGGTCTAAGCCAGCAATCTGTGGCAGCAGGCTGGGTGGCCCCATGATGAGGCCTGTCCGTCCTGCCAGGTAGGCATTGCGGGTGCTGGTGTCTGTTTGTACGCCGATGGGGCTGTTTTGGTTGATGATGGTGTAATAAAAGTTGAGTGCTTCGGCGCAGCTAGGTTCGAGCAGCCTTAGCTCGCCCGCTTCATCTACCAACTGGCAGCCGTTGGCCAGTGCCATGTGCTCAAAAATCTGCTGGGTGGTTACCAGATTGGCCTCGGTGGGTACTACAAAACCCGCAATCAGATTGTCTCGGTCAGTGGTGGCTTCGGCGGCGGCGGAAAGGGTGGCGAAGCTGTTGGGCACGGCCAGATTCCGCTGGGCAAACCAATCTGTGCGGTAGATGATGAGCTGGTGGTAGCCGCTGCTGGGCAACGCGGCCGGTTGGCCGAGGCTGGTTTGTACCAATGCTAACGCATCTGGATTAAAGGTAGCTGGGTCTAACGCAGTCAGTGCCTCGGCATTGGCAGCTACATCGAACACGCCTTGCTCTGCCCAGCCCACGCTGTATTCCAGCGGGTGCAGAATGATGTCGGGGAGGGTGTCGGAGAGAACGGCCGTAATCACCAAATCGGGCAAAATCTGTGGCGACACCAGCACCATCTCCACATCCACACTGTATTCCGCCGAGAAATCGGCCGCCATGTCGTCGAGCATCGCCTCATGGGCGTCAGACGTTTCATTGACCCAAACGGTGATGGATGGATTGGGGTCGGCTTGAATTGATTCTGCTTCTGGATTGCTGCCGGGAACGGCCGTTGGTGTAGCCACCGGCAAAATAAGCGGTTCTGGGCTGGGCGTGGGGGTAAAGGCTGCTTGGGCCGTTGCCGTCGCCAGCCGGGGCGGGTTTGCCAGGCCGCAGGCCGTTAGAGCAGTAAGTAGTAAGCAGTAAGCGGTAAACAGTATATAGTGGTTAGGGGCTAGTTTCCTCTGCAATTCTGTCACCTTGTCACCCGTTCATGAATAACGCGCAAGCCCGTCAACGTCAGCCAAGGGTCTATGTGGTCGATAACGGCCGTATGCGGTGCCATCAAATCAATGAGTCCACCCGTGCCCAATGTGTGAATCTTTTGGGCATGGTCGGGATGTTCTGCCTTGAGCCGGGCGACCAACCCTTCGATGAGTGACAAATAGCCAAACACCAGACCAGACTGCATGGCGTGTACAGTATTCTTGCCGATGGTTTGCGGCGGGGCTTCTAGCGCGACCTGGCTCAGCTTGGCGGCGCGGCTCGCCAATGCTTCGGCAGCCAGCCCCAGCCCAGGCGCAATCACCCCACCTAAAAATTCCTGTCGGGCAGAGACCAGATCAAACTTGGTGGCCGTACCCATGTCGATGATGATGCACGGCCCCTGGAATAGCTCAAAGGCAGCGACGGCGTTCACTAGCCTGTCTGCACCAACGGCCGAGGGGACATCGGCCAAAATAGCGAGGCTCATGGGCGTGTCTGAATTCACAGTTAGCAAGGGAACGTCTAGCTGCTCTACGCAAATCTGACCAAAGGTTTGGCTGAGTGCAGGCACCACGCTGGCCATGATTGCTTGATCAACAGCCGTTAATACCCCCGCTTCCTTTAGCAACATCTTCAAAATAATGCCGTACTCATCGGCCGTTTGGGATGGGTTGGTGAGCAGTCGCCAGGTATGTTGCCAGGAACGGCCGTTCCACACCCCCAGCGTAATATTTGTGTTGCCTATGTCCAGTGCCAATAACATGAGGGAGGATTGTATAGTAGGGGCGAGGCGGTGGCGAATAATGTATGGTGAAACGAACGATCTGGTCTAGCCATCGCCTCGCCCTGAACTGAACAACGGTGGCGAATAATTTGTGATGTAACGAACGACCTGGTCTAACCGCTGCCTTGCCTTGAATCGCAGAGTCAAGATCGTTTCCGATTGTGGTGAACAGGGCGAGGCAATCGGAGAAACGGCCGTATGCTGGGCAAAGATCGTGGCCGATTGCCTCACCCCTACTTGTCAACATCTTCCTTTCACAGTTAAATACATTTATGTCCATCGATGAACATGCCCGCCAGCTTCAGCGGCGCAACGCCGAGCTTTCCATCATCAACAGTATGGCCCAAGCCCTCAATCGCTCGGTCGATTTGGAGCAAACGCTCCGCGCCATTTTGGCCCAGGTGGCCGAGCTGCTGGATTTGCAAACCGGCTGGGTCTGGCTACTGCGCGAGGACGGCAATCAATCTTATTTAGCCGCTTCCCAAAATTTGCCCCCGGTGCTGGCACATCATCCCCACAAAATGGAAGGGAGCTGCTACTGCCTGGATACGTATCGGGATGGTGATCTGGATGGCGCGGCCAATGTGAACGTGGTGGCATGCAGTCGCCTGAAAAATCTGGTCGATGGCACCGATGGGCTGCGTTACCATGCCAGCATTCCCCTGTATGCTCACGGCAAAAAGCTGGGCGTGCTCAACGTGGCCAGCACCGACTGGCGGCAACTCTCCCCAGACGATTTGCAGCTTTTGTACACCATTGGCGACATGCTCAGCATCGCTGTGGAGCGGGCGCGCCTGTTTGAGCACAGTGCGGAGGTGGGGGCAGTGGAGGAGCGCAATCGGCTGGCGCGGGAGATTCATGATACATTGGCCCAGGGGTTAACGGCCGTTTCCCTCCAACTTGAATCTGCCGATGCCCTACTGGAAGCAGAAGCTGATCCCGCCCGCATTCGCCAAATGGTGCAGCAGGCACTCGCGCTCACCAGAGCCAACCTCGAAGAAGCGCGCCGTTCCGTGCTGGATTTACGGGCGGCACCCTTGGCTGGGCATACACTTGTCGAGGCGTTGGCATTGCTGGCCGAAGCCGCCCCGCTGCCGGTTGATTTGCTGGTAACGGGCGGCAATCAGCCGCTGACGCCGCGTGTGGAGAGCGGTATTTACCGCATTGCTCAGGAAGCGATTAACAATGCCTGCCAGCACGCCCAAGCTAGCCAAATCACGGTAAAATTGGTGGCAACCCCGCAAGCGGTTACGCTAACTGTGCAAGATAATGGCCGCGGTTTTGATCCGGCAAATGTGGAACAGGGCCGATTTGGTTTGGTGGGGTTGAATGAGCGGGTGAAATTGCTGAACGGCCGTTTTCACATCGAAAGCACGCCCGGCCAAGGAACAAAACTGGAGGCAGAACTACCGCTTTGACTATAATTACGGACATAGATTCGCAGACATTTACGCCAATCTCTCTGTGTTCCGCTTTTCAGGAGAATATGTGTAACTAAAAATGATAATTGTTTTGCTTTTAATTATTGCCAATGGCATCTTTGCGATGGCCGAAATTTCTGTGGTTTCAGCGCGTAAAGTCCGTTTGCAGCAGCAGGCCAACGAAGGCAAGCGGGGCGCACAGCAGGCGTTGCGTTTGGCCAATGATTCCGAAGATTTTCTCTCGACGGTGCAAATTGGCATTACCCTCATTGGTATTTTGGCAGGTGTGTTTGGGGGGCAAACCATTGCCACAGATTTGGCCCCCTTGCTGGAAAATCTGCCGCTTATCGGGCCTTACAGCGAGAGCGTGAGCTTAGGCATTGTCGTGGTGATTATCACGTACCTGTCTCTGGTCATTGGCGAACTGGTGCCCAAGCAAATTGGGCTAAATAATCCAGAACGCATCGCCAGCCTCATGGCTCGGCCCATGAACGTACTGGCAACAGTGGCTTTGCCGCTAGTGCGTTTGCTGAGTTTCTCTACCAGATTGGTGTTGCGCTTGCTGCGCATAAAACCTGCTGAGGTGCCCCCCGTTACCGTGGAGGAGCTGCAAATTTTGGTGCAGCAAGGTGCCGAAAGCGGCATCATCAATCCCCAAAAAGAAGAAATGGTGGAGCAGGTGCTCCGCCTGGACGACCAGAGGGTAAATGCCCTCATGACGGATCGCACCGATATTGTTTGGCTTGATCTGGATGATCCGCTGGAAGTTAACCGACAAAAAATCATTGAAAGTGGCCATTCCCGTTTTCCCGTTTCGCGGGATGAAGCAGATAATTTGCTAGGCATTGTGTTTGGGAAGGATTTATTGGCGCAAAGTTTGTCTGGTAAACCGCTTGATCTTGAAGCGGTAATTCAGCCAGCTTTGTTTGTGCCGGAAGGGTTGCCCGTGCTGGAACTGCTAGAGCGGTTCAAAGAGGAAAAGGCTCAGATTGCCTTTGTGCTAGATGAGCACGGTGGCGTGGAAGGGTTGCTGACGTTTAACGATTTGTTGGAAACCATTGTGGGTGACGTCCCGGAATTTCACGATCCCGAAGACCCCACAGCCACCAAGCGGGAGGATGGTTCTTGGCTGGTAGATGGCAAAATGCTCATCGACGATTTCAAGATGCTGTTCAATATTGATGAACTACCAGAAGAAGAACAAAATTTTTACCAGACGCTGGGCGGTTTTGTAATGCTTTATCTAGGGCGGATTCCCCGTGCTGGGGATACATTTGAGTGGGAAGGCTTTGGCTTTGAGGTGATGGATATGGATTGGCGGCGGGTGGACAAGGTGCTGCTGACGCCCCGCGCTATTCAGCAAGGTGTAGATGGGGATGAGTAAGCAAATTCGTATCTTCCTGGCGGATGATCATCCGGTGGTGCGGGATGGCTTGGTGGCAATTTTGAGCACGCAGCCAGATTTTGCGGTGGTGGGGCAGGCGGGCAACGGCCGTTCCACCATTCAGCAAGTCGCCGAGACAAAACCAGACGTGGTGCTGCTGGACATCGAAATGCCAGAGATGGACGGGGTAGAAACGCTGCGCCAGCTCCGCGCCGCCAATCCCGATGAGCGGGTCATCATGTTTACCGCTTTTGATACAGATGAGCGCATTGTAACGGCCGTTCAGGCCGGTGCGCAAGGCTATTTGCTCAAGGGCGCACCCCGCAACGAGCTGTTCAACGCCATTCGCGTGGTGCATGAAGGAGGGTCGCTGCTGCAGCCGATTGTGGCTCACAAGCTGATGCAGCGGGTAGCCCAGCCGCCAGAACCGCCGCTAGAGCAGCTCACTCCCCGCGAGTTGGAAGTGCTGCAAGAGCTGGCGCAGGGGCTGCAAAACAAAGAAATTGCCGCCAAGCTCATCATCAGCGAGCGCACGGTGAAATTCCATGTAAGTGCCATTTTGAGCAAGCTCAACGTCGGCAATCGCACCGAAGCAGTGACGGTGGCGGCGCAGCGGGGCTTGATTTCGTTGGACGGCCGTTGATGAAGAAAAAGCGGAACACGGAGTTGCGCAGAGGAAACACGGAGGTTCACAGAGCGTTCTCCCTGTGGCTCTGTGTTCCTCATTAAAGGATTTTGGCGATGACTATGATGCGTTTGAAGAAATTATTTGTTTTTGGTTTGTTTGTCTTAATTGTTGGGCTGATTTTGGTGGCTTGTGGCGAAACGGCCGTTTCTACAGCAACCCCCGTCCCGCCAACCGAACCACCTACCATACCCCCCACATTGGCCACTCAACTGCCCGACCTGGAAATTGGCGGCTACACCGTCACCTACGACGATTGTCCCTGGGGTGGTCCAGGCACCGTGTCTGTAAGTGTAGATAACTTTGGCGTGGGGGACGCTGGCTCGTTTGAAGTGACGATCAACAATTCAACAACCAATGTGGATGGCCTTGGCTCGCTTGGCGAAACGACTGCCTCGATTACCTTTGATGCTGGGCCCGTCGCTGGTGTTAATGCCGAAGCTGATTCTGCCCAGCAGGTTGTGGAAGTGGACGAAACCAACAACAGCTACTCGATTGTCTTCACCCCACCGCCGCCATGCCCAACGCCAACCCCATAATAATTGTGAATCGTGAATGAGAACCCATTCACAATTAAATCTTTGGTAATTTCCCCGCTAGCCGATACGCAGCCATTTCTGCCTCTGTGAGGGTTTTGCCACTGGCGTGCCGCCAAAAAGTGCGATTGCCCGCAGTCTCATGCACCCAGCCTTGCAGGCTCATCCGGTTGAGCCAAATGCGGTCTTGTGGGGAAGTTGTGGGGGAAACGGCCGTGCTGAGCATCGCCGAAGTAGCCGTCGTGGGCTTCGGCAAAAACAAGGCAGCATGGCCCAAGTAGCCCGCTGGCAGTGGCGTTGGCTTCTCATTAAAATCCCGATTGAGTACGGGCCGCATCGCCTGAATCATCGCTTGTTCCGCCATATCCATATCAAAATGCTGCCATTCTTGTAAGGCGAAAAGCGACTTTTGTCGCACGAAGGCGGCGCAATCGGCCAGCGCATAAAAATCCACCGACCAATTATCCGAAGCAGGCTCATTAAGCTGAATCAGTTGACCTAACCGGCTCGGCTTTTGCATATGCTCTCCAAATCGCGTCAACACATCTCGCCGCGATTGGCCCACATAAAAAACCAGGTCAGCATCTCGCACCACATAAATCAGATGCCCTAAGGTCTCTGCTGCCTCTTTAGCCAAAAGTTGCTTCACCGTGAAACGAATCATTCTGTTTATTGTAGCTCCCTTCCTTAAAAAACGAAGTGGCCGCAGAATAACAGTGTGAGCGTCAAGGTAAACGGTGCAATTCAGACTAAAATGTAGACAAAAACTAAACAGTCGTGCTAACATAAGCCCTGCAAATGATTAAGTGTTTGGCAGTTTTCTACTATCTAATTTTAAACTGTGACACACTTAAGCCGCACCAAACCATATTTCTAGCGCAACAGTTTTAGGAAATTGTATGTCCTCAAATAATTTACTTCCCACGTTTAATATGAAGGTTGTTGTTCACGAAACGGGCCTAAAACCAGATACGCTGCGGGCCTGGGAGCGTCGTTATGGCGTGCCAAACCCGCAACGTACTCGTGGTGGGCACCGCCTTTATTCCCAGCATGAAATTGATATGCTTAAATGGCTGGTCGCTCGCCAGGGTGAGGGGATGAGTATTAGCCATGCCGTAGAGCTGTGGCAGCAGCTAGAAAGCGAAGGCCAAAACCCACTACTGACATCCGATAAGCAAATTGCGGAACCTACGTTCCCTCACATTGATGGTGAGCGCGTGGATGACTTACGGGAGGCCTGGATTCAAGCGTGCTTGGCCTTTGATGAGTATCAGGCGCAACATTTGCTGGCGCGGGCGTTTGCTTTGTTTCCGCTGGAAACAGTTTGCTACAAGGTGTTGCAACAGGGGCTGACAGAGATAGGTGAAGGCTGGTATGAAGGCCGGGTGTCAGTCCAGCAGGAGCATTTTGCCTCAGCTTTGGCGCTGCGCCAGTTAGAGGCTTTGCTGGCTGCTTTGCCTGCGCCTACCAACAACGGCCGTATCATTGTCGCTTGTCCCCCGAATGAATTGCACACCTTCTCGCCCCTTATCATTAGCTTGATGCTGCGTCGACAAGGGTGGGATGTGGTTTATTTAGGGGCCAACGTGCCGGTGGAGCGCATGGAGGCATCGGTAACCCAAATTAAGCCTTTGCTGGTTATTATGCCCGCCCAAACCTTAACCACAGCCGCCAACCTATTGCCGATGGCCAGAAAGTTGCAGGAAATGGGTGTCCCACTTGCGTTTGGTGGAATCGTATTCAACCAGATTCCCCAGGTTGTTGATGCCATTCCGGGGCATTTTTTAGGCAAATCGTTAGACCAGGTTCCTGGCGTTGTCGAGAAAATTTTGCAGTCCGCTCCGCCGACCGGCAAGATAAAGGACGCATCCAGAGCGTATACAGCCGCCCATCAACATTTTGTGGAAAAACGCTCCAGCATTGAAGCACGCTTGCACCAAATGCCAGAGCTGGCTGCAATGCCAACCGCACTGTTGAACAATACTAACGAGGAATTTGGCAACAATATTGAGGCGGCTTTGCAGCTAGGTGACCTGGCGATGATTAGCTCAAATTTACGGTGGGTAGAGGGTTTATTGCTCAACAATCACCAGCGACTGTCTGAGCTGTCGCTTCAGGAATATTTGCGCGGCTACCAAAAAGTGTTGACCGAGGTGATGGATGATCGGGCTGCCCCGCTGCTGGATTGGTTTGCCCAGCTAGGTTAGCGGTTTTTTGCCGAAGCCTTACTTTGTTTAAGGTCATTTACCAAATCAGTGAGGTTGCGGTGGGTAATAGTTTGTTGGGGTTTAATGAGCTGCCATTGGATACGGCCGTCCGCCACCTCACCCTCATTTGCCAATACCTGAACCCGCATCGTCGCGCCGTTGACACCTTCATGCACAGCAAACCCCACTCGCTCTAAAGCCCGCTTTGTCCACACCGCTGAAAGGCCCTCCCCAACCAGATCAACTTGCCCCGCTTGCTGCGTTGCCATCTTAAAGGAGCCAGATTGGCGATCAAACTGCACGCCGTCTGCCTGAAACGCAGCTTCAAAGCTGCCGTTTAGCACCAGCTCCTCCGGGGTACCTACTTGTAGTGAGCCTCCCTTGGGAAGTAGCCAAATCTTGTCTGCATTGCGCAAAGCCAAATCCAGATCATGCGTTGAGAGCAAGATGGCACGGTGCGAATCGCGGGCGAGCTGACGCAAAATGTGCATTACTTCTACCCGGCGCGGCAGATCAAGGTACGCGGTTGGCTCATCCAGCAGCATAACGGTGGGTTCCTGGGCCAGGGCGCGGGCGATCATGATCTTTTGCCGCTCGCCGTCGCTGAGGGTGTGGATGTGGCGCTGGGCCAAGGATGTGGCTCCCACAGCGGCGATGGCTTGGTTTACGGCCGTTTCATCCGCCGCTGTCAATTGACCTGCCCAATTTGTGTACGGATGCCGCCCCAGAGCCACCAAATCCCAGCCAGTCAGCATGCCTGCGTTGATTGGCTCTGTCAGCACCACGCTGAGCTGCCGCGCCAGTTGGCGTGCCGTGAGATGATTCAGATTTTGCTGATTGAGGAAGATACCGCCGTGCAGCGGCACCTGCATCCTGGCCAATGTACGCATCAGCGTACTTTTGCCCGCTCCATTTGGGCCCAAAAGGCAAACCAATTCCCCTGGCTGCAGTCCAACCCCAATCTTGTCTGCCACCACAATGGGCGGCTCCTTGCGGTTAGGATAGCCAATTGCCAAATTTTCTGTGTACAAAATCGGTTCAGACATAATTTTCTCTTACATCAAGCCACGGATTGCGCGGATTGGCTGTTCACAATCTGTGTAATCCGTGAAATCTGTGGCTAATTTAGCCAGCAAAAGACGAGCGCAGGTTGCGCTGCCGCAAAATGACCCAGGTCACTACTGGCGCGCCAATCAGCGCGGTGACGGCGTTGAGCGGCAAGGTCGTTTGGCTGCCTGGCAGCTGCGCCAGCAAATCAGCCAGCAAGGCCACGATACCGCCCATCAAAATAGTGGCCGGAATGAGCAGGCGGTGGTTCGATGTGCTAAACAGGCTGCGGCACAGATGTGGTACCGCCACGCCCACAAAGCCAATCGGCCCACAAAAGGCGGTGATAGCCCCGGCCATTACCGACGCGCTGACCAAAACCGTAAAGCGGGCGCGTCGCACGGACAGCCCCAGGCTTTGCGCATAGGTTTCGCCCAGCAGCAGCGCATTGAGCGGCTTGGCAGACAGCCAGGCGATGGTTAAGCCCAGCAGCACTGCCGGGGCCATCACCTGCATTTGCCGCCAGGTCACACCGCCAAAGCTGCCAAACGTCCAGGCAATGTATGCCTGGATGCGCTCGGCGATGCTAAAGTAGAGCAACACGCTCACCAGGGCACTGGTGGCGTAGCCAAACATCAGCCCCAGAATGAGCAGGGTCATTGTTTCTACGCGTCGGGCCACCGCCAGCACCAGAAAAAGCACCAGCCCCGCGCCCAGGCTGGCGGCTACCACAATGCCAAAGTCGCTGAGCAGCCCCAGCCCGGCCAGCAAGGTACTGCCTGTGCCAACGGCCAGCACCACCAGGGCCACACCCAGACTGGCCCCAGAGTTGATGCCCAACACAAATGGCCCGGCCAGCGGATTGCGAAACATGGTTTGCATTTGCAATCCGCTGACGCTTAGAGCAGACCCGGCCAGAACGGCCGTTACCGCCTTGGGCAAGCGAAATTTGAGCACAATGGTCGCCCAGGTATCCCGCTCCGCTGTGCCACCAACCAAAATCCGCAAAATCTCATCCAACGGAATCCGCACGGAGCCGATGAACAGGCTGAGCAAAAATGCGCCCAGCAACGCCAGCAACAGCAGGCTCATGGCCCACCGCTGCCGGTTTGGGGAAGATACGGCCGTTGGCATTTCGCGTGTTTCGTGGCGCATTATTGTAAAAGGAGATCGGAGATTGGAGATTGAAAAACAAATCTCCGATCTCTAATCTCCAATCTCCCTAATCGTTACTCAACCAATCGGTAATATACAAACTCATGATCTGGCAGCAGTTCTGGATGGAAAATTTTGATCAGATCAGCCAGGACGAGCTGTGGATTGGCGGCCGCGCTTTCAAAGAAATCATTGCCGCCAAACTCGTTGGTGCGCAGATCGTAGTTGTATACCGTGCCGTTTTGGAAGGCGGCAAAATCGGCAAACCGTTCGTCTGCCACTTCTAAATCTGCCAACGAAGAGACAAAGCCGAGGTTGATCCAATATGTCCCGTCAGCCGCCTGGTCAAATACAGACTCGAAGTCGAGAAAGAGCGTGCCGGATGACTCATCTGTCCCCCAGAGGTAGTTTGCTCCGGCATTTTGCAGCAGCAGTGCCGTGTAGCTTTGCCCGCCCGGCATGTACCAGGTGCCTTCAAACGGCGTGTTGGTAAACACAGACGGCCGTTCTGCAACGTCGGCAGTTAGGGCGGTTAACGCTTCATACTCCGCAGCAACGCCATCAAACCAGGCATTGATGTCCGCTTCCTGGTTGTAAAGCACCGCAATAAATTTGCCCCACTCGGCCCGACCCAGCGGCGTAACGTCCAGATAGTCCGCATTGAGCATCACTGTTAACCCCACTTCTTGCAGCTTGGGGTGGGTATCAAAATCGGCGGAGCCGCTGGCGGAAGTCATGATGATGTGTGGTTCCAGTGCCAAGGCGGCTTCCACATCTACGGTGGCGCCGCTGCCAAGTTCCACTAGCTCACCGGCGGCATATTTTTCCTGCACGGTGGCGTTGTAGGCGTAGCTGGCAAAATCGACACCCACCAGGCTATCTAGCCGGCCAAGTTGATCCAGATGGGGCAGGTAGGTGGTAGACATGGAGACGAAACTGGTAATTGGTACATCGAACATAACGGCGTCGTCAAACCCGGAAGGATTAGGCGTGCCGCACTGCACCAGCACGTAAGTGGCAGAATCTTCTGCGCCCAGCCAGGGGGCCGCCACGGTGACAACTTTGTAGTTGTTGAAATAGTCGACGGTAAAGCCGTCAGCGTAAGAGACGGCCGTTTTCTCTGGAAAATAATCTACCGTTTCGTCATAATTTTCTACGCAGCCGTCGGTGAGGTTGCTGGTTGGGGCTTCAGCCATCGGTTCTTCGGTGGGAACGGCCGTTGGCTCCTGGGTGGGTTCTGTGGTGGGAACGGCCGTTGGTTCCTCTTCCGGTTCGGCCGTTGGCTCTGCGGCCGTACTAGGTTCTTCGGCTGCACTCGGTTCGTCGGCAGAGGTGGTGTCGGCAACGGGTTCTTCACTGCTGGTGCCGCCACAGGCTGCCAGCAGCAAAGCCGTGAGCAAGAGGAATAAAGTGAGGGGATAAAACTTCTTCATATGTTGTCTCCTTCTGACAAAAGAACTGTTTCCTTATGCACAAGGCAAGCTGCCAGAACCACCGATATTTGCGTATGCTGATGGATTGGAAGACAACAAAAAAGCTCACACAGAGGTGAGCTATTCATGTTGCGATTGAAAAAACACATTTCGACTCGCTTACCTTTGTCCACGAAGGCTACGAGCAAGAAAACAGGCAGGTATTCGGACTTGGTAATCGTGAGTTGTGAATAATTAAGAATTAACGATTAATTATTCATAATTCACAATTCTTTACCGTTGCGGGACAGTGCCGGACTCCCTGTTTAACTCTTTTAAACAGGCCACCAGGCTTCCCCTGCAAAGCAATATGCTTTGTGCGCCGCGCATCCGGGCAGGGCGCACCTGAATTCATTGCTGGTAAATTGTTAATGATTTGCCGTGTTGAGCAAACCTGTGCGTATCATACAGCGCATGAAGAGTCCCGTCAATGTACGTTTGCCACATTTTTCGGATCGGTCAATTGGCGTAGATTGGGTTAGAATCTCTCGGTGGGCGATGGTTTTCCGGTAGAGATTCTGTATTTTATCCCCCTGCTGATTTTCTATTATTTGTTTCGGCCGTTTTATGCTGCCTTTCTGTTTGTGCGCCCGCCACGCATGAAAATTGCCTACTTCACGCCTACCAATTTGGGGGTGACGTACGAAGATGTGGTGCTGACCAGCCAGGACGGAGTGAAGCTGGCAGGTTGGTATATTCCCTCACGTAACAAAGCGGCCGTTATTTTGCTGCATGGGCATAGTGGCAATCGGCTGGGGGTGATCCACCAGGCAGAGGCGTTGCTGCAAGCCGGGTATGGCATTCTCATGTACGATTTGCGGGCACACGGCAGCAGCGGCGGGCGTCGGTTTGCTCGCGGACAGTCTGGCGTCGATGATTTGTTAGCGGCCGTTGCTTACCTGAGCAAACGGCCCGATGTGCAGCCTGGAGGCATCGGCGTGATGGGCATTTCTGTAGGTGGATTGTTTGCCCTGCAAGCGGCAGCCCAAACGGTAGCAATTCGCGCCGTGGTTGGCGAAGGCAGCAGCCCGGCGGTTTTGGCTGACGTGCCACCGCCTGATTCCTGGTGGCGACGGTTAGGTTACTGGCAGCAACAATTGTACATGCAGTTCATTTTGCGCTTTGCTCGGCAGCAATCATTGCCGTCTAATGCGGCGGCGGCAGCGCGGTTAAACGGCCGTCCCTTATTATTGATCGCAGCGGGGGAAGGAGGCGAGGCAAAGATGCTAAAATATTTGGCAGATACGGTGGAAACGGCCGTCTTTTGGCAAATTCCCGAAGCGCGACATGGCCAAGGTTGGCACGCTCGCCAGGATGAATACAATCATCGGCTGGTCGCTTTTTTTGATGGTGCTTTATCTCGTCAAGACCAATTTCGCATATTGCTGCCAGAGGAAGAATAAACCGATGCCCGAAGAGAAGCAGGAAACCAAAATTGCCTACGATGCCACCGTGCCCATGAATTTGGCCAATTTGATGGCTCTCTTAATGCTGCCAATTGCTTTTATTCTTTTTTGGCTACCTTACAAAGTGGCTTGGAATGTTTGGCCCTTTGCCGCCTTTTTAGATAGCTCGTTGGGGGGGATTAGCACGCTTATTTTGGTACTGGTCGTGAGCATTGTTGTGCATGAACTGCTGCATGCAGTTGGCTTTTGGCTCGTAGGGGGCGTGCCGTGGCGGCGCATAAAGTTTGGCTTTAGCTGGCAGGGGTTGGCTCCTTATGCCCATTGCCGCGATCCATTGCAAACGGCCGCTTACCGAATTTCTGTTGCTTTGCCTGGCATCTTTTTGGGGATACTGCCCGGTTTTGCAGGGGTGGCGTTGCAGCAACCGCTGCTGGTGATGTGGGCGACATTGATGTTGCTGGCGGCTGGGGGAGATGCGGCCGTTTTATGGGCCGTGCGCAGCGTGCCTAGGCGCGCCATCGTGTTAGACCACCCTTCAGAGGTGGGCTGCCAGGTGTTGGCTGATTAAACAAGCAGGTTTGCTTACTCTTCGCCGAGCAGCACCTTTTCAGCGCGAGCGATGGCCGCAGCCGCCAGTTGTGCCACCACGTTCAACATGAGCAGATCAGCATTCACAAACTCTTTGCGATTGCTTTTGTTCAAGGCTTGAATGACGCCCAAAACCCGACCTGAGAACACGATAGGTACGCAGACCAACGAACGCGTTTTGAAGTGAAACGCCTGATCAACGCGGGAGGAGAAGCGCGGGTCTGATTGTACATTGGGTACAACAACCGATTCAGCGTGTTGGGCAACCCAGCCAGCAATGCCCATGCCCAACGGAATGCGATGCCCCACCAACTTGGTGCGCACTGCGCCATGTACTACCACAAAAGAAAGCTCTTGTGTCTCCTCATCAACCAACAGCAGTGAGCCATCCTCTGCCTGAATGCTGTCTAATGCCGCCTGCAAAATTTGATCCAGCAGCATGAGAATATCAGTTTCAGGGTGGATGGAGAGAGCCATCTGGTTAAGATTGCCCAGATTCCGCAGGATGAGGCGCAAGCGCACCACTTCTTGCTGTAGCCGCTCATTTTCTTTTTGGAGCCGAATATTTTCTTGCTGAATAAAATGGGCTGTGCCGCGAATTTCCGTGCTCATTTAGACCTCCAAAATAGTCCGCTGTGGTCACCGACACAGGAGAGTCGGATAGTGGTGAACGAGTACGGCCGTTTCCCACCTCTCTCGTTCATCATACTTTTCACAGTACAGTTCGTCTTGCTCACTGCTGGCCAACATAAGGACACATTGCTTACTTAAAAGTATAGCATGGGTATGTGGGATTCGTAAAACGGAGGATTAGACCGACTGGGAGGACCATTCGCGGCGCAAAATGCCCATGTGTACCAGATCGTCGTAACGGCCGTTGCTCCACACTTGTTCCCGCTGTCGCCCTTCTTCTACAAACCCGCAGGCGTGGTACGCACGGATGGCTCGCTGGTTACGGCCGTTTACCTGCAACGTGACTTTGTGAATGTTGTGGTACACAAAGGCATATTCCAGCAAGAGGCTGATGGCGGAACGGCCGTATCCTTGCCCCCACGCCGTCTTGTCCCCAATGGTGATGCCCAACTCACAAGTGCGGGCGGTCTGGTCCACATTGAACAGCGCACAAATGCCGATGAACTGCCCGTTGCCCTCAATGGCAAACTCCACGCTCCCCGTGTTGCCATCACGGCCGCCCTGGCTCCACTTGGCTTCATATTCGGCCGTGAGCCGCGCCAAGGCTTGTGGCCAGGGCGGATCGCCGCTACCAGCTAGCTCGACCTCTAAATCATTGTTGAAACGGGCCAATGCAGGTAAATCCTCCCGCCCAATTGCCCGCAGGCGCACCTTATCGTTTTGTAGCATTCCTTCCTTATTTTGAGCACTCAGAAAGCGCAGTTATTTACACTTGTCATGCTGAACGAAGTGAAGCATCCCGACTGAGTTACAAAAGCCAACGTGCTGTGCCAGCAAAGTTGAACGGGATTTTTCGCTGCGTTAAACTTGTGCTGAGCTTGCTGAAGTAATGACAAAAGGAGTTAATCCGGGAAGACGACCTTTTCTTGACCAGAGAGCTTATCTTGAATACGTTGCACCACAATGTCTAGATGCTGTGGTTTGTTGACAAAGTCTAAATCCTGACTGGGAATGACCAGCACCGGGCAAACATCAAACGAGCGCAGCCAGTCGTCGTAGAATGTATCTAGCAGAGCCAAATAGTCGGCGGCGATGCCGCTTTCCATCGCGCGGCCACGCTGCTGAATGCGATCGAGCAGAACGGGCACGGGTGCCTTCAAATAAAGCAGCAAATCCGGTTTGGGTAGGCCATCGACCACCAGATCAAAGGCGCGACGGTAAGCGTGATAATCGCGCTCGCTCAAGTTGCCCATATGGTGCAGGGCGCGGGCAAAAATGTAGGCATCTTCGTAGATACTGCGGTCGGCAATGGCAGATTCTGGGCTGCGGGCCAGCTGCAAATATTGCTCGGCGCGGTGGCCGATGTAAAAAACCTGCAAATGGAAGGACCATTGGCGCATATCGGCATAAAAATCGGCCAAATAGGGATTGTCGATGACAGATTCGTAGGCGGTGCGCCAGCCAAGCCGGTCGCCGATGCGTTCGGTGAGTGAAGTTTTGCCTGCCCCAATGTTGCCCGCCACGATAACAAGATGTTTGCTCATTAGATGACCCAGGTTCCCAAAATGAGCAGGCTGGCGGCCAAAAGCATCAAATAGTAGGCTAAATTATCTAGGATTGGCACGTTTAGGAAAAAACCAGCTAAACTCAGTAAAAATAAGACAACGGTCACGTTCCAGACAGCGCGTCGGGGACGATGCAATTTAATCTTCATGCCACTCTCCTTTGGCTCCTGAGCAAGTTGTGTGATTATCTGAAAAATGGGGCATTGTGCCAAACGTGGCGGTCCTGCCTATAATTGCCTCCATGTCTGAAACCGGGTCTTTACTGCAAACGAAGCTGTTTATGCCGCCGCTACGGCCGTTTCGCGTACTGCGCCCCCAGTTAGTAAAAAAATGTAACGACCGGCTCTGGGGTGACGGCCATTTCCTCAGACCCCTCACCCTCATATCTGCCCCGGCTGGCTTTGGCAAAACGTCGCTGGCGGTGGAATGGCTCACCCAGCTACCCGCCGAACTGCCACCAGAAAGCGTGGCCTGGCTGTCGCTGGATGAGGCGGACAATGATCCGGCACGTTTTGCGGCGTATTGGCTAGCGGCAGTGCAGCAAATTGCGCCCGCGCTGGGCGAAGGCTTGCTAGCCAGCTTGCCCACGCCGCTCGCCACGCTCCAGCCGCTGGTGACGCAGCTGCTCAACCAAATTGCTGCTTTTGATCAGTCGCTGCTGCTAGTGCTGGATGATTTTCATCTGATTGAGAACGATTTGGTGCAAACGGCCGTTGCCCTTTTTGTAGACCATTTACCCCCCAATGCCCACCTGTTGCTTACCAGCCGCGAAGACCCGCCGCTGCCGCTGCCCCGCCTGCGGGCGCGGGGGGAACTGGTGGAGCTGCGTCAGCGTGATCTGCAATTTTCTGCCGACGAAACGGCCGCATTTTTGCGCCAAACCATGCAGGTGGAATTGCCAGAAACGGCCGTTGCCACCCTGACCCGGCGCACCGAAGGATGGGCGGCGGGCTTGCAGTTGGCGGCACTGGCTCTGGCCAACGTTGCCAGCCAGGAAGCGGCCTTGGCGGCACGATTGGCTGATTTTGGCGGCAGCAATCGGTACGTGCTGGATTATTTACTCGCGGAAGTCCTCCAGCAGCAGTCAGACGATCGCCGCACCTTTTTGCAAGAAACGGCCGTGCTAAACCGTTTCACCCCGGAGCTGGCTGCCGCCGTGACCGGACGAGACGACAGTGCAAAGCTGCTGCGCCAGCTTGAACAGGCCAACCTCTTTTTGGTGCCGCTAGACGGCCGTCGCCACTGGTACCGCTACCACCGCCTCTTTGCCGATCTGCTCCGCACCGAACTGGAACCCACCCGGCAAACGGCCGTGCAAATCCGGGCGGCACAGTGGCTGGCCGACCAAAAGCTGTTGCCAGAAGCCATTGGCTACGCTCTGGCCGCTGGCGACTTTGATTTGGCGGCGAAACTGATCAAGCAGGCGGCACCAGCGGCGTTGAACCAGGGTGAACTGGCCACGCTGCACACCTGGCTTGCTGCGCTGCCTACTGCTCTGGTGGCAGCGGATGCGGAACTGGCGGCTAACGCGGGCTGGCTGCATTGGCTGATGGGGCAGGGGGACGAAGCGGGTCGCTACGCCTCGCTTGCTGCCCAGGCCGGTGGAGATGCTTTGCCCCGCTTGCTGTCGCTGCAAGCCTGCCTGACTTTGACCCAAACTGCCAGCGAAACGGCCGTTGTTCAGGTACAAGCCGTGCTGAATCAACTGGATACCTCCGAGCAATTTTTTCGCAACATGGTGCTGCTCATCCTGGCCGAAGCCCAAAATACACAGGGGAATGTGGCCGACTCGGTAGATACGCTGCGGCAAGCGGTGGCGGCTGGTCGTGCCAGCGAGGATCCATTTATGACGGTGGGGGCCACGGTGAATTTAGCGCAGGCGTTGAACGCGCAGGCCCAACGGCGCGAAGCGGAAAAGCTATGCCGTGACCTCATTGCCGAGTTGCAGGCCAGCCAATCGCCGCCGCCAATGATGGGGCTGGCCTTGATAACGCTAGGGGAGCTGGTTTATCAGGCAAATGAATTGGCTGAAGCGGAGCAGCTCATTCAGCAGGGCATGACGTTCATCGAGTCGCTGGCACTGCTGGGGGCCGATATTTCAGCACAGCTAGCCCTGGCCCGACTGCGGCAAGCACAGGGGGCAGCGGCTGAAGCGCGCGGGATGCTTACGGCCGTTCAGGCGCGTTTGCGCCAGGCTCGTTTTGATGCTTACACGCCGCTGCTGGCAGCTGTTGAGGCGGAGTTGCTGTTGCGGCAGGGGGAGGTTGAACCCGTGGAACGATGGGCAGAAACGGCCGTTGATACCCTCAACAAAGTTACTGTTTACCAGCAGGAGCTGGATTTGCTGGTGCTGGCGCGGCTGCGGCTGGCGCAAAATTTGCCATCGGCAGCATTAGAATTTTTGGTGCAGCTTGCCCAACGGGTGCGCCGAACCGGGCGAAAGCTGGTGCAGATGAATGGAGCCTTGCTGCAAGCGCAGGCGCATCATCAACTGGGGCAAAAAGAGCAGTCAAAAATGGCTCTGGCAGCGGCCGTTCGCCTGGCAGCTCCAGAAAATTACCGTCGGCTGTTTTTAGATGAAGGAGAACGCATCGCCACGCTGCTGCCAGGGGTGCGTGAGGTGGCTCCGGCGTTTGTTGCTGCCGTGCTGGCAGAGTTTGGGCAAGGCGCACTAACCCAGCCTCTGCTGGAGCCGTTGAGTGCACGGGAGTTGGAGGTGTTGCGGCTGGTGGCAGACGGCCGTTCCAATCGAGAAATTGCCGAGCAGCTGTTTGTAACGGTCGGCACGGTGAAGAAGCATCTCAACAACGTGTACGGCAAGCTGGGTGTCGCCCGTCGTACCGAAGCAGTGGCGCAGGCACGGCAGCTTAAACTTCTGTAAATTTTTGGTCGTAAATTTCGCGGCCACATGCTTGAGGATTTTGATGAGAAAATTGTTTGGCGTTAACTTGATTTGGGTCGTGGTTGTGTTCATGTTTTTAGCAATCGGTTGCGGAGCATCTGCTGAAGCACCAGACCTGACGCAGCCGGAAGCGGGCGTTGCGTCAGAAGAATCTGCCTACATTGTGGGCCGGTGGGAAGTGAATGACGGCCGTTTCGGCCACAAGATTTTCGATTTTCAGGCAGACGGCCGTTTGCTGATTGAAGACGTTGAAACTGGTGAAATCATTGAGATGCGTTACCTGTTTGTGGAGGATACGTCGGTTATCCTGTCCGGTTACGACGAGTTCAGCGGTTCGGCCACCGTTGCCTTTTTTGCCGACAAGATGGATTTGACAATCACCTTCGACGGCAACATCTTTGCCGAACTGTACGAATTTTCCCGCGTCCCTGAAGCCAGCAGCTGACTTCCTGGTTTAATAATCCGTGTCATCCGTGTCCTATTTCTCCGAATCAACCCCCACAATTCACCTTTCGTTCAATGACGGCCGTAGGTGAACGGCCGTATCATTTCCTCATCATTATTTCAATCTGGAGCAATTTATGCGAATTGTCATCATAGCATTGGGCAGCCGGGGAGACGTGCAGCCTTACGTGGCATTGGGCAAGGGCTTGCTTGCCGCAGGCCACGAAGTGCGCCTCATGACCCATGATGCCTTTGAGCCATTAGTTACCGCCCACGGCCTGGAATTTTGGATTGCGCGGGGCAACGTGCAGGCAGTTGCCGAAAGTGATGAAATGCAGGCACTGCTGGAAAAAGGCAACTTTTTGGCAATTAATGCCTACACCGCCAAAGCGGCCCAAAAAGCCGCGCTGGAATGGGCCGAGGATGGTTTGGTTGCCTGTGAAGGGGCCGATTTGATCATTGCCGGCTTGGGTGGATTCTTCATGGGGCTGTCACTGGCAGAGAAGCTGAATCTGCCTGTGGTGCAAGCGTACTATGTGCCCTTTACCCCGACCAGTGCTTTTGCTGGGGCTTTGCTGCCGCGCCCGGTGCCCAGCTGGTTAAACCGATTGTCCCACCACGTTACCCGGCAAATTATGTGGCAAGGCTCGCGCAAAGCAGACAATTTGGCGCGGCAACAGCAGTTGGGCGTGGCGAATGCCCCATTCTTTGGGCCGTTTCACGCCAAACAGAGTCGCGGGCTGCCAATTTTGTATGGCTTCAGTCCGGCAGTAATTGCCCCGCCAGCCGATTGGCCCCCTGAAGCCCAGGTAACTGGCTACTGGTTTTTAGAAGCTGAAGAAAGGTGGACGCCGCCGCCCGCTTTGGTTGATTTTTTGGCAGATGGCCCGCCCCCCGTTTACGTCGGCTTTGGCAGCATGACCAATCGCAAACCGGAAGAAACGGCCGCTCTCGTCACTGCCGCCCTGGCCAAAACTGGGCAGCGGGCCGTGCTCATGTCTGGCTGGGGTGGCTTGCAGGCAACCGATTTGCCTGAAACCATCTTCATGCTGGAGGCCGCGCCACACGCCTGGCTCTTTCCGCGGATGGCGGCGGTGGTGCATCATGGCGGGGCAGGCACAACGGCCGCTGGCTTGCGAGCGGCTGTACCGTCCATCATCATCCCCTTCTTTGCTGACCAGCCATTTTGGGGCAACCGGGTAGCCCAACTGGGCGTGGGGCCGCAGCCCATCCCGCGCAAACAGCTCACGGTCGATCGGCTGGCGGCGGCAATTGAAACGGCCGTTACCGACCAACCAATGCGCCAGCGTGCCGCTGACCTGGGCCGCAAAATTCAGGCAGAGGACGGTATCGCTCAGGCGGTAGCCATCGTGCAAAAGCTGGAGCAGTAATTGTGATTGACACCGAGGCTGCAAGGTACCAAATTCGGGTACAGGGGCGATTGGACGGGGCGAGATTGGTGCGGTATGCAGCCGTATCTATCTGTTATGTCAATAACGAAACAGTGATTACGACCGTTCTGCCTGACCAAAGTGCCCTCTACGGCTTCCTCAACCGCCTACGCGACCTGGGCGCGACGCTCATTGCCGTGGAACGTCAAGAAAATTAGCCGCGGATTACGCGGATTATCGTGGATTTTTTTTTAATCCTTTTAATCCGCGCAATCCGTGGCAAAAAAAGGAAACAGAGCATGATTCGTGTAGCCAACTTGAGTTTTACCTACACTGGCAGCCAAAAAACGGCCGTACGCAACCTCAACTTCCACGTGGCCAAAGGAGAAATCTTTGGCTTCCTGGGGCCGAGCGGGGCGGGCAAATCCACCACTCAAAAGATTCTGAACGGGCTGCTGCGCGGGTTTACGGGGGAGGTGACGGTGTTGGAACGGCCGTTGACCCGTTGGGGTTCCGATTATTACGAACAGATCGGCGTCTCCTTTGAGCTGCCCAACCATTACCTGAAGCTCACCGCCATCGAAAACCTGACCTACTACGCCGCGCTGTATGCAACGGCAACGCGCCCGCCAGCAGAGCTTTTAGGGTTGGTAGGCCTGGAAAATGATGGCGATTTGCCAGTTGGGCAATACTCCAAGGGGATGAAAAATCGTCTGAGCGTGGCCCGGGCGTTGCTGCACAAGCCGCAACTGCTCTTTTTGGATGAGCCAACGGCGGGGCTGGACCCGGTAAATGCGCGGCGCATCAAGGAGCTAATCCGGCAGCAACAGGCGGCTGGCACGACAATTTTCCTAACCACCCACGATATGAATGTAGCCTCGGAACTGTGCGACCGCGTGGCGTTTATTGTAGATGGCGAAATCAAGTTGATCGACGCACCGGATGCGCTGCGCTTACAGTACGGCCGTCCGCACGTGCAGGTTGGCTTTCAGCAAAATGGGCATGTGGCCCAAGCGGAGTTTGCCCTGGCCGGATTAGCGGATGACGGCCGTTTCCAGCAGTTGCTCCGTGAGGGTAGCATCAAAACAATGCATACGCAGGAGGCGACGCTCGAAGAGATTTTCATCGAGGTCACCGGGAGGCAGTTGGCATGACACGATTGCAAACGGCCGTACGCTGGGAGATGCGCTTGCAGTTCCGGCAGGGCTTTTACTATGCAGCGGCCTTCATTGCCATCATCATGACGATTGTGCTGTGGCAATTCCCCCGCACCGAGCTGCCCACCATATTGCCCATTTTCGTGTTGGGCAACATGACCATCGGCACCTTTTATTTCATGGCTGGGCTGGTTTTGCTGGAAAAAGGGGACGGCGTGCTGGAAGGGCTTATCGTCTCCCCGCTGCGGCAAAGCGAATACCTGGCAGCCAAAGTGATCAGCCTGACGTTGCTCACATTGGTGGAGAATGTGGCGATTGTAACGGCCGTTTACGGCCTCAACTATAATCTCCTGCTGCTCCTGCTGGGTTTGGGGCTGATGGCGGGCTTCAATGTGCTGTTTGGCTTCATTGCCGTGGCTCGCTACGACAGCATCAACCGCTTCCTCATGCCGTCGGTACTCATCACCATGACCTTGACGCTGCCGCTGCTGGATTATTTGGGGCTGTGGAGTTCGCCGCTGCTGTATTTGCATCCAGTGCAAGCCACGCTGCTGCTGCTCAAAGGTGCCTTCCAGCCCATTGCCACCTGGCAAATCGTGTACGGCGTGGTGTATGCCGCTCTGTGGATTGGCTTGCTGTTCAAGGTGAGCCAACGCATTTTTTATCGGTTCATCATTTTGCAGCAGGCGTGATCGTGTTTGGTTCTCTGGAGGAATTGTTATGAAAGGAACGGCCGTATTCAAAGCCCTCGGTCCCATTGATGTCCGCAATGTGGGACGAGATGAAATGCTGCGCTGGATGGTTTTCATCCCTTTGCTGCTGGCCCTGCTGGTGCGCTTTGGCTGGCCCTGGTTGGTAACTGAGCTGCAAACGCGCATCCAGTTTGATTTGTCACCCTACGTGGTGATGCTGATGAGCTATCTGGTCATTGGAGCACCAGCGGTTTTCGGCGTTGTCATCGGTTTTTTACTGCTAGACGAGCGAGATGAAGGTAGCCTGATTGCTCTGCAAGTGACCCCACTCTCATTGAACAGCTATGTGGCCTACCGCTTGGGGATGCCCATCCTGTTGACCGTGTTGCTTCTAGTCATCTCCTTGCCGCTGGCAGGAGTGACAGCCTTTACATTTTGGGAACTTCTACTGCTGGGCTTGGTTGCCGCGCCGCTGGCTCCGCTATTGGCCATTTTTATGGCCGCTTTTGCTAGCAACAAAGTGCAAGGCTTTGCCCTCATGAAAGGTGCAGGCATCTTTTTTGTGGTGCCGTTTGCCGCCTACTTTATCGAGGGAAATTGGCAGTGGGCGTTCGGGCTGCTGCCCACCTATTGGCCACCCAAGCTGTATTGGATGATTGAGGCTGGCGAACCAGGGATTTGGCCAGTAGCGTTGGTAGGGTTTGTATACCAGCTGCTGTGGATTTTGCCCCTCAGCCGCCGCTTCAACCGCATTTTGCACCAGTAATTTGACTATTGTCTGCGCTAAAAAAATAAAAGCGGAACACAGAGCTGCACTGAGGAGGTGCAGAGACACGCAGAGAAAAAAGAGGCTGTTTACCGTCTCACTGTCTACCGAATACCGGCTTAGCGATTCTCACGCACCCAGGTGTCAAACTCTTGCAGCAGACGTTCTTTCACTTCTGTCTCCACGCCAGCAGCAACGAAAGCATTGCGCGCGATGCGCGCCAGACCAGCGGCATCATAGCCAAATTCGCGGGCCAATATGTTATATTCTTCTACTAGACTGGTGTTGAATTGCGGGGGGTCGTCGCTGTTGATTGTGACAAACAGCCCACGGTCATCGAGTTGGCGGATGGGGTGGGAGGCCAGGTTGGGGAACACGTTGAGGCAAATGTTGCTAGTGATATTAATTTCCAACGGGATCTGCTGCACCTTGAGGGTCGCAAGCAGACCAGGGTCTTCGATGGCGCGCACGCCGTGGCCGATGCGGTCAGCTTGTAATACTCTTAGGCTGCCCCAGATGCTCTCTGGGCCAACTGTTTCTCCTGCGTGGGGCACGCTGAGCAATCCAGCCCCCTTTGCTTTTTCAAATGCATGGGCAAATCGTTCTGGTGGGTAGCCAACTTCGTAACCACCTAAGCCAAAGCCAACAACACCGCCGCTTTTCTTGCCTTCGAGCGCATATGCCAGAGTTTTTTCGGCGGGGGTGGGGTCATAGCTGCCGTCTTCATTGTCGGTGAAGTTGCGCGCGATGTCGAATACCCAGCGCATCTCGACGCCAAATGCTTCTTTGGCTTGGTTACGGCCGTTTTCCAGCCCCCGGTAAAGTTCCGCAAAATTTAACCCTTTGTCTTGGTAATCTATATGGGTATAGGGAGTAACGGTGAGTTCGCGGTAGCGGATGTTTTGCGCGGCCATGTCGGCCCCGTTTTCATACACAATCAGGGCAAAATCATCGGCCGTGCGGATTAAATCCTGGATGGTAAGGTAAATTTCTACAAAGTGGGGGAAGTCGATGAAAGTGAACCAGCGGCGCAGCCCTTCTTCAGTATTGCTGGGCAGGGTATCCACTTTGCCGTGTCTTTTGGCTAGCTCCAGGACGGTTTTGGGTTGGATAGAGCCTTCCAGGTGGATATGAATCTCCGCCTTGGGCATTTGCTGGATGAAGTTGGTCAGTTTGTTGGAAAGTTGCGTCATAAATCACAGGTGTTGGTAAATGGCAAGCCATTCGGTTAGGGTTAACGTTTCGGCACGCCGACGGCCGTCTACGTGAGCAGCCTGTAATACGGCCGTAACTTCGTCCTGATTATACCCCAATTGGCGCAGATTGTTTTTTAGCTGCTTCCGTTTTTGGCTGAATCCTGCTTTCACAATTGTAAAGAATCTCTTTTCCTCGGCGAAGGGGAGCGGCGGTTCTGGGAAAAGTGTCAGTCGCAGGACGGCCGAATCGACATCAGGGCGCGGCCAAAATGCCCCCGCTTTGATGGTGGTGATTAGTTCGGGCGTGGCGTACAGCTGGGTGCTGACGGCCAGCAGGCTCATTTTTGGGGGAACGGCCGTTACTCGCTCGGCCACCTCTTTTTGCACGGTCATGACCACCGTTGTTGGTTTTTGCTTGGCGGAAAGCAGATGGCGCAAAATGGCTCCGGTGATGTAGTAAGGGACATTGGCCACGACTTTGTACGGCTGGTCAAACAAGGCATCCAGATTTTGCTCTAAAATGTCGCCATGAATCACGCGGACATTGTCAAAGTAAGCTAGCTCGGTTTGCAGGATGGGGAGGAAGCGTTGATCTAGCTCAACGGCCGTGACGGAAGCAGCCGTTTGCGCCAAAAGCCGCGTTAGGCTGCCCAGCCCTGGCCCAATTTCCAGCACAGGCTCAAAGGGTTGCAGCTCTGCTGCTTCCACAATGTGGGCCAGTACGTTCTCATCGAACAAAAAATTTTGCCCCAGGCTCTTTTTCGGTTCGATTTGGTATTGGGTGAGGAGCTGTCTTGGGTGCATGGTGGGTAATTGGGTAACTCATGTTACGAAGCGTAGATTTCAAAAGTCTTGTTTCTTTCTGATAATAAGCAAATTGCCTCGAAGACTTCTGAAATCTTTTCCACTTCCTAAGGCAGGTTGGCTGGTAGCAAATAGTTTATATCTTCTGGCGCAGGAACGGGCGTGAGGTAATACACATCCACAAAGCCGGACCAACTTTTGTATTCATCTTCATCATAGCCCAGATCGATCCAACGGCCGCGCACGCCACCGCCCGTGTCTCCAGCAAAGCCCACGCCGTAGCCAGGCACATACACCTCAGAGCGAAAGGGCACGACGTTGCGATCAATCGCCACAATGCCGGTGCCAGCCGGTAGGCCGCTAGCAGTGATGCCGTACTGCGGATGGTCCGGCGGCTTGCCAGAACTGGCCGCTGTGTAAGACGTAACGCGCATTCGCACCACCCGCCAATATTCCAGCGGGCCTTGTGGCGTATTTACGGTGCGGACGGTGATCTTGGTGCCGTAGCCAATGACCTGATTCACTGGTTGCTGGGCGACCCATTCACCATCAACTGTTTGGCTGACCTCGATGCCGTTTTCATACCGCACCCGCACCCGCTGCCGCAAAATGCCGGGCTGGCCCACGCTCACAACGGCCGTTGTGTCCAAATCGAGCTGATCAGACGCTTGCCACAGGGTTTGGTACGGAATCGGTTCATCGACCAGACGAAAATCTTCGGTTACGCGCACCACCTGAATGGTGTCGTTGGCCTTTAGCGGCGTGTCAGGGCCGGGGATAGTGTAATCGAACCCCACCAGCCCGATGCCTGCCTCCGCCAATACGTCCAGCACGTTGCTATGGTGGCTGCGAATTTGGATGATACGGCCGTCTACCGAAATAGTAAGCGGCACAGAACGCTGCACCCGGATTGTCATGTTTGGTTGCAGCCATGTGCCCAGCGTCGGCTTCACGCCGTCACTGCCGTAGACTTCAATGCCCGCTTCGGCCAAGGCCTCACCCACCGTTTGCGTAGCGGTTCGCACAATTTGCTGTTCGCTGCTGTCTAAAATGGTGATGGTGACAAAACGGCCGATTTCCAGCGTTTGGGGCAGGGGCGTCTGATCCAGCATGGCGAAGGAGACAGGTTGCTCATCGGCGACAAGCTGGTCGGTGCGCTGTGGTAGCAAATCATGCTCTGCTAAAAATGCGCCGATGGTTGACTGGCGCGTCCAGTACGTTTGTGTGCCTGCCTCTGAACGCACGGTCACAGGTTTGGCACGGATAATTTGGATGCTGGTTTGGGAAACGGCCGTGTCGTCTAATTCTGGCAACACTAAATCTTCGGGGCGGATTTCGAGGTTGGCGGCAGCTACAATCTCGCCAACGGTAGCATAACGGCCCGTTACCGTCAGCGGTTGCTCGTCATCAATGTAGATAGTGAAGGATTCTTGAGCGGCAGCGTACCCGGCGGCAATCACACCGCTCAACGCCAACAAAAAAATGAGCCCCAAAAGGAATCGTTTTCCGCCCGTCAAAAAAGTACCCATCATAAAAAAAGAGATTGGAGCGCATCTGGTTTGAATCTCCAATCTCTAGTCTCCATTTTATGTGCATGAGGCCGATGACCACCAGGTGGTCCTGGGCACCCGAAAGTGATGCCTTAGCGCTGCTTCCTTCCGGACCTGACGCGGTTCGACAGCTTTCGCCGCCAGGGACCCAATGATCACCGGTCGCATGCACACAAATTTTTAATCACCAATGGTGGGATCGTAACAAATCTGTTGGGGAAGGGCAAGTTTGGCAAGCAGCAATCAGTGGTCGGTATCCAGAAAAACCGTTTACAGAATAACGGATCACCGCTTACCGCTTACCGGAATCAGTTCCACATGCCCAAAACTTCTGGCCCTCGATCCAGTTCCCACGGGTAAATGATGTACGCGTCGGAAACGGCCGCATAGTACGTGGGCGTGTAGCCGGGGTACAGTGATGAGGCGGGCTTGTAATGCAGCACGCAGGTGTCGGGCGTGCCCCCAGCCGCGTCGATGCGGTTGGCCACCGTAACAGAGTTTCGTCCTTTCGTCCACACGTCATCTACCACCAGGATGCGACGGCCAGCCAGCAGGCTGTCGGCCGGGAACTGGATAAATTCCGGGATGGCAAACTTTTCTTGGCCAGGCGTTTGCAGGCCAGGAAAATCTGCCGGAAACCGAACAGAGGCAGTCAAAATGTACGTAATGTTCAACGCTTCGGCCAACATGCCGCCCGGCACGATGCCCCCACGCGTAATGATGAGCATAGAATCATAGCGCCCCTGAATTTGCGGCACTAGATAATCAATTAGTTTGTCTACGTCGGACCACGTAAGAACCTCACGGCGCATGTGGAACTCCTTAAGCGAATTTGGGTTTGGTAGTGTAAAACTTCCCGATTCTACGTCTACCAATGACCCGCAATCCTACACGTTAGGCAGCGGCATGTCAACTGAATTCCGATTTTGAAATTAGGATTGGCAGTCCTTGAACGCTTTTTGATCATTGAGATGGTTATAGGACTGCCAGTCCTGGATGATTGTCACTTTTTCTTGCGCGATGGGAAGCGAGACAGCACCGTCGCGCCATCGGGCATGGGTAGTCGCGCACCCGGTTTTACGCTGTCTGGCACGCGGATGGCCCGTTTGCCCCCACCAAGCTGGTAGATGGATACGGCCGTACCTTCCTGACTCATGCTCAGCGGCAGTACCGCTTGCCCCAGCAAGTAGCCTTCACTGTCGATGGCGCAGCTTGTGACTGTGCCGACCACCTTGCCTCGCTTGTCCAACACCGGATCGCCACCATCGGGACGGCGCACGCCCTTCTCGTCCATGCGGAAGCGCACCACAACCCGGTCACGCTTTTCTTCACGGGCAATGAAGGCGGTACGCCCAACGAAGAACGGCTTCCACAGCTTGGCGTAGCTGCCAAAACCAGCGTCGCCGGGATTCAGGTTCATATCCCCGGCCAGTTCATGACCGTAGAGCGGTAGGCCTGCTTCGGTGCGGGTGCTGTCGCGAGCAGCGAGACCACATGCCTTTAATCCCATCGGTTCACCCACTTTTAAGAGGGCTGTCCACAGGTCGGGTGCTTTGTCTGGGTGGATAAATAGTTCATACGCCACGCGCTCGCCCGTGTACCCTGTGCGGGAGATGATTAAATCGAAGCCGCCAACGTTGCCTTGCGTAAGCCCTGCCCAAGGCAAGCCTTTGATCCGCTTTGCAAGATCGGGATCGTCACACAGTGCCAGCAAAATCTCGGTGGCCTTTGGCCCCTGCAGTGGCATGTCCACCCGGCAGTCGTCACCGTATTGCGGGTCGCGCAGGTCACGTAGCTGCACGGGATGCTGGATTTTGGCATACGGCCGTTCCGCGTCAAGCATCACCTCACCATTGTTCACCGCATTGAGCCACGCCCAATCCTTGTCGTTATTGGAGGCGTTGACCACCAGCATGAACCGGTTGGTTTCCAGACGGTAGACGAGCAGATCGTCAATGACGGAGCCATCCGGCAGCAGCAGGTAGGTGTAGTGGGATTGCCCCACTCTGAGCGAAGAAACGTCGTTGGTGAGCACCGTATTGAGAAACTCGACCACATGCTCACCCTGAGCATCAAACACGCCCATGTGGGTGGCGTCGAACAAGCCTGCTGCTTCGCGCACGGCCATATGCTCATCCACCACAGATGTTTCATAACGCACTGGCATTTCGTAGCCACCGAAAGGCACCATCCGCCCACCGAGAGCCACATGGGCGTCGTAGAGGGCGGTGCGCTTCATCGGTGCTTCTTCCGATTCTGTCCAGCTAAATTCAGGGAGGGTATCTTCTGCACTGTAGGCATCGCTGCCAACGAAGAACGGTTTGGTAATGGCAACGGCCGTTTTCACTTCCGTTGGCTCCGGCAACGCTTCCTCTGGCTCGACGGCAGTGACTACCACCGGCCCTGGCAGCTTGGCGTACAAGTCGCCAAAGCCCACATACCCATCTGACAAATCAGCAAGCCATTCTTTAGCCCGGAGGGCAGTAGCCGCATTGGCATAACGCACCTGGTATTTTGTGCTGTTGATGCGTTTGACGGTGGCGATGGCTTGGGCAATGCCCAGCCTGGACGGCTGCGTTTCGCCATCTTTCAGTGCCAGCACATCGCTGGTAAAGGCATAGTTAACAAACTCTGTTGCTTCTGGACCGCGAATTTGGAGGGTGTGGGAAACGGCCGTAGGTTCTGGCACATTTCGCAACTGCCGCACAATTTCACGGGCGCGACGCAAAGCAGCAAAATCAACTTTGGTACGTAACTGCTCCTTCCCACCCAACCCTGTGTAGGTAAAGGGTTGGCATCCTTTTAGCGCCGTGGCAATTGCCTCGGCTAACAAATCCACCTCGGTATCGCCAAAGCCCAGTTGGCTGATCCAGACGGTGCCAATGCGCAAGCCCGTAGGGTTTAGGGCACCCACATCCCCAGGAATGGTGTTGCGATTTAGCACAATGCCCACCGCATCCAGCACCCGCGCCGCCATATCGCCAGACAGATGCACGCCGTTGTGCGTCACGCTTTTGGTATCTACCAGCAGCAAATGATTGTCTGAGCCGCCGCTGACGGTGCGTAAGCCGTGCTCTTCTAACTTGGTGGCCAAACGGCGGGCGTTATCCACGATGCGCTGTTGCAAAGCGCGGAATTGGTCTGTGTTCGCTAACTTCAGGGCAATGGCCAGGGCTGCCATCGTATTTAGGTGGGGGCCACCCTGTTCGCCAGGGAAAACTGCCCGGTCGATCTTGCGGTACAAATCGCGGCGATGGGTGATGAGCATGGCCCCACGTGGCCCGCACAGACTTTTGTGGGTGGTGGTCATCATTACGTCGGCAATGCCGATGGGGCTGGGATGCACGCCAGCAGCAACCAGGCCAGAAATATGGGAGACATCGGCTAGCAAATACGCGCTAACTTTGTCCGCAATGTCGCGGAACCGCTGCCAATCAATAATGCGCGGGTAGGCGGAGTAGCCTGCAACGATAATTTGGGGCTGCGCCTCAATGGCGCGTCGCTCGATGTCGTCGTAATCGAGCAATTCAGTTTGCTCGTCCACAAAGTAGGCAACCCCGTTGTAATGCTTACCAGAGCGGTTGATGCGCGTGCCGTGCGACAAATGCCCGCCATCGTTCAGATTCAGGCCAAAAATAGTGTCGCCTGGATTAAGCAGGGCGGTGTAAACGGCACTGTTGGCAGGTGCGCCGCTGAGTGGCTGCACGTTTACGTATAGCTGATCGGCCGTTACGCCATTGGCGGCAAACAGTTCGGCAGCACGGCGGCGCGTAAGAGCTTCTAATACGTCGGCGTATTCCACACCTTTGTAGTAACGTGGGTCGGAGTAGCGGCGGTAGTAAGCCAACTCCATGTCCATATCGAAGATTTCCTCTTCTGTTTGGCGGCGGCTGGCTTCACGCGGGTACCCCTCGGCGTAAATGTTGGCAAAGTTGCCGCTCATTGCTTCGCGTACAGCTTCTGGTGAAGCACTTTCTGAGGCAATCAGGATAATGGTGCTGTCCTGGCGGTCATCTTCTCTTTGTAGCAGTTGGGAAAGGTCCGGGTCTAGTTCACTGAGGGAACCGTGAAAAATGAAGTCGTCTGACATGAAACACTCCTCTGAAAAAGGGTTGAAATGTGTCGGTTTGGGAATAGATGAATGTGAAGGGTCGGTGGCGTGTTCTTGGGGAGAACGGCCGTATGTATTGTGCCCCCCGATTTTAGCAGGATTTACCGTGTCTGCTACCCAAAAAATTGCCACAGAGAGCACAGAGGGGGAAGAGAATAAATCTCATAAATCTCTGTCCGCTATGTGGCAAAAATTAAGGTACGCGCAGGTAGCGGCGGATACGTTGGATGAAGGCATCTCGGCCGTTTTCCATTTCACGGCGGCGCATGGCAGAATCTTGCTGCAAACTCTGGCTCAACCCTTCCTGACGACGTTCCAAAGCAGTGACGAAGCGTTCCAGAATTGAAGGGTCTTGGGTGAGTACGTTGGTAAACGCTTCCTTGTCAATGATGATGACCTCGGTTTCTTCGTTGGCGCGAATGGAGGCGGAGCGGGCTTCGCCTGTGAGCAGGCTCATCTCGCCGAAGAAGTCTCCCTTGTTAAGCTGGTTGGCATAAACGGAACGGCCGTCTGCCGAGCGCACATACACCGAAACAGCTCCTCTGGTAATGATGAAAAGCGAATCGCCAGGGTCCCCCTGCTTCACAAGCTGTTCGCCGCCAGTGTAGCTGGCAACGGCTGAGTGGTCGGCCAACTGTTTTAGTTGCGTTTCATTCAGCATATTCAGCCAGTCGAGCGAGCGCATGACCGAAAACATATGACGTTGCTCTGCCAGACGGTTCTGTTCCACAGCATCAGCCGGGATCATATTCAGCGTAAAATTACCTGTGGGGTCTGGAATGTGAATGCCAGCCCGGTGCAGATTGAACCAAGCGCGTGTCAGCACTTTGTCGCGGGCTACAATTTTGTCGCTGTAATCGTCTAGCCAGTAGCTTAGACCATAAGTGACACAGCCATCCTGCATAGAAACCACATGCGAGCGCAGCCGAGGGTGCAGCTTCACATCATCTAGCCTTTGGACTGACGCAATGAGCGTGTTTTTTACCAAATTGGGGGAGTAGGATTCACTGAGCGTGAGATAAACCGTTTGAATTTGCCGATTAGTTGGGCGGGAATAGTTGATAATTTTGCTTTGGGCGACGGTGCTGTTTGTAAGCATCACGCGGTGGTCTTCGCGGGTGAGCAAGGTGAGGGTACGCCAATTTTGGCGCACAATAATGCCCTCAATACCGTCAATCTCTACCCAATCATCCACGGCAAAGGGGGCTTCTATTTGCAGCGAAATGCCAGAAATGAGGTTGCCGAGCGTATCTTGCAGGGCCAAACCGATGATGGCGGAGGCGACGGTAGAGGTAACGAGTAAGCCGGTTAGCTCTACACCAAACACCAAACGAATGGTGAGGAGTACCACCAGCAGCAACACAAACCATTCAGAAATATCGAGCAAAAACGGGGGGATTTTGATGCTGCGACGATAGACGAGAATTTCCAACACCAGCCATTTAATGGCGCGCAGCGTGGTGCTAAGGGCCAGGAAGAAGGCCAGAGCCAGCCATATGTTCCGCTGAACCGTGCTTAGAATGGGTACGCTGGGGTTGCTAAACCAAAAGATAAGACCCTGACCCAGCACAACAGTCAGGATTGCGGAACCGATCAGACCAAGAGGCAGCTTTGTTTTGAGTAATCTGGAAAAGAGGGTGACGATGGCAACGGCCGTAACGGCCACCCACACCGCATTTACCATCCAGGCAAAAGGCATACAGTACGCTCCTACAACTTTTTCTTACCGATACGTTTCTGTGCAATTGTAACCCAATTGCCTGACGTTGTGTCTTAATCGAGGCGGTTTTTGAGTTCTTGCAGCACTTTTTGGGCAGCGACGGGGATGACGGTGCCGGAGCCGAAGATAGCGGCTGCGCCGTGGCCGTATAGGAATTGGTAATCCTGTGCCGGGATGACGCCGCCGATGACCACCATGATGGAATTATTCATTGAGGGAATCTGGCTCATCGTCTTGGCTGATACGCAACATGCGGACATCTTCCAAATCAACAGAACGACCAGCAGCCAGTTTAGAGGCAATCAAATCTTCCCGCGTAACAACAAAAAACGGTTGACCTTCGTAATTCATCGTCTCTCGCTTTTCCCATGCTTCCTCAAATCGGATACCTGGCGTTTCAGTTTGCACATCAATGCGAATTTTGTCGCGGAAAATGGTGATTTCGTGTGAGATTAAATCTTCGACAGTGGTGAGTACGGCCGTTCCCAGCCCAGCGTCCAAAAGAGCATCCAACAGCCGCTGGCTGTTTTCCAGGGTAGCTTCAATCAAAATATCCAAATCAAAGGTGGCGCGAGGAACCCCATGCAAAATGGCGGCAATGCCACCAATAACTACATATTTGACGTTATGCTTTTGAAAGGACGCGAATACGCCCTGCAACCGGTTTAACATTTTTGACTTCCAAAATGTCGGGGTTTGCGCTAAGGATCATGTCTGTAAACATGCAAAGCAGTTCCATGCGTTCTTCAAGGGGCAAGGATTGAAACCAGCGGGCTTTGGCCTCTGGCGATTCTTCGCTGCGACTGTGAGAGATTGTTTTTTCCATGTGCTTATTTTACCATAGAACCAAGCACGTGAATTAATGTGTTCAGCCTTCGTGTCCTAGGCGATTTTTGAGTTCTTGCAGCACTTTTTGAGCGGCGACGGGGATGACTGTGCCGGGGCCAAAGATGGCCGCTGCACCGTGATCGGTGAGGAATTGATAATCCTGCGCTGGAATGACGCCACCGATGACCACCATGATGTCGGAACGGCCGTACTTTTCCAACTCCTCCACCAACTGCGGCAATAACGTTTTGTGTCCCGCTGCCAGGGAGCTAATCCCTACGACGTGCACATCATTTTCGATGGCTTGCTTGGCAACCTCGGCCGGAGTTTGGAAGAGGGGGCCAATGTCTACATCAAAGCCGAGATCAGCGAAGGCGGTGGCTACCACTTTGGCACCACGGTCGTGGCCGTCCTGGCCGATTTTGGCTACCATGATGCGCGGGCGGCGGCCCTCTAGCTCCTCAAATTCATCGGCCATCTGCCGCACGGTTTCGATTTCCATTTTCTCTCCAAATTCGCTGCTGTAGACGCCGCCAATCGAGCGGATGGTGGCTTTGTGGCGACCCCACACTTGCTCCAGCGCGCCGGAAATCTCACCCAGGCTGGCACGGGCCCGCGCAGCAACGACGGCCAATTCCAGCAGATTGCCCTTGCCAGATTCGGCCGCAGCGGTGAGGGCGTTGAGTGCTTTTTCCACTTCGGCGGCGTCTCGTCCTGCTCGCAGTTCAGCTAATCGGGTAATTTGGGCTTGGCGAACGGCCGTGTTGTCCACCTCCAAAATATCAATCGGGTCTTCGTGGTCGAGCCGATACTTGTTCACGCCCACAATTGTTTCCTGACCAGAATCAATATGTGCCTGGCGGCGTGCGGCCGCTTCCTCAATCCGCATCTTGGGCAAGCCAGTCTCTAACGCTTTGGCCATGCCGCCCAACGCTTCCACTTCCTGAATGTGCGCCCAGGCACGCTCGGCTAGCTCGTGCGTGAGCGTTTCGACAAGATACGAACCAGCCCACGGATCAACGGTGCGGGTGATGCCCGTTTCATGCTGCAAATAAAGCTGCGTGTTGCGCGCAATCCGCGCCGAAAAGTCGGTGGGCAGAGCAATGGCTTCGTCCAGGGCATTGGTGTGTAGCGACTGGGTACCGCCAAAGGCCGCGGCCATCGCTTCCAGGCAGGTACGGGCCACGTTATTAAATGGGTCTTGCTCGGTCAGGCTCCAGCCGGAGGTTTGGCTGTGGGTACGCAGAGCCATTGATTTGGGGTTTTGGGGATTGAACAGCTTCACGATTTTGGCCCAGAGCAGCCGCCCGGCGCGCATTTTGGCAATTTCCATAAACACATTCATGCCCACGGCCCAGAAGAATGAGATGCGCGGGGCAAAATCGTCGATGTTCATGCCAGCGGCAATGCCGGCGCGCAAATATTCCAGTCCATCTGCCAGCGTGTAGGCTAGCTCGATGTCGGCGGTAGCACCAGCTTCTTGCATGTGGTAGCCGGAGACGCTGATGGCGTTGAATTTGGGCATCTCTTGCGAGGTGTAGGCGAAGATGTCGCCGACAATGCGCATGGAGGGGACAGGGGGGTAAATGTAGGTGTTGCGCACCATGTACTCTTTGAGGATGTCGTTCTGGATGGTGCCGGTGAGCTGCTCATGCGCTACGCCCTGTTCCTCGGCGGCAACGATGTAGAAAGCGAGGATGGGCAGTACCGCGCCGTTCATGGTCATGGAGACGGACATTTTATCGAGCGGAATGCCGTCGAACAAAACGCGCATATCTAAAATGGAGTCGATGGCTACGCCTGCTTTGCCCACATCGCCCACCACGCGCTCATGGTCGGAGTCGTAGCCGCGATGGGTGGCCAGATCGAAGGCAATGGAGAGGCCGCGTTGCCCGGCAGCGAGATTGCGGCGGTAGAAAGCGTTGCTTTCTTCGGCGGTGCTGAACCCGGCATATTGGCGCACGGTCCACGGCCGTACGGCGTACATGGCAGGGTAGGGGCCACGTAAATAGGGTGGAATCCCCGCAACAAAGTCGAGGTGCTCCATGTTTTGTAGATCGGTGTGGGTGTAGAACGGCCGTACCTCTATTTGTTCCAACGTTTGCCAAGTGGAGGATGGGGTGGTGGGAACGGCCGTATCCGCCGCTGATTTGCTTGGCGATTGGTAGTTGATTTTGGTGAAATCAGGTTGGTTCATCTTCTTCTCCACAAATAAGTATTCTTCCTAGAAATAATTTGCTGGCATCAGCGTTATATCGCTAACTTTCGGCATTATAACTTTTTCTTAGGAGAGATGATAAGTCAAACCGCATGTGAATAACATGATATTTGCCAGTAATCAATTATTTTTTGCGGGCAGTATCTGATGGTTTGTGGTGGGGATGCCTTGACAGTCGCATCAATCATTGGGTTTATCCAGCATTTTAAAACCGATTACAGAATACTGCTCACCGATTACTGGATTACGCTCTTTCCTGCTCTGCTAACGCTTTCTGCAATGGCTCGGTGCCAAGCTGCTGCACTAAAAAGTGGGCAATGGTCGCTTTTTGGTTGCTAGTATTGGCTTCAGGGTCGGGTTGGGCGGCATCGCGTACATATTGAATTGGCTTTTCTGTGGTGAACAATTTCTCAGCTAGCGTCACCATTTCTGGCAAGCTGTATTGCTCCACAATCTGCCAGATGAGTCGGTCAGTGCTGGTTGGCTTGCCCATTGCTACTGCTTCGGGGCTAAGACCCTGCATGGCTTGGGTGAGCAACAGTTCTACATACGCTTGGCCGCCATTCTCCAAAACCATGAGGGCAATGCTGGATTTGGCAAAGTTTTCCGGTGCTTTGGGGTCTAGCAGCTTCTCTAAATCTGATTTGCGCTGCTCCTCTTGCTCGCGGGTGAGGGTGGCACGGGCAGTGATAGTGTACCAGGCGATGTCGTACAGTTCAGCCATGGAGGGGTAGTAGTCAAGCAGGCGAGTAACGGCCGTTCGCCTGTTATTCATCAGCTCCAAATCAATTTGGGTACGCGCTAGATTCTGGAACTGGTCATACAGCCAACCCAGGTTGAGGGCCACTTCACCCTCTTGCCCATCATCCCCAATGCGCTTGGCCAGCACAAACCGGGTGCGAATAATTGCCTGAAAGCCCACCCCCACACTAAGAACCTGCAAACTCGGATTCATCTCCGTCATGGTGACGCGCACAACCACCAGGGCAATCATAGCGGCAACAACGTTAACCGCTACCAAAATCCAGGCCCAGCGGGTGCGCAATGCTTCACGTGGGTACGTTTGGAAGGTGGAGACCAGTTCGGCAATAGCCACGGTTGACCCCAGCAGACCAACCAGAATGTACGGCGAGATGCGTGCCATAAAGCCATAAACGTTGGTTTGCAGAGGTGCTATCCAATTGGGCGTTGCCTCGGTTATGGGGAAAACAATAATCGTGATGAGCGCAGCGAGCAGCAGAAGAAAAATGATTGCGCTCACTTTCATGCCACGCGTAATTTTTGTGCGGCGACCAAAGGTAATCTCTTCTGGAGGGGGTGCAGCCATTGGGAGCGTCCGGTTATGGTGGTAATTAAATTGAGCTTAGACCAGGCTGCCGTTTAGATAAACGCGCGCTTCTGTGGTGATGGCCACCAACATGCCATCGGGACTGTTGGTATCATCCCGTAGCAAAACAAAACCTGCGCTGGACAAATCGCGCAGTACCGATAACGTTTTTCCTGGCAGCGTCCACGTCTCGGCGGCAACCTCGCTGGGACTCATGGCACCCCGTTTGGCTAAGGTTTGCAATACTTTTCGCTCTTCTTCTTCTAGCTCAAACCGTTTCATTTGGTTGCTCCTAAAAACTGATGCCCTCATTATAGCATAAATTGTTTGGACTTAGGCAGGTTGCTTCTTTCAAAAAGTAACGGCCGTTTGCTATACTTGTGTCCTATGCAGCTAATCGACGGCCAGCTTCCCCAAGAAAAATTGTGGCGCGCTCTGGTAATTTTATCCCCAAAAGAGCCTTTAGGTCGTGCCTGGCAGCTCGCGCTGGCGTTGGCGCGTGCCAATGATGGCCAGCTCATTGCTGGCATCTACCTGCCAGACATGAACCCTGCGGCTCAAAAGGCGGCCCGTGCCCATGCTGAAATGATTCAAGGGTTGGAGCCTGAAGCAACTGACATCACCATTTTGCAGATGACATCGCTTAATTTTGACCGCGCCCTGGAAAAGTTTGTACATGAAGCGGCCATTGACTTGCTAGTAGCCCACTTGGATGGTCCGATTGCGTTTAATCTGAATCGGGTCTCGTGTGCGGTGGCGGCTGTCCGGGGGGATCATCCTGAAGTGATTGGGGAAACGGCCGTTTCTCTCAGTGACGAATTAGATCACATCATTGTACCCACAGCGGGCGGCCCCAACACGGCGCATGCCCTTACGTTTTTGCTCCCTCTCACGCACAAGGTGAAGGTAACGGCCGTTTACATCGCCCAGGAATTTTTGCAAAATCAGGAAGCATTGGGACAGGCGCGCCTGCGCCAGCTTATGCAGTTTGTAGATGCCAACGACCGCATCGAAACCAGAGTCGTTACGGCGCGCACCGTCACCGAAGGCATTACCAATCTAGCCAGAGAAGCGTGCGATTTGGTCATGATTGGAGCCAGCCAGGAAAGCTCCATCGACAAAATTTTATTTGGTGATGTGCCTGCTGCCGTGGTGCGCCAAAGCAAAAAACCGGTCGTCATTGTACGGCAGCCTCGCAGCCGGCTGGGTAGCTGGTGGGACAATGCTGCCTGGAATTTGCGGCGATTTTTACCCCGCATGGAACTGCGCGATCGTATCGAGGCGTACACCCGCATCCGGCGCAGTGCTCGCCCTGATCTTGACTTTTACATACTCATTTCATTGTCTTCCATCATTGCAGCATTAGGGTTAATAATTAGCAGCCCGGCGGTAGTGATTGGTGCCATGCTTGTGGCTCCTCTAATGTCGCCAATGGTGGGCACTGGCCTGGCGGTTGTGCTGGGAGATGCCCGCTTCCTGCGCCTCTCGCTGGGGGCAGTGATACGCGGCATGTTGTTAGCCATTGGGGTGAGTGCGCTGGCAGGATTGCTCAGCATTGGTCAGCCAGCGACGTCAGAGCTCCTGGCCCGTACCCAACCCACATTAATAGATTTGGCAATTGCGCTTTTTTCCGGCCTGGCTGGCGGGTATGCCCTGGCCCGCTCTGATGCTGCTGGAGCATTGCCCGGCGTTGCTATTGCCGCCGCCCTGGTGCCACCGTTGGCCACTGTGGGCATTTCGTTTACGGCTGGACGGTATACTCATGCCTTTGGGGCGATGCTGCTGTTTATCGCTAACTTTGTTTCGATTAGCTCTGCTACGGCCTTAATGTTTCTCATATTGGGGTTCCGTCCCACCGTGAACCAAAAATCGCGGCGGGCTGTGCAAGCACGCAGTGGCCGTGTGGCCCTCATTTCGCTGGGCGTGGTGACGGCCTTGATTGTTGGCTTTACTTACCAATTGGCGCAGGAACAGGCACGCCTGACGCGCATCAATGAGGTGGTAGAAGAGAAGCTAGAAGAGATAGCCGGGGCCACGCTGGATGAGGCACCGGAAGCTGTGTTTGAGGGGGACTTGCTCATTCTGGACATCACGGCGCGTTCGACGTCGCCACTGCCGTATCGCGTGGTTGAGGATTTGCAAACGGCCATCGGGGCTACCTTGAAGGATGAAGGCATTTTGGAAAGCGTGGCGCTAACGCTGGAAGTGATCGAAGTCACGAAGCTAGACCCAGAGGTGCCCCCCACACTTACACCTACGCCACTCCCCACGCTAACGTTTACGCCTGGCCCGACACCAACGGCGACAGCCACGCAAACTTTTACCCCGTCCCCGCAGCCGACGGCAACGGCCACTGCCACAGTGCTGCCTACGGAAACTCCCACTCAAACGCCCACGCCGTCGCCAACATTTACGCCCACGGCGACGCCAACCGCCACGCCGCGAACGGCCGTCATCACTTACCCCTTTGGCACCAATTTGCGTCTGGAACCTCGGCTGGATGCGCCTGTGCTAACGGTGCTGTCCGTAGACACAGTTGTAGTGTTGCTGGATGGCACGGTGACGGCCGATGGTTTTACGTGGCAAGAAGTATTTGTAGACGGCCGTACCGGTTGGCTTTCTGCCGAATTTTTGCAGGAGCGATAGTTGCCAACTGTACGTTTATTGGGATCGTAGAAATATTGCAGCGAATTGGCTCGAATTCACGCGAAAAAGAGTCAAATTCGTGAAGATTCGCGCCAATTCATTGCTGAATTTAAGCGCAGCGGAAGTTGTTTTTGCCCCAAAATTTTGTATAATCCTCTCCGCTTTAAGCAAGGCCCTGTAGCTCAATTGGCAGAGCAACTGACTCTTAATCAGCAGGTTGAAGGTTCGAGTCCTTCCAGGGTCACTTTTATCTTAAGTCCGCTCTCTTTGAGCGGCTTTTTGTTTGTGTGACACGGAAATAATACCGAGATGTCAACGCCAAATATCATTCTCACAGGCTTCATGGGCACGGGCAAAACGACGGTGGGTAAACTGTTAGCACGGCGGCTGCAACGGCCGTTCACAGACACTGACGCGCTCATTGTGGAACGAGACGGCCGTTCCATTGCTGACATTTTTGCCCAGGATGGCGAAGCGGCGTTCCGAACTTGGGAGCGCACTATCGCCTTGGAGCTGGCACAGCAGCAGGGCCTTATCATCGCCACAGGCGGGCGTCTGATGCTGGACGATGTGAACGCCGAGGCGTTGGCGGCATCGGGACACGTGTTTTGCTTAACGGCTGTCCCAGACACCATTTTGGCGCGAGTGAAAGATGATGAAAAACGGCCGTTGCTCAACGTACCCAACCCGGCTGAACAAATTGCCCAACTACTGGCAATGCGCCGCGAAGGATACGGCAGTTTCCCCCAAATTAGCACCGATGGCAAAACGGCCGTGCAGGTTGCCGATGAAATTTTTTTAGCGGTTGGTGGCTAGTGGCTAGGGGTTTGACTAGCAACCAGTCACTAACCACCAACCACTATACTCAAGGAGCAACTGTGAAATTAGAACCAACTTGCCTTCCTGTCACACACCCAACTGGTCAGTACGATGTGCTTGTGGGCACTGACTTGCTGTCCAATTTGCCTGAGCTGGCGGACATTCGTGGCCCAATTGCGCTCATCACCGACAGCCATGTGGGGCCGCTGCACGCCCATCGACTGGGGGAGGTGGCCTGTACGGTCACGATTCCCGCCGGGGAGCAGCACAAAACGCTGACCACCGTGGCAACCATCTACGATCAACTGTTAGCCGCTGGCATTGACCGCCAAGCGACGGTAGTGGCACTGGGTGGTGGCGTGGTGGGGGATGTAGCTGGCTTCGTCGCTGCTACCTACCTGCGCGGGGTCGATTTTGTGCAATGCCCCACCAGTTTGCTGGCAATGGTGGATGCCAGCGTGGGGGGCAAAACCGGCCTGGATTTGCCGCAAGGCAAAAATTTGGTGGGGGCTTTCAAACAGCCAACGGCCGTACTCGCCGATGTTTCCACTTTGCATACCTTACCCCCGGAAGAGTTCGCCGCAGGCATGGCGGAAGTTGTAAAGCATAGCTTGATCAGCAATCCTGAGCTTTTTGGGAGATTAGAGACTAGAGATTGGAAATTAACTGCCCAATCTTCAATCTCTAATCTCCAATCTCTTGTTGCCACAGCCATTGAGGTAAAGCGGGATGTGGTGCAAGAAGACCCGTTCGAGCAGGGACGGCGAGCGACGCTCAATTTAGGACACACCTTCGGCCACGCCATCGAGCAAGTCAGTGGCTACCGGGTGCGGCATGGAGAAGGGGTGGCGATGGGATTGGTGGCTGCGGCTAGCTTGTCGGCACGGCTGGCGCATTGCGACCTGGCCTTGCAGGGGCGCATTGAATCAGCTTTGCAGGCACAAGGGCTGCCCACGCGCATCCCGGCGGAGTTTGAGGCCAATGCTATCTATCAGGCGATGTTCAGCGACAAGAAAAAAGCGGCGGGTAAGCTGCGCTTTATTTTGCTGCGGGATGTGGGTAATGTGTTCATGACGGGAGAAGTTTCGGAGCAAGATGTGTTGGCTTGCTTAACGGCCGTACAATCCACCTGATTTCTCTCTTTACAATAGGACTGTTTTTGATATAATTTTTCGCCTGACGACTATAACGCAGTTGCTGCCGCTGTTTACAGCGGTTTTGCCGTCTTAGGGGCGGTAAAGAAAAGAGTTTGTAACATATTGCCAGTCTCAGAAAAAATCTTACAAATCTACGGATTTGCGCAGGGGTAAATAATGACATTAATGAAGCCTCACCTATTAACGGAAGAAGGTTTAGACAAATTAACAAAAGAATTACATCATCTTCGCACCGAAGGGCGAGAAAAAGTAGCAGACCGACTGCATCGCGCCTTTCAGGATGGGCAAGATGATGACTTTGTGGAAAATGCTGAGTTGGAAGCCGCCCGCAATGAACAGGCATTTCTGGAAGGGCGCATTCAGGAACTGGAAGATATCCTCAAGAATTACCAACTAATTGATGACAACGGTGGGTCACCGGATGTTGTCAATGTTGGCGACTGGGTGACCGTTTCTGAAGCAGGGTTTGACGACGAAGAGCGGTACCATCTGGTTGGTGCAGCTGAAGCTGATCCGGCGGCCGGGCGTATTTCCAATGAGAGTCCATTGGGCCTTGCTTTGTTAGGTGCCAAGGTCGGCGAAGTAGTGCGCGTGAACGCACCCAACGGGGTTTTGGAATTTCGCGTTGTTAAGATTGGGTAACTGCGTAAACTGTTACCCGGTATGATTTTGCTTTTTAAGGCCCGTGGATAACACGGGCTTTTTTGATAGGTTTATCCACAGATTACGCAGATTAGCGCAGATTTTTAAATTTATTGATCTCTGTGAATCTCTGCGCCTCCTCCGTGTAACCCTGTGTTCCGCTTTTTAGGAGAAATGAATGTCTTGGGAACCAACACCGCTAGAACAAAAACGTCTGGATAAAATTGATCAACTGCGTGACGTGGGCATCGAGCCGTATCCGCTGCGCGTTGACCGCACCCACACCAGCACCGAGGCGATTACCGCCTTCGAAACGGCCGAATCTACCCAAGGCGAAGACGCGCCAGAGATCGAAGCGACTTTGTGCGGCCGGTTGGTAAGCAGCCGCGACATGGGCAAGACGGTTTTTGCGCATATCGAGGATGGTTACGGCCGTATTCAGCTGTTCGTCCGTCGTCAGGCCATCGGTGAAGAATCCCATCATATCTTTCGTAAACTGCTCGATTTAGGTGATTTTGTGCAGGCAACTGGCGTGTTATTCCGCACCCGCACGGGTGAAGTAAGCCTGCGCGTTAGCGAATGGAAGCTGCTGGCCAAAGCCGTCAGCCCATTGCCAGTGGTGAAAGAGCAAGAAGTAGACGGCGAAATTGTGCGCCACAATGCCTTTAGCGATGTGGAAGAGCGATACCGTCAGCGGTACGCCGATTTGGCGGTAAACCCAGAGGTGCGCGAAATCTTCAAAATCCGTGCCAAAGTTATCTCTGCCCTGCGCCGTTACTTTGAAGACCACGACTTTTTAGAGGTTGAGACCCCGGTTTTACAACCTTTGTATGGGGGGGCTGCCGCACGGCCGTTTACCACCCACCACAACCAGCTAAAGCAAGAACTCTACCTGCGCATCTCCTTCGAGCTGTACCTCAAACGGCTGCTCGTTGGCGGCATCGAACGCGTCTATGAAATCGGGCGCGACTTCCGCAACGAGGGCGTTAGCTTCAAGCACAATCCCGAATTCACTATGCTAGAGTTCTACGCCGCCTACTGGGATTATCATAACGTAATGGATTTCACTGAGGGAATGGTGAAATACGTGGCTGAACAGGTTTGGGGCAAAAGCGAGATTGTCTACCAGGGCAACACAATTAACCTGGGCGGCAATTGGCCGCGTATTACTATGCGGGATGCTATCAAGCAGTTTGCCGAGATTGATTACATGGAACACCCTGATGCGCCCAGCCTGGCCAACGCCATCCGCGAGGCGGGCGGTCACGCGCCGATTGGGGCAAGCTGGGGCAAGCTGATTGATGGGCTATTTGGCGATTTTGTGGAGCCAAAACTGATTCAGCCAACTATTATTACCACCTACCCACGCGACATTTCGCCGCTGGCTAAAGCGATTCCCGGCGATCCCAGGCATGTGGAGCGGTTTGAATTTTTCATTGCCGGCATGGAAATGGGCAACGCCTTTACTGAGCTAAACGATCCGCTGGATCAGCAGAAGCGGTTTGAAGATTTGCAAAAACTGTACGCCAAAGACGACGACGAGCTAAACCCCATCGACGAAGATTATTTGCGTGCCATGCGGTACGGGATGCCGCCCAACGGCGGCTTTGGCGTGGGCGTAGACCGGCTGGTGATGCTCATGGCCGACAAAGCCACCATCCGCGAAGTGCTCCTCTTCCCCCACCTCCGCGAACGCGACGAGGGGTAGCTGCCCAAGATAACAAAAGTCTTCAAGACTTTTGTTATCTTCAAGTGATTTAAAATGGCTGATGATGCTTATCTAGTCACAGAATCTCCAGCAGGAACCAAGATTGAAATCCTGAGGCATCCAGATCTCCCTTTGGGGGGCTTTCTGCTTGAGGTCTTTCTATTGAATATATTATTACTTTGACAATGTTAAATTAGGCTCGTGAGAGCCAATATCAGTAAAATTTGAAAATGGAAAAGAAAAAACTTCACGGTTAGCCCAGTGGGGGCTAAATGAAGCAGCTATCGATAAATTGGGTGAGCGGCTTGACCAGTATCATGAACGTTATCGTTATTGGATGAAAACCAAGACACGCGATACCAGTGAATATGGCTATCATTACCTGAGTGGCTTGTTACGAATGGAGAGCAACCGGCATATCAGCGGGATTGCCCGTGTAGCGGGAATCCCCGAACAAAATCTGCAACAATTCATCGCCGATTCACCTTGGGCCGGGAACGATTTGATCGCCGTCCTGCAACAAGATATCAGCAGTTTGCCCCACTACCAGCAAGGCAGTGTCCTCATTGCTGATGAAAGTGCAGAGGAGAAGGCCGGTGATGGCAGCGCCGGCAGCAGTCGGCAGCACAATGGTCGCCTGGGAAAAGTTGACATGAGTCAGGTGGGTGTGTTTTTGGCCTTGGCCAAAGATGGCTACCGCACCTGGATTGATGGCGAACTGTACTTGCCAGAAAAATGGTTCACCCCGGCCTATGCGCGGCGACGCAACAAGCTAGCCATCCCCGCTGACCGGGAATTTCAGACCAAGATCGAACTGGTACTGGTCATGGTCAAGCGGGTCCTGGCCAATGGCGTCGCCTTTGACGCCTTTGACTGCGACAGCTTGTATGGCCGCAGCCACTGGTTGCGGGCTGAATTAGACCAGCTGTCCATCCAATACTTTGCCGATATTCCCTGCAACTTGTCGCTTTATCTGGAGAAACCTCAGGTCATCCGGGAACCAAAGCGCAAGCATGTCCAAATTACTGTGTTAGGCAGTCAGACCACACCTGAACAACTGGCATCGGCGTTCTCATTCACCGCCATCACCCTTCGTCCACATGAACGGGGCCATCTCACTGCCCAATTTGCCCGGCAACGGGTGTGGACCGTCAGTGAAGAGGGAAGTTGCCGCCAGGAATGGCTGCTGATCCGCCGCGCCAACGGTAAAGTTACTTATTCACTGAGCAATGCCCCGGCTGATATTCCTCTGGAGACAATGGCCCGGCACAAGTCGCATCGCTACTTCATCGAACGGGCCCATCAGGACGCCAAATCGGAGTTGGGGTGGGATGAATTTCAGGCCCAGAAGTACCCTGCCTGGGTTCACCATCTCGCCTTGACCATCATGGCCAGTGCCTTCATCACCGAAACCTTGCTCGAGTGGACGGAGGCATATCCTCGTGACCCGGCTTTGTTGGCTGCCTACGAAACGGATACTTTGCCCAATTTATCGATTGTTAACGTTCGTACCTTGCTACGAGCCGCGTTGCCGTTGCCGCAGTTGTCGTCACGCCAGGCGGCTGAATTGGTTGTCAAACACTTGGATAATCGTACTCGCTCACGAAAGTCACGGCTTAGAAAGGCTCGTGGCCCGTGAATCTAACATTGTCAAATTACTTACCCTTTTTATTTTAGGTCTAGGTTTTTTTGGACGACACGCTTGGTTTTGTTTGACCATGTATTTTTTTCTAGCCGCATTTGGTTCCCTGAATTTATTGATTTGGAATTATTGGTCAAAGGTCACTGTGGAACTTACTAACAATTACTTCAAGATTCAGCGTTTCAGTTTGCCATCCTGGTCAAGGATACAAAGCTATCAATTTAGTGAAGTGAAAAATCTACACGTCATTCAACCAGGCGAAAAACTGGCTGCATTTGAAAGTGTTTTTGGCTTGAGGCTCTTATTTGTAAATTATCGAGGAATCATTGGGTTTGAAACGCCCAGGGGATGATGATTCGATTTGGTTGGGGGTTGAGCAATGCCGAGGAGATTGTAGCCATCATACAACAATGGCTCAATGAAGGTTGAAGCAGAACTTTTCTTCATGTTTACAAAAAAAAGCCCGACAGCAAAACACGTCGGGCTTTTTTCTTGGGTTTTCATTTCTCGTTCGGGTATGATATGGCTAACTTTTATTGGCGAATTAACGGTTAGTTGAAAGCGAAACGGCCGTAATTTTTTGTGTATCCTAGAGAAAAATGAATACTAAACCCAGTGGTATCAGTGAACGAAACCTGCGGAAACCGCCTTTTTTTTCGGGAGGGGCGCGAGAGCTAGTACGGGCACCGCATCGCTTCTTTTTGCAGCTTACCCGCGACTACGGCGACGTGGTGCAGTACCGGGCCACGCCAGAACCTGCCTTCCTGTTCAACCATCCCGACTTTGTGAAACATATTTTGGTGAGCAACGGCCGTATCTACAATAAAGATACCCACCTCAACAAATACATGCTCCAGGCCGTGACGGGGCAGGGGTTACTCACCAGCGAAAATCCCCTGTGGCGCAAGCAACGCCGCCTCATGCAGCCATTTTTCCACCGTCGCTACCTGGCCCGCTTTGCCGATCTGATGGCTACTGCCACCCATGAGACATTGGATATTATCGAGAGTTATGCCGCGCAAAAACGGCCGTTTGACATGGCCAACGAGATGATGACGCTGACGCTCAACATTGTGTCCCGCACCTTGTTTGGCTACGACATGGAATCCCACTCTGAGCGCATCGGCCAGGCTGTTAACACGCTGATCGAGATTGCCAAACCCAAGCGAAAGCGGTTTCAGGAAACCCTCAAGGTACTAGATGAGATTGTTTTTGACGTGATTCAGCGGCGACGGCAACGGCCGCACGCGGAACAACACGATTTGCTAGATATGCTTATCCAGGCCCGATATGAAGACAGCGGTGAGGGAATGAGTGACCAGCAAATTCGGGACGAGGTGATGTCATTGCTCATTGCCGGGCATGAAACCACCGCCAACACGCTGGGCTGGCTCTGGTATTTGCTGGCCCAGCAGCCAGCGGTCGTTAGTCAGATTGAGGATGAGTTAGAGGTGGTTTTGAACGGCCGTTCCCCCACCGTCGCCGATTTCCCAAAATTAACTTACTGCGACAAGGTCATCAAAGAGGCAATGCGCCTCTACCCGTCAGCCTGGTCCATTAGCCGCCGAGCTTTGGTTGATGACCAGATTGGCGGCTACGAAATACCAAAAGGGTCGATTGTGGCCGTCAGCCCCTACACCTTGCATCGCCACCCCACTTTTTGGCCGGAGCCAGAAACGTTCAACCCAGAACGATTCACGCCAGAGCAGGAAGCTGCCCGGCATCGTTATGCATACATTCCCTTCGGCGCGGGGGCACGCAAGTGTATTGGTGATCAATTTGCCCTCATGGAAAGCATCATCATCTTGCCCATGACCTTGCAGCGTTTTCGACTCAAGCTCGTCCCTGACCACTCCATTGAAGAACATGCCTTAGTAACATTGCGGGCCAGACACGGCATTTTAATGACCGCTGCATCACGTTAAGAGAAACTGTCCCACAGGTTCCCACCGCAACTTTTTCCAAGGGTCGTCCTTTCGGTAGGTTTACGGTGGAAAGGAAACGCATTTCTGAAACAAGCAATTATTCACATTGCCTTGGTCGTGCGGGATTACGACGAGGCCATCGCTTTTTATACCGAAAAACTCAACTTTTCCCTTATTGAAGATACATACCAGCCAGAGCAGGATAAGCGATGGGTGGTGGTTGCCCCGCCTGGTGTCAGCGGCACAACGCTGCTGCTGGCTCGCGCCTCCAAGCCGGAACAAGAACCGTTCATTGGCAACCAGACGGGTGGGCGCGTCTTCCTCTTCCTGCACACCGATGATTTTTGGCGCGATTACCACGCCATGCGCGCTAAAGGCGTCCCGTTCATCCGCGAACCAAAAGAAGCTGCCTATGGCACGGTGGCCGTCTTTGCCGATTTGTACGGCAACCTGTGGGATTTGCTTGAGCTGAAGGATGGTCATCCCATCCTTCAGCGTCTTGAAAGTTAGGAGTTTTCCAAATGAGGGTAATCACTTTTAGAAATGCAACTGAATTTCTGAAGACGGCTTTGCCATATCTAGAAGCGTACGAAGTTTTAAATGGGTTGATGCTGGGAATTGCCTTTCGTCTCAGTCAAAGTCCACCTCGGCGGCGGACACGGCCGTTTCTCGCGCTCGTTGAGGGCGATGGCAAACTGGTCGGAGCCGCCTTGATGACACCACCACGGAAAATGGTGCTTTACAGCCATCTGGACGACTGTCAACCGGTGGTGGAGGCATTGGGCAAAGCGTTGGTAGGAACTTGCTGGACGGTGCCTGCGGTGCTGGGGCCTGCTAATGTGGCTGATTCGTGGGCGAAGATGTGGGAGCGAGGTAATAATCGGCCTCCCAAACCCGGCATGATGCAGCGTGTCTTTGAGCTAAGGCAAGTGCAGCCCTTAAAATTGCCCTCAGGCAAGCTACGTTTAGCTGCAGCCGATGATTTTGAGCGCACCGTGGCGTGGATTCAAGGTTTCCACAAAGATGCGAACATTCAAGATGATTTAGAAGCAGTCGAGCTTTTGGCGCGGGGCAAAATCCAGAATGGGGATCTGTTTTTGTGGGAAAACGAAGCGGGGGAGCCAGTAACGATGGCGGCCAAAGCACGGCCGACCCGGCACGGCATCACGGTCACGCTGGTCTACACGCCCGCCGAACTGCGCGGTCGCGGCTACGCCACCGCCTGCGTGGCCACGCTCAGCCAGCAGCTGCTGGACGAGGGTTATCAGTTTTGCACGCTGTTTACAGATTTGAGCAACCCTGTCTCCAACCACATTTATGAGAAGATAGGGTATACGGCCGTTGCTGACTTCCATGAATACTTTTTTTGAGGTTAATTTTTACCTTGTTGACGTTTTAGACAATGTCGAAGATTAATTTTCTGGCAAAACAAATTCCCAGGTATCACCTATTACACCATCTTCATCTGCTCCCCCGAAGAGAATAACGCTTTGACGTTGGCGGTCGTAAAACATACTGTGTCCGTAACGTGCAGCGGGCTGTGTTGGTAAGCTCAGCATAGTCCAAGTCTTCCCATCAAATGTCCACGTGTCATTGAGAAATTCGCCTTCATGAATGCCAGCAAACAAAACTGCCTGTTCATATTCATCGTAAAATACTAATCGGCTATCTTGTCGGGCAGGAGGTAAATCAATGACAGGATTTTGCCAGAGCGTGCCATCCCAAATCCATATGCCATCATTGGATGAGCTTAAAGTTATGATCTCTTTTCGAGCAAAAAAGTTTAGCATTGTATGGCCTGATGCAGGTGGCGCATTACAACAAGTGACTTCAGCCCAATCATTGCCATCCCACACCCAGGTATCACTGAAAAATTCGCCCGTGACATTATTCCAACCACCGTACAATACAACTTTTTCTTGGTTACTGTCGAAAGCCATTGCATGGCAACATCTAGCAGGGGGGGTGTGAGCAGGATTTATCACCTGCCAATTATGACCATCCCAGACCCAAGTATCATCAAACACGGCACTATTAAACATGCCGCCAAAGAGAATGATTTTGTTTTGGGCCAGGTCATAAGCCATTGCAGCTTTTTCACGAGCAGGTGGCCGAACAGCAGGACTTGCCTTTTGCCAATTGCCATTTTTCCAAAGCCACGTTTCATTGGACCAATCATCATTTGTGATTCCGCCAAATACAACGCCTTCATTTTGAGTTGAGTTGTAGGCACTGCTGCTGTGAAACAGTGGGGGCGGGGAGTTGGATGGACGAATTAATGACCACCCAATGATTTTGGGTTGAGGGGTGCAGGAAGTGAGAATCAAACTGAAGAATATGATGGCAACAGAGATTTTTTTCATTGGTTCCTCAATAGGTAAATTAAACTTGGCGTGTTGGCCACTGGAATTTTAATGTGACAAACTATAGTTGAGATGCAAACAGGCCTGTTTAGATAAAACCATATTCTAACATACCGTGTTCGCTTGTTGCCATCGGTTGACGGCCGTTTCCCCCCCAGCTATAATGCCCCACAACAAAACACACACCGACGATGACAGAGATGAGTACGGCCGTTACAGTCCCCAGAGAGTTCGCGGATGGTGCAAGCGAATGATTGTGAAACCGGAAATCCACTCTAGAGTCGCTGCCGAAACAAGGCAAGCCGGGTCAGCCCGTTACAGCTTTTTGAGGTCGGTAATCAGTTCGCCGGCAAAACCAGGTGGCACCACGGGCCCCCTCGTCCTGGAAATAGAGACGGGGGGGCTTTTTATTTTTAGTGGTTAGTTGCTAGTGGCTGGTGGCTGGTAGAAAAAACTAGCCACTAACCACCAACCACTAGCAACTTTGGAGGATAACATGCTTGACATAAACTTGATTCGTGAAAAACCAGAGTGGGTAAAAGAACAGGTTGCCAAGCGCAACAACGATGCCCCCATTGATGAGATTTTGGCCGATGACGGCCGTCGCCGTGAGATTTTGCAAGAAGTAGAAGCCCTGCGCCAAAAACGCAACAGTGCCTCCAAGGAGATTGGGCGGCTCATGGGTCCTCTCAAGAAAAAAGAGGCGGAGTTGCGCCGCATGGCGGATGGCCCCGAGGCTGACGCGCTGCGGGCAGAAGTAGAAACACTCGCTGCTCAGGCCGAGGAAGCCAAAAACGCCCCCCGCAAAATCGGTGAGCAAATTGCCATCTTCGACGAGGAACTCCGCGAAGTGGAAACGCGTTTGCATGAAAATTTGCTGTGGGTGCCAAATTTGGTGCATGAAAGCGTGCCGGTTGGCCCAGATGAGGAACATAACATCTTCCATGAGCCGCAAGGTGCCCCTGAGCCGCAGTTCGATTTTGAGCCAAAGCCGCATTGGGAGCTGGGGCCAGCCTTGAACATCATTGACTTTGACCGAGGTGTGAAGCTGAGCGGCAGCCGCTTTTATGTGCTGCGCGGGGCAGGGGCACGCCTACAGCGGGCACTCATCCAGTTCATGCTCAACTACCATTTGGAGCAGCATGGCTTTACGGAAATCTATCCGCCGTTCATGGTGCGCTCGCAGGTGTTTGAAGGTGCCGGGCAGCTGCCCAAATTCTTCGACAACATTTACCGGGACGCGGAAGAAGATTTTATGTGGCTGGGCACGGCCGAAATTGCCCTAACCAACCTGCACCGCGACGAAATTCTGGATGAGGCCGACCTGCCGCTGAAATATGTGGCCTACACTCCTTGCTGGCGGCGCGAAAAGATGAGCGCAGGCAAGGACGTGCGCGGCATCAAGCGCGGCCACCAGTTCGACAAGGTAGAAATGTACCAATTTGTGCATCCAGACAAGAGCTACGAGGTGCTAGAAGATATGAAACAGTACGCCCAAGATATTTGCGATGCGCTGGGGTTTCGTTACCGCTTTGTGGATTTGGCTACTGGAGACGTGGGCTTTGCCATGACCAAAACCTACGACATTGAGGTGTGGGCCGCAGGCTGTGGTGAGTGGTTGGAGGTTAGCTCGATCAGTAATTCGGAGGATTTTCAGGCGCGGCGCTCGAACATCAAGTACCGTCCCGCAGAGGGGGGCAAACTGCGCTACCCACATACGCTTAACGCCAGTGGCCTGGCGTTGCCCCGCGTTATGATCGCCATCATGGAGAACAATCAGCAGGCGGACGGGTCGATAGTAGTGCCGGAGGTATTACGGCCGTATATGGGCGGCCTTGAGGTGATTGAGCCAGAATAGGGAGGGAAACTGTCATCCGAATCACCAAAGTCGTGAGGAATCTTTTGATCAGGCGAGATGAAAGATTCCTCATTTCATTTGGATTGACAATTACTCGACAGTCATTTCCTCTACTAAGAGTTCTTCATAAACTGCCATCATCCTGTTAACAATGTTTGGCCAAGCATACCGTTTGGCGTACTCACGGGCCTGTTGGCCCAGCAGTTGGCGGCAATCCTTATTCGCCAGCAGTTCGTAGATGCGTGTGGCTAATACTTCCGGGTCGCGGCTCGGCACGTGATAGCCGGTCGTCCTATGCTTCACTAGATGCGCCAAACCGCCCACCTCTGAGGCAATGACGGGGGTGCCCATTGCCATTGCCTCCAAGGCTACCATGCCGAAACTTTCGTAATGTGAGGGCATGACTACCATCTCAGCGGCGGCGTAATAGTTGGGCAAAATTTCTTGGTCTTTGGCACCCAAAAATGTCACCAAATCATGAATATCTAAATCGTGCCGAAGTTGTTGCAGGCGAGCCATTTCATCGTCCAGGTCGTCTGCCCACGGATCGCCGCCGATGATGGCCATGCAGGCGTTTTCTAGCACTTCGGGACGGCGTTTCTGAATCAGGGCCATTGCACGCAGCATTGTGTCGATGCCCTTAAGTGGTTCGATGCGCCCGGCAAACAGGATGTTGGTGTCACCACAGGGGATGCCAACGCGCTTTTTCGCTACATCTTTGGCAATTGGTTGGAAACGCTCCAAATCAACGCCGGGCGGAATGATAGCGATTTTGGCGGCATCGGCATCGTAAAGTTCAAGAAGCTGGGCTTCTTCAGCAGGGGTGGCGGCAATGAGCTTGTCGGCCAGCTCCATGACCTTGTATTCACCAGCCAGGCGGGCTTTTGAGGCGCGTTGGCTGTCGCTTTGGGCGATCTGGTTTTTCATGTGGCCCAGGGTGTGGAACATGTGGACGATGGGAATCTGCCAGGCATCACGCAGCTTGTCGGCCACCAAACCAGAAAGCCAGTAATGGCTGTGGATGAGGTCGTACTGAATGTTCTCGCTGGCGGCAAAGGTGAGTACGTTGGCAGTAAATTCATCTAGAAAGTTGGCCACCTGATCAACTGGAATTGGTTTTTCTGGCCCAGCAGGTATGTGAATGACGCGGCCTCCGCTGCCCAAATCGTGCACGATGCGGGGTACGCAATCATCTTGTGAGCGGGTGAAGACATCAACAAGAATGCCCTGGTGGCCTAGCTCGCGGCTAAAGTCGCGGACGTAGACGTTCATGCCGCCGGTTTTTTTGCCGCCAAGCATGGCCAGTGGGCAGGTGTGCACGCTGAGCATGGCGATACGCTTGATTTTTGGTCTAGCTGCGTTTGTCATGTTTTGCTCCAACAGGTTTAAGAGGCTGGCTTGAGTTGAATTCGATAAATGGTGGTGTCTTGAGCACCAAAGCGGTATTTATAGGTTTCATTGCCGCGTAGGAAGTCGAAGGTTTTACGGCCGTTTTCAATACCATATTCAATTGCTTTGGCGGTAATAACCACGCCCAGGCTCAAGGCACCAAACAAAGCGGGGTCCAGACCGGAGTTGTACACCCAAATGCGATCTTTGTAATCAAAGTTGAACAGCCCGGCTGCTTTTTTGCCGCCCACTTCCATAAACAGCAGTTGCAGCGTGCCTGCTTTTTGGGCCGCGTGGGCTGCTTCGTAAAACACGGCGCGACGGCCGTCATTGAGCCAATCCCGTTTTTCAAAAGTACTTTTTTGCAGCAGGTCCAGGAAGTCAGAGACGGCCGTCTCGATATCATCCTCTGGTCCCACCATCACAAGCTGGGCGTCGGCACCTTTGGCCCGGCGCAGCTTGCGGTTAATTTCCCGCCGCTGTTTACTGTCGATGCCTGCCAGATATTCCTCAAACGTATTGGCCAAGGGAATAATTGGGCAAACTTCATTTACTTGTTCATCAAACAAAAAACCTCTCCGCTGTGCCTCGTGAGACAAAATGGAGCGCGAGGGGGAGGCTTCAGGAATATTGCACAAATCAATGCTGTGCCATTCAGGAAAGTTAGGGCTACACAAGCAGTCTATAATCGCTTGCCAGGCTATCTCGGCATGATCTGGCGCAGCAATCAGGTCGAGATAATCGGTTTCTTCTACACAGCCGTTAAAGTAGAGATTGCCATCGACGTTGTATAGGCAGGCGATAGCCAATAGTTCTTTTTCCTCGTTGCGGACGGTGAGGGTGTGCAGACGGCCGTTTTCGGGATGCAGATGTGTCCACCACGCTTTTTGGTAAGCTAGCGTCTGGAATGGCGTGTCGGTCATGCCTTGTTGGGCCAATGTATCCCACTCCTCGGCTAGCAGGGTAAACACATCGCTGCCATTAATCAGTTCAGTAATCATTCTTGTGCTAAAAATCCTTTCTATTCTGAGTGAACAAGTGCAGTGTACTGCGGGTGCAGTTTACCGCATAAATATAAATGTTGTATTCGTAGGGACGCGTTGGCTCGGGTCTCTCTTCCACGCTTCATTTTCATTATAGCACTGTGTCGTCGGTAGCAAACCTTTGTAATCATTTTACACAACTACAAATGCAAAAACAGTAGAAATGAAGACCACATCATTTGCAAAACTTTCCACACTTTACACGGATGCTGCTAATGAGATGAGATGTGGCAGTAGATTCTTACGGGGTGCTAGATTACTCTTGGTTTTTGGGGAGAAAACGCCGCCAGAGGAATTGCCACCAATCCACAAAGCGCGGCACGCCTCTCTCAAAACGTACTAAGAAAATGCTGATGAGTAGAATGATAGCCCCCAACCATTGCAGCCAGGTTAACCGCTCACCCAGGAAAACGGCCGCAATGGCAATGGTCACCACCACCTCAAAAACGCCCAGCAACGCGGTTTGAATACTGCCCATTGCCTTTACCCCCAGGAAGAGCGTCAGGCGAGAAAGTGCCGTTACCAGTGCCATTAAGCCAATTGCTTGCCAGCCATCGTTGCTGACCAAACTTAAATCTGTGGGGGCAAAGAGCCAGGCTACGGTGACGACAGTGGCCATAGCGGTAATGGCATACAGCGTCATGGTTGGGGCGGGGATGTCCATCATGATGCGCTGGCTTAATACAAGCTGTATTGCGTAAGTGATGGCGGCAAACAGCATCATGCCAACCCCCAACCAGTCGGCTGGCCCTGCTCCACCGCGCGTAAGCAGGTAAATGGCCCCAATGGTCAGCAGCGTGCGCCCGATAGTTAGCAGCGAGATGGTGTGCCCGGCCAGGCGCAAGAACAGCGTGACAAATACCAAATAGCTGATGTTGACCAGTTGGCCCAGCGAGGCGTCGATGCGGGTGAGGCTGGCATAAAAGAAGATCGAACCAAGTCCGTTGATGGCACCGGCAATCATGCTGCTAATAATAGCGGGGGTGGAGCTGCGAATAAATTCTCGTTTGAAGAGCAACATGCCCCCCCATAAAAATAGGGCAGCAATAATTGTGCGAAAGGCAACGACAGTGAGTACATTCACCCCGGCAGCGTAGGCGACTTTGGCCAAAATAGGCACAATGCCCAAAAAGACAGGTGAGAGCAGCCCCCAGAGCAAGCCTAATCGCCATTGCTGTGGGTTGGTAGAAACGGCCGTTTCCTGCTGTGGTTCGGGTGAAGAAGTGGTAACTGCTGCTGGATTTTTTGTTGAAGGCGTAGCCATATTTCTCCGTGCTCAATGAACCGAGCAACGACTTGATGATAAATTGTCGTTTGCCAAAGGCACGTTGCCTCTAATTGTGAAAGAAGGACGGATTTAGCAAGGATACAACTCGTTACATTGCAACCGCTCAAAGTTTGGCAGGCTTTTTTACCTGTTCCAGAGGCAGCAAAATGTGGAAGGTACTGCCGGGGAATTGTGTTACATCACGCCGTTCACTTTCTACCCAAACACGGCCGTTATGTGCTTCAATAATTCCCTTCACAATCGCTAGACCCAACCCAAGCCCGCCACCTTGGAAGGCAAACTTGCTTGTAGAGTGGTGTTCAATGGAACCTAGCGTATAGAATTGGTCAAAAATGCGGCGATGTTCGCTGTCTGGAATGCCAATGCCACTATCTTGAATAATGAGGTTCACCGTGTCACCCACGGCCCGGCCCACGATAAAGATACTGCCACCGTCTGGCGTATATTTTATCGCATTACTCACAATATGATAAATGGCAGATTTAAGCTGGTCGCCATCCCCTTGCACAATTGGCAATTTTTCCAGATCGCCAATTTGCACGTTCAGGTTCCTTTTTTCCAACACGTCCTGATACTCTTCGTACACATCCTGCACCAATTCGCACAACCGGACTGGCCCTAAAGCTAAATCTAGCGTGCCAGAAGCAATCCGCGCCACTTTGATAATCTCATTCACCACGTCCCGCATACGAATCACGCCCAGATTCAGTCCCTCGGCCACACCGGACACCATTTCGGCAGGTAGCGAATCATCAGACTGCTTCACTTGCTCATCCAGCAAATGCGCATAGCCACTAATCAGCGTGAGCGGCGTCCGCAGTTCATGCGACACCATGATGATGAAGTCACTCTTCAAGCGATCCAGCTCACGCAGCCGCTTGTTGGCACTTTCCAACTCATGAATTTTGTTTTCCAACCGTGTTACCAAGTTTTGGGCGTGTTTTTGCAGATGTACACTTTTCTCGTCTGAGGAGATAGCATCAGATAAGCCTTCTAAATAAGCGTTGACCTGCCCTGGAAAGTTTGTCACATCAATTGGTTTGGTTAGGAAACCTGTACAGCCAGCGGCCAAGGCTAGCTCGCGGTTACCTGCGCTGTGGTTAGCCGTAAGGGCCACAATTGGCGTGTTAGAAAAATTGGGCAAGCTGCGCAGGCGGGTCGTAATTTCACGGCCGTCCATGCTGGGCAGGTTTATATCCATCAAAATGAGATTGGGATGGTGCTCTCTAGCCATCGAGATGCCTTCCAGCCCATCAGCGGCCACAACCACCTTGTATCCTTTGTTGTCTAAAACGCGCTGAACCAAACGCCGACTCGCGGGGTCGTCTTCAATGTATAAGATTTTTGCAGGTTGGGAGGTTATGTTATTCATAAAGCTGTATGTACTGGTTCTTCTGTGTTGTAAATCACAAAAGAATTTTAGTGAAAATTGAGCCGAAAAATTGTGATTTACTCAAGTAAAAGCCAAATTGATTTGAACGAGGTTGACGTCAGAATGTACTCACTACACGTTCGGGAAGGCTACAATTGTGCCACAGAAAATATCATATTTGCAATTTACATTGTGGGCTTTTATTGAAATTAGGACAAGCGGATTAAATAAGCCGTTTGTACTGGCAACAAAAAACAAGGGTAGATTACGGCCGTAATTCACCCTTCTTTTATGCTTTTTGCTGGGATAGTCTGAGGTTTCTAGGGCAATGCTTTTTGGATGTCGTTCAGGAGGTCAGAATCCATAAAAGAGCCTTTTTGCAGCAATGCTTTGATCTTTCCATCCAGCCGCTCTTTTTCATCGCTGGTAAGCTCTTTGGCGGTAATGACAATGATGGGCGTTTCTTTCAGCGTTGGGTCGGCTTTCATCGCTTCTACCACGCCAAACCCATCCAGTTCCGGCATCATCAAATCCAGAATGACCAGATTGGGGCGCGATTCCCGAATAAGCCGCAGCCCACTTTGGCCATCGTGCGCCTCGTCTATGAGGAAGTTGCCTTGCGCTTGCAAAATGCGGCGGATCAGCCGAGCTGCATCCAGGTTGTCCTCAACCAAAACGATGCGCTGTACGCGGCTGTCTAGCTCTTCTAGGGCTGTGAGTAATCCCTCTTCGCGGCTGCGGTTAGCTTTGGCTAGCTCTCCAGTGTCTGGCAAAGACATATCCCGCGTGTAGTGTTCCCCAATGATATGTTTTTCTACGGGGAAGGTGTGCCCGGAACAGTTAATAACAACCGTTTCATGAGGCAATATTTTGCCTTCTCGAATGAGCTTGAAGAGGCCGGCAAAGGTAACGGCCGTTGCTGGCTCCACCGAAATTCCATCCATTTTGGCAACCAGGTGGAGTGCATTAAAGGCGGCAACGTCTGTAATGGCATCAATGGTGCCGCCATGTTGCAGGATGAGTTCACGCAGCACCTCATATGCTTCACCTGGGGCACCGGTCGCCAATGTGGTGATGTCTGTGCGCGGCTCATCCACGTTTACGGCCGTTGCCAACCCCTGATGAAAGGAACGCGCCATCGGAGCACAGCCGCTGGTCTGGAAGCACGCCAGCTTGGGGAGCTTAGGCACCAATCCGAGCCGCTTCAGTTCAGCAAACCCTTTCATCACGCCCACCGGCCCCATGCCGCCACTAACCGCTTGCAAATACCAATCTGGCGTACGCCACGGATGTTGGCTGCCGTTAAGCATCGCCGGATTTTGTCCAGCGGCAATGCTTCCCAACTGCTCTGCCACCTCAAAAGCCAGCGTTTTCATCGCTTCTTTGGCGGCAATGCCCTTAATGCCCCGGTCCAGAAATAGATTTTTGCTGGCGGCAAATTCGGCCGCCACGCGCTTGGCTTCATCGTAGGTGCCAGCCACTTTGATAACCTCAGAGCCGTATAAAGCCACCTCTCGCATCTTTTCGGCGGGAACCGAGCTGGTGACAAAAACCCACAGCTTAATGCCTGCTCGCGCACTGTAAGCTGAGTAGGCGATAGCGACATTGCCGGTGGAGGCCACCACAGCTTCTTTGATGCCTGCTTCCTTCATGGCACTGATGGCAATGGCAGCCTGCCGATCTTTGAAGGAGCCGGTTGGCCCTTGGCGCTCATCTTTGATGTAAATGTTGGGATGCCCCAGCATGAGGCTCAGGTTGTGTGCTTTCAGCAGAGGGGTCCAGCCTTCGCCCAGGCTGACAATGTTTTTGTCGTGGTGCAGGGGAAGGAGTTCACGGTAGCGCCACAGGCTGGCTCCGCGCTGGTCTAGCAGTTGTCGCCACTCTTGCCCGCGTTGAGCCAGGTGTCCGTTTTGCACAGGATGGGTGAGTTCGTATTCAGCATCTAGCCAACCATTGTTGCAATTAGGACAGGCAGGCAACGGCCGTTTAAAAGCAAACTTTGATTGGCAGGCGCGACAAACAATCGTAATGTTCATAAATTAGATGATCGTTGAAGGAACGAGCGGAACCTCTGTTGGCTGCTCCTTACTCTGCACAACGGGCAAAACCACATGAAATGTTGTGCCTTCATTTAGCCCACTTGTAAAATTAATAGTTCCCCGATGCATTTCAATAAGCCATTTACAAATGGGCAATCCCAGCCCCGTGCCGCTTGTGGTTCGCGTGTTAGAACTATCTGCCTGGGCAAACGGGGTAAACAGCTTGTCAAAGTCTTCCGGGGCAATGCCAATGCCTGTGTCTTGAACAAGCAAATGTAGATATTCATTTTCGGCATAGGCACGCAGCCGAATTTCACCTTCGTCTGTGAATTTGGCTGCATTAGATAACAGATTAAGCACAATTTGGCGTAGGCGAATCGGATCAGCCTCCATTTCTGGTAAATCATCAGGAATATCCCACACAAACGCGACATCCTCATGAATCAAACTCCGCATGGTGTCTCGCACTGGATTGATGGCCTCCTGCAATGAGATTTTCTCGAAGCTGAGAGCCATCTTGCCTGCTTCAATTTTGGCCATGTCCAAAATCTCGTTAATGAGCATGAGGAGATGTTGGCCATTGGTATGAATTGATTGCAAATCTTCTTCCTGAGCGGACGTGGTGGGGCCATCTATGCCCTTGAGAATAATGCGCGAGAAGCCAATGATGGAGTTGAGCGGCGTACGCAGCTCATGAGACATATTTGTCAGGAACTGAGTTTTGAGCTGATCCAGTTGGCGTAGCTCTTCGTTTTGCTGCTGGGTTTGCTGGAATAGTTGCGCGTTGGCAATGGCCAGGCTGGTTTGAGTGCCCACACTGCGCAGAAGCTGTATATCATTTTCGGCATAGGCATGTGCTTTGTAAGATTGTACGGTGATAAGGCCAACGGGATTCTCTTCTTGAACCAATTGCACCCAAAGGGTGGATTGTGGCTGTCGGCCTTGCAGGTTGAGCGGCACATTTTGTACCAGAGGCGCATGGGCATCAAGCATTTGGGGTGGGGTGCCTCGGTTTAGATATTCATAAACTGGTTCGCCTGGTTCCAGAATGCGTGGTTCCAAGACGACCTGTTCATTTTCGACCATTGTGAAAATGGGTTCGTACAAATTTTGATTTGCGTTGAAGAGGGCCAGGTGGAAGATGCTGTTATCCAGCAAACGGCCGACTTCGGTGTAGATCGTTTGGGCCAGCAGAGACAGATCAAGCATGCGAGAAATGTTGGCCTGCACCTGGTTGAGGGTGATGAGTTCCTGGGCGCGATGCAGGGCCTCATCCAGCAGCTTAAGGTTTTCTAGCTGGGTGGTGAGATGATCGACGATGGTTTGGGCAAACTGGAGATTCGCGTGAGTAAACGGCCGTTCCCCACCCAACGCATCAATTGCCAAGTAACCAAGCAACTCCTGCTGGCTGGCGGCGGGGATGAGCAGGGCGGCATCGGCACCAAACTGGGTGACGTGTTGCTGGATGGCCTCTCTTGGCACTTTCTCCATTTTTGGCGACAGCTTAATCGGCTTTTGCTCCCGGCTGAGACGCTCAAAAATTGTATCTCCCAGCAAGGGCAGATGATACGGCTTGTCGAATGCTTTGCTGTTGGAGCTGGCCACTAGCTTGCCGCTGCCTTCACCCGGTTCGTAGATAACAAAGCGGCATTGAAACGCGCCAGTGTAGGCTTGCAGCTCGCGAACGGTGATGTCCAGCGCGTCGTCTCGCGTGATGGCCTGGTTAAGGGCACGGCCAATGCGGTAAAGCAGGTCGGTTTGGCGGAGCAGGCGTTGGTTCGCCAAAATGATGGCGGCTTGATCAGCCAAAGTGCGGATGGATTGTAGACTGGCGCTGGCAAAGGCGTTGGGGGTTTTGTGGGCCAACAGCAGTGTGCCTAGCCAATCTTCATCAATATAAATGGGCACGATTGCTGCTGCGTGACGGCCGTTTTGGGCAAAAAGTCGCAGCGAGAAGGGATCGATCTCCGGGTCGGTTTGAGCGTCGGCCAGGATGATGACATCTGTTTGAGTAATGCGATCACTGTACCGGTATTTGTCTCGCGGAAAGCGGTGTGCCGGATCAACTGGAATGTCGTCGCTGCTCCAGTGAACGGGCGTGATGAGATAATCTGGTGCTTTGGGGTCTGCAATGATAATTTGCGCCACGTCAGCAATATCGGACGCTTGGGCAAAATCAATTAACGTTTTATAAATTTCGTAGGCATTGGTTGCCTGGCCGATGCGACGGCTAGCGGCGTAAAGACGATTGGTTTCTGCCAGATTTTGTTCGGTTTGGGCAAAGAGATCGGCGTTTTCAATGGCAATGGCTAGCTGATCGGTCATACTTTGCAGCACGGTGATGGTTTCACGGGAGAATGCGCCTTGCTGCTTGCTTTGAACCGTTAACGCGCCAATGATTTTTTGGCCAGCTTTGAGCGGTAAGGCAAGTTCAGCCTGGGTGTCTGGCAGCAGGGGGTTGGGCTTGAAAGCAACCGCATTTTTAACATTTTGCTCCACGTGGGCCGCGCCGGTGGCCACTACGGTACCAACCATCGAGCCGCCGCCAATCTCCTGACTATGATTCAGGGCAAGTTGCAGCTTGCCTGCTTCGCCTGTGCCTGCTCGTAGAACGGCCGTCTTTGAGTCAGCATCCACCAAAAACAGCCCGACGTAATAGAGATTGAAGCGAGAGCGAATCAGCTCCACCACTTCATTGATGAGCTGCTCCCGATCCAAAATGGTGGTGGCCGCGCGGGAGACCTCAGCAGCAAGGCGAAGCTGATTGGAGTAGGCGCGGGTGGTTTGCACAAATTGGGCGTTGTTCAGGGCACTACCCATCTCCCGAATGAGGTCCCGCACAAAGGATTGGTCTTCCTGTGGCAGGGTTTCAATACCGGGGATGCGTATCTGGCCAAATTGATTATCGCCAAGCTGCAAGGGGAGAACGGCCGTATCTTCCATATTTTCCATCGTTTCATCTTCTGGCAAAGTGGCCGTTGCGTTTTCGCGCACAATGTTCAGGCTGTCTTTGTCGGCGCGGGCTTGCAGCATTGCCTCCGGCGTGTTCCAGATGCTGTCCAGGTAACGGCCGTGCAAAATTTCTAGCTCATGGGCGCGCTGCTGTGTTTGGTTGAGCAGGTAAAGATTGTGCCAAAGGGCCGCCAGATTTTGGGCAAAGGTGCGTACCAGAATGAGATACTCTTCATAAAGGTCGCTGTCCAAGTGATCGTGGTTGGCGACCATGCCACCCAGCAACTGCTGCCCCACGCGCAAAATGATGCTGACGATGATGCCATCCTGGCCATTCTCTGTTTCATAAATGCGCACCGACTCCCCTTTTTGAGTCAGGGCAGTTTCTAGCTGAACGGCCGTTTCTTCCGGGGCATTGTCTCCCTGATGCAAGAAAGGGGCTGTCGTGGTAATCACACGCCAGGCTGCGTCCGCTCGGTCTAACGCTTCGTACAGGGTCACGTGAGTAATGTCCAACGCTTGGCAAATACCGGTAACGGCATCTCGCAGCAAGCTGGCTTCGTCGCTGGTTTGACTAAGGCGGGCATTGAGCTGCAAAATCTCGTTGAGATTATCGTTGCGGGCTTTTTGAGCATCGTGCAGGGAGATTTGGCGTTCTAGCTGGGCGTGCAAGGCCCGCTGCAACGCCGCTTGGGAGGTTTCTTGATACCGCTGCTGCACAATTTCACGGGCGTTGGCTAATCTTTCTAAAAAGCTGAGTTGAAAATCATTCAGGCGACGAAGAACGGCCGTATCGGCTTGCCCCTGCGCCGTGCGCTGCAAAGCACGCATCATCTGGCTGGCGGTGGTGATTGCCATGCCTTGTTCAGCTAGCTGGGTGGCAACGGCCGTAATGTCTGCCTCGTTGGCCTCAAACGCCAGGTATTGCTGCACCACGGCCACCAACTGGGCGGCAACAGCCTGCCCCCGCCGTGGCGAGGTCAGCACGCCACGATTGTCGATGGCGTGGCGAACGAACGCATTGTTCAGGGCCGCTTCCAGGACGGCCGTATCTATGGCTGTGTTCACATCGGACGGTGCCGTTACCTTTTCTTGCTCTTGCATCTCAATCCTTGCGCTTGGTCAATTCACTGTTTTCTGGAATTGATCTTACTGCTTCAGCAAAAAAGCAGCATAAAACGCCATGCCAATCCCTTCCTGATCGGCTTCGGTAATAAAATCTTCTGGCAACCCCAAAAATTGCGAAATGGGCTCAACCAGGCTGGTGTGCCACGGTTGCAGCATCTCAACAGAATCTTGCAGGGTATTTAGCTCGATGGGTAGCTGCGCCTGACGGCACAACTCTAAAAATTTATAATACCCTTCCGGCATTTTCAGCTCGCCGTGCGTTTGAAAAACCAGAAACAGCTTGGAGCCAATCGGTGCCCAATCAAAAAGCGTTGTTGCCAAATGTTGCACCTGTGCTTCCGTTAAAAATAGCTGGAGGCTGTTGAGGCCGATGGCCACTGGCTCATCCAAATTGATGAGTTTGAGCACTTCGGGTGCTTGTAAAATTGCCTCAGGATCACGACCGTTGCCCCGAATGTAGGCCAAATTGTCGTGCTCGCTGAATAAGGAACGGCCGTAGCTCACGGAAACTGGATTAATATCGCTGTACACAATGCGGCAGCCAGGGGCAAAGGCGTGCAAATGATCATCAGATGGCATTCCCGAGGCCAAGTCTAAAAATTGTGTAAATCCTTCGAGGCGCAAAATTTGGGCAGCTTCCTGAATAAATGCACGGCGCAGTCGCACCCATTTTCGTAGCGAAGGCAGCATCTTTAACATTTCGGCCGCAGCCAGACGGTCTACCTCAAAATGGGCGGTGCCACCTATCATGTAATCAAAAATGCGCGCCATATTTGGCAGCGAAGTGTCCAGAAAAATGGCACTGTTAGATTTTGGTTTTTGTGACGAACCGATGCTGGTCATGAGTCCTCATTTTGACGGCCAAGCTGTAGGGCAACGGCCGTTCCATTCAACTGCTTAGAAAGTGCCTGCAAACCAACGCGCACAATCGCCTCCACGTCAGCCGATTGGTGCATTTTGGCACTGATTTCATTTAGGTATGCCTGCTGCTGAGCGCGGGATTCTGCCTGGGCAAGCAGCTCAGCGTTTTGAATAGCTACCGCTAGCTGATCGGCCATAATTTGCAGCGTGCCAATCAAATCGTCGTTAAACAAGCCGACCTGTTCACTTTGCACGGTGAGTGCCCCAATGGTTTCTCCCCGCACGCGCAAAGGCAGTGCCAACTCGGAGCGGGTGTTGGGCAAATGCGGGTTTGGCAGCCATTCTGGATCGATGGCCACATCATGGGTGATGCGCGGCTTGCCATCATTGGTTGCCCCGCCAACGAGCGATTGCCCACCTACAAGTAGCTGCCGTCGGGCTGCAATCTGCGCGGCACCTGCTGAGCCCGTACCGGCTTTTAGCACAGCGTACTTCTCATCCACCAGGAATAGCCCAACGTAATACAGTTCAAACCGTTCTTTGATTAAATTAACTGCTTCCTGGGTTAACGTTTCCAGGTTGAGGATGCTGGTGGTGGCGGCCGAAACTTCTGCGGCCGTTTGCATTTGCAGCCGCTGCTCAAACTGGATGGCCAGCGCATCTTGCACGGCCACAAGCTGCAACAGATTATTGATGGCGATGGAGAGCGCACCGGCAATGGTGGTTAGCAACTGAATATCACGGTCGCTGAACGGCTCCAGATTTTGCAAGGACAGTACACCAATGAGCCGATTGGTTACAATGAGCGGAAGTCCTAGCCAAAATTCATGATAATCATCTGTTTTACCAACCTGAAATGAGTTGAACTTTGCCTGATTTTCTGGTGTGGCCTGAATGTGCAGCGTGCTACGGGTGCGAACCACATGCCCACTAAAGCCAGATTCCAACGAAAGCGGCGGAATGTCAGACAAATCAATCTCTTCACCGTAATCATATAGGTAGAGCCAGTTCAGGTGTTCCTGGTCATCTGCCACTAGAAAAATAGCCAGCCCCGTTGCTTCAACCAGCGAGAGAATCTCGCGTCGGGTGGCTTTGTAAACCTGGTTTAGGTTGGGTGCTTCTGAAAGAGCCAGACTAAGTCGGTTTAAGGAGCTTAGTTGGGCCACCCGCGCTTGGGTTTCTGAGGTGAGGGTGGCGTTGGCTAGAGAAACGGCCGTTTCATTTGCCATCGCCTGCGCCAGTTGAATCTCGTTATCTGTGAAATTAGATTGACCCTGGCTGCGATACAGGCGAACTAGCCCCAAAGACCGACCGCCTTGTACCAGCGGTACGTCCAGGCAGCTGTGCTGCTGGTTCTCTTCCAATTGGTCACGTTCAGCCGCGTCCAAATGGCCATCTTCAAGATGCCACACCTTCGCTTGTCCAGTGGTTAAGGCTTTGTGCATACCAGGATGTTCAGCCAAATCATGCGTTGCCAAATCCAGCCCAAACTGGTCAATAGCTCCAGTTGCCAAATCATAAATAAAGTCAACCTGGGCGGCCACTCTGTTTTCCTCTGGTTCCCAAACGAAAATGGTGCAGCGTGACGCTTGTAGCCACGTCGTGAGTGCTCTGGCCGCGCGACGGTGCAGCTCACCCACGTCTAGCGTGCTGGAGAGCAAGGAGTTGTACTCATACAGAATGCGCGCTTCGTTTAGACGCGTTTCAGTTTGGGCAAAGAGGCGGGCATTATCAATGTTGATGGCAATCTGGTTGGCAATAATTTGCAGGATAGAAACATCCTCGCGGGCAAAAATGCCAGGGCGATCGCCCTGTACATCCAGCACGCCTAGTAGCTCGCCACGGGCCACCAACGGCAAGGCAAGCTCGGCTCGCGTGTTGGGCAAAAACGGTTCTTCTTTGTAAGCCGGATCGATTTGAACATCATCCACAACCCGTGCTTTGCGGTGCAACCCCACCCAACCAACAATAGAATGGTTATCAATTGGCAATTTATACCGCAAATTGATGAGATCAACTGGCACGTCGGTAGCCACTTCCCGCAAATGCAGCATTTTCCGTTGAGCATCGGTGAGAAATAAAGAGACGTGATAAAAGCTAAACTGAGACTTGAGCAGAACGGCCGTATCTCGCAGCAGCTGATCCAAATCCAGAGAACTGCTCCCCTGCTCTGCAATTTCCGCCCCAAACCGAAGCTGATGTGCCCGCCGCTCCAGCAAATTGCTTTGCTCCATTAACTCATTTGCCAGCAATTTAGAGTTACGGAGTGCGCTTTGCAAATATTCCGCAGTGGCCCAAGCTACGATGCTAATCCCCAGGCACGTTACCAAAAATTCCACAATTGCTAACAGCGAAAACATATCTGACAAAATGAAAAAAGCAGAAACGGAGGCAAGGGTTAAGGCACTGTAAAATAGTGAAGCCTTCACGGAATCCAATGTCGCAATGGCTACAACCGAGATCAACATCAGATATGGAAAAAACAGATTGCGGGTCGTGGTAACCAGCAAAAAGAAAAAGATGAAGTTCAGTATGCCAAAGAAAAAGTGGGCGGCCAGCCGAATTTTACCGGTGCGAATAATGAACAGCGTCAGCAAGCCAAACAGTAGCGAGATAATAAGCTGAAAAACAGCAACAGTGGAGGGTATTTGTGAGGGTTGAACGATCTCAAAGATTGCGCGCAGCACGCTTAGCCCAATGAGTACGGCGACCAAGCCTTGCAATAGGGCAGCTTTTCGCTGCGTTTCTACATCGTTACTGTTTACTTTGAGAAGGTTCAAAGAGGCAAACATGAGGGATTAGATTCCTAAATCCCACACAGGCTCCCCGTTTAGAATTTGTTTGATTTGTTCTGGGAAGCGGTCAGCGTCCAGCGGTTTAGAGAGGAAGCCATCGAACCCGGCTTCGCGGGCTTTGTGCATTTCGGCACTGCTGCCGTGGGCGGTCACCACAACAACCAGCGTGTTTTGTAAGTGAGGATCGGTACGGATTTGCTTGAGGGCTTCATATCCATCTTCGTGTGGGAGGCGCAAATCCATCAGAATGAGATCGACGCGGGACATGGTGTTGGCAAAATCGACCACGCCCCAGCCGGTGGTTTTCCACTCACATTTTTGCACACCCATAAAGGCCAGCAGGCGGGCGATGAGCACAAAGTTTGAGACATTGTCTTCAACGACAAGGACGTAGGCATCTTTGGGATCAACAGGCGTTTTCAAATTGATATTACTCATACGGTGTTACCCTTTTGTGTGATACCGGTTTGCATCCTCAGCAGCTCCTCTTGGGGAAAAAGTATTGACCCGGTTTGCCAAGTAAAGACGGGCTGGCTTACTTTCTGGATTAACATCTATTTTGCTGTGGATGGTACCGATAAATTATATGATAGCGATTTGTAGCTATTAATGCCGTTAAGGATACGAAAAAAGTGAACCATTTGAGTAAGGCAATAGTTGTTACGGGCTGCTCACCCAAACACGGCCGTTTCTGGAGGGCAGGGTGAGCGTGCTGTGTGCTTTAAACGGTTCGCCATTAGGGTTCAGTTTTTCTTCCAAATGATAGGCGAAGCCGGGCGGGGCAATGACCAGCTCTTCTTGCTGCCCCATGTTGAAGGCCACAACGGCCGTTTGTGCCTGATATTGCCGTTGATACACGACCACTGACTCATTGGCATACATGATGCGAAAATTACCCCACCGCAGCGCAGGCGTATCGTGCCGTAGCTGAATATACTGTTTCAAATCCTCCAACAAAGTTGTGTCCCAACTGCCCTCATCGTGCCAGGGGAACGCGCCTCGGCAATGCGGATCGTGCCCGCCAGACATGCCAATCTCGTCTCCGTAATAGATGTTGGGCGCACCAGGCGTCGTCATCTGGCATAAGTACATTAAGCGCAGGGCTGTCTTGTCGTGGCGAGCTACCGTGAGGGTGCGCGGCACATCGTGGCTGCCCAGCATGTTCATCTGCGAGAGGACAATCTCTGGATCGTAAAGTTGGTTAAAAATGCGATCCAGCTCTGTGGCGAATTGGGAGGCATTTAACGATTGAATATACCCATACCCGGTGCGTACCGTGTCGGTTTGGTCCATGTTGTGCCCAGAGAAAAAGCCCAGCGCAGCCCGCGAAAACAGATAATTCATCTGGCCGTCGAACTGGTCGCCTTGCAGCCAGCGATGCGCCTCGCCCCACAGTTCACCCACAATGTACGCATCGGGATTAATGTTTTTGCAACGCCGCCGAAATTCCCGCCAAAATTCATCATCATCAATCTCGTTAGGAACGTCCAGCCGCCAGCCATCAATGCCTTTTTTGAGCCAGTAGGCGGCGATTTGCCACAAAAATTCGCGAACAGCAGGCGTTTTGGTGTTAAATTTTGGCAGTGAGGGAATGCCCCACCAGGCATCATAATTGGGTTGCTGCCCGTCGTTAAAGGCGTTGATTGGCCAACTATGAACATGAAACCAGTCGGTGTACGGAGATTCTTCTCCGCATTCCATGAGATGATTAAACTGGAAGAAGCCACGACTGGCGTGATTGAAGACGCCATCCAAAACGACGCGGAAACCTTGCCCCTGCGCAGCTTCCAAAAATTCAGCAAAAGCGCGATTCCCACCCAAAATGGGGTCTACATGGAGATAATCATGCGTGTGATACCGATGGTTGGAGGCGGAGGAAAAGATGGGGTTGAGGTAAATAGCATTCACCCCAAGTGATTGCAAATAGGGCAGCTTCTCAATGATCCCCAGCAAATCGCCCCCCTGAAAGCCGTGAAAGGTTGGCGTGGCTCCCCAAGGCTGCAAATTTCTTGGCTTGGGCAAGTAGCCATTTTTACCGAAACGGCCGCTCTTGGCGAATCGGTCTGGGAATATTTGGTAAAATATTGCGTCTTTTACCCAATCAGGGGTGTGTACACTCATTGAGAGTTTCTCCTAATTAACCATTATAGGCAGTTTTTGTAACAGATCGTCTATCTATTTTAAGTAAAGAGTACCATTTTAACACTACAAATTTACCCTTTGGTTTTATTTTACTATAAGAAATGGTTATATCATGCTTTGTCTGACCCAATTAGGCTAAATAAAGCAGGAAAGAGCAAAATGGCAATTAATAAAACATTGGCGATGCGCCTACTAGAAGGAAAAAAAGTTAACTACCAGGCGATTCAGTATGATGCGAGTGAGCGGGACGCAGAAATGATTGCGCTGCAGCTAAGCGTGCCACCGGAACAGGTATTTAAGACGCTGGTTGTGGTGCCGCCAGATGGCTCGCGCCACAAACCACTGCTGGCGGTTATTCCCGCAAATTACCAGCTAAATCTGAAAAAAGTGGCAAAATTATTAGGTGTAAAAAAAGTGAAGATGGCCAGCCACAAACAGGCGGAACAGATGACAGGTTTACAAGTAGGGGGAATTTCGCCGCTGGCACTGATCAATAAGGGATTTGCAATTTACCTAGATGAGTTGGCACTGGCGCAGCCACACATTTTTGTGAGTGCCGGAGAGCGTGGCACGCAAATCAGGCTGACCCCAGCCGACTTACGCAAAGTAACGAAGGCCAAATTGGCCGATCTCTCATCCCCAACCGAAAGCTAGCGTAAAGCCTAAAATCTGTCCGAAAAACCACAGGCTTGTGCTGAGCGAAGTCGAAGTAGGAAAAAGAGAAATCTGAGAAATGAACCTCCCCTCTAAGCCCTCTGTGAACCCTGTGGCGAATATTCGGACAGGTACAAGCCAAAATGCTACCTGCCTGCCTGTATAAACTTGCTCGTTTTATCTCGGCCGCATGATGCAGTAAACAAAGCCATTCATTTGCACCAAATCAGTGGTTTCGTACTGCTGGCCAATGGCCTCCAGCACGGGTGGCGGGTAGAACTGGGCGCGTAATATCACCGTGTCGAACGCTTGATTGTTGAGCATTGCCAGCATTTCGGTGAGATCGACCTGGTTGTTGTTGTACAGATTGAGCAGCTGGGTGGGGTTGGTGACGATATCGCGCCCAGCACGGAAGTTGAACCCGGCGTCCTCACTAAAAGCGGCCGTTTCCCCCTGCAAAATATGCTCTGTAATCTCAATGCCCGCTGCCGTGTCTGCAGCGGTGGGCAAACGCCCCAGCAGGGACACGCCTGCCGAATCGACATATGGAATTGGTTCCGGGTCGCGAGGGGCAGAGCAGGATGTTTGCGGTGCAATCATCACCTCGGTGGGGTAGCCCAAGGCGTTAGCGATAGCTGCCAAGATGGGGGTGTGCGTGGGCATGTGGAACATTTGCCGGGCCTGGAAAAGGAAGAGCAAAGGGATGACCGTGGCAACGGCCAAATAACGAATATTTAATTGTGAACTGTGAATTGTGAATGGTTTGGTCTTGGCCGAGGCAAGCAGGCGATTGAAGGCGAAGCCCGTCAGGATGCAGCTGGCGGCGATGGCGGTGGCAAAGTAGCTTTCGCCTGCGCCCCATTTGCCCGCCGTGACGCTGTTGAGTACGGCAACCACAAACCAGATTGAGTAGAGGGATAATCGCTCAAAATAGAGTTGGTAAACGGCAAAAAGACCAGCCGCTATTGTTAGAACAATGTGCAAGCGGAACCATTGGCGGAACAGCCCTTCTGCCTGGCCGGGTATGAATGGATTGATATTGGCCGTGACCGTGTTGAGGAACCAGTAGCCGTCGGTGGCGATGTTGAGCCAGAGGAAAATGAGCCCCGTTACGGCCGCAAACGGCACAGCCCAGGTGACAGCCCGCTTCGGTTGGCGCAAAAAGAGGAAAATGAAAACGGCCGCTACCGTGGCGTAAGCCAACTGCTTTGTGTAGCCAGCCGCCAAAAGCAGCAGCATCACCACGAGGAGGCGTTTATTGCGCGAACGGCCGTCTGCCTCCTCTTTTTCTACGGTTCTGGCCAAATAAACCACCGCCACTGCCTCAAACATCACCATGAACATATGCTGCCGAAACAGTGGCCCCACGTGATAAACATAGTTGGAAGCCAAAAACGCCAGCCCCACCAAAACAGAGAGCCACCATCGCTTGCCCGCTTTTTGCACCGCGTAACCAATGGCCGCCGCCGTAATGAGCGTTCCCAGATAAGAGACTAGTCGGCCCGTCCAATATTGCGGCCCGAAGGCCCACACGAGTGGCACAATGACCACATGAAACAGGGGAGGGTAGTTGGAGGAGTAAAATGGATAGCTGTCGTTGTCCCGGTAGGGCCATTCCCCCTGGCTGAACAGTACCGTGTCCATTAGTTCAAACCCTTCCCCCTGATCATAGTCAAAGGGAAATTGGAAGAGGGCGATGGCATACATATTGTACACTACGAAGTAACCCACAAAGGCCAGCAACGCCAGCCCGATGAGAACTTTGGGGAAAGTGGTAACGGCCGTTTCCCAGCCAGTTGTTTTAGTGTGCGTTGGTTCGATGGCGGGATTGCTCATGCGGGTTTGTCCCCCAGCGGCAGCAGCGTTAGCCCCACCAAAATAACAGCACCAGCGGTTAGCAACCCCAGACGTTGCGTCGGCCCAATGCCGCTAAATTGGCCTGCACCCACCAAATCCACGCCAAACAATCCTAAGACCCCTAGGACGCCCAAACCAATAAATGTCAACCCTAACTGTCTTTTTGTCATAAATTACACGTTCACCTTTAAAAATTTGCGCATGAAAGTGTATCTGAAATTGGGTGTGGGGTACAAAAACGACCGAATTTTCCAACTGCAAAAGGTGTTTTCAGCGTAGACAGTTTGGATGCACTATTTTGCCGGTCAATCAATAAAATCGAGCATTGCTTCGGCAAGCTGTTTGGGTCGATGGACGTGAATGTCGTGGGCTGTTTGCTCAAACCAGCGGACTTCTGCCCTTGGCAGGGCGGTGCTGGCGGCGGCTACCGCGCCACGTTTGCGCTGCGCCCACTCGCTGCCATCGTCAGCCGGGCAAATGAGTACAGGCTCCCGAACTTGCGAATAAAGGGCGGCGGGATGTTGATCGTACAGGGCGCGCAAAATTTTCATATGCTGCTCCAGAGTGAGCCACGGCCGTATAGTGCCATCGGGTAATGTTTCAAAATTGTGCATAGTAGCTTCTACACCTTCGTCCGACCAATCAGAATGGTGGGTGGATATCTGACTTTTGAGCTGATCACGCTGCACATTATTAAAAGCAGGGGGGCGCAACTGTTCGGCAATTTCTTCCCACGAACCGCGCCGATGCAGCTCTAAAAAACCACCGTCTACAAAGATGAGATGACTGGCCACGCCGGGATATTGTGCACCAAATGCCAACAGCACATTGCCACCCCAGCTTTGCCCTGCCAAAATGGGCTTTTTCCAACCCAAAACCCCGATGAGACGGTGCAGATCGGCAGTGACGGTTGTGAAGTCGTAGCCGTGGTCGGGTTTGTCGCTTTGGCCGTGGCCGCGTTGGTTTACGGCCGTTACCGGGTGCCCAACTGTCGCCAATACTCGAGCCACGCCGTCCCAGGTGCGGGCGTTGCTGGAGAGGCCATGAATGAGGAGAAACGGCCGTTTCTTTCCCTCTTGATTCCATTCCCGAACCTGCAACTTAATCCCTACATCCACAAATCGCTCTATTGCTTCCATTCTGCTACCTCGTCACCCTAACGGCTCCAAATACGGCCCTTCCGGCGTGTCGCGCACCTGCCAGCCCAATGCTTCCAGCTCGTCGCGTAGCGCATCTGCTTTGGCCCAATCTTTGGCTGCACGCGCCTCTGTGCGAGCCACCAACAGTTGCTCTGCTTTGGATGAAGGTGTGCTGATCTCATCTGGCGTTTCTTTTTCTTGCTGTAATTGCACGGCTTTTTGCCATACGTTGGTTGGAATCCCATCGCCTGCAGCTGGCAGATGCCATTGCCCTAGCTGTTCAAGCGGAAAACTGGTTCTGTGGTCAAAGTAATTCGCCTTGTCTTGATCTAGCAATGTCACGCCCCCGTTCCCTTTTACATAGCATTGTCCAGCAGCAAAATCCAAAATGAGCGATGTATGTTCGTCAATCCCCAAAATTTTTATCTTGGGATCAATCATTTTGCGCAGGCGATTGAACCGATCTTTACCCAGATAACAGTGGCTGGTATCCAATTCGCTGCCGCCGTCATTGTTGTTCCAGTGGGGAATTACGATGAGTGGCAGGCCGTAATCTCTCATAAAATCTAAACCTGGCTTCCAATGCAAATCTTCACCCACCTTATAAATTTCGTAGACGGGCATGGTTTGGGCACTAAAAGCCAAAACGGCCGAACTGGAGAGAAACAGTGATGCTCCCAACCGATGCCGAGCTTTAATAATGTCCAATGCCAGGCTGTCCTTAAGCTGACGGGCACAGTAGGTGGGGCTACCCGGCCCCAGCAAAATTTCATCTGCGAGGTAGACGGGTTCTACGATTTCTGGATTGTCCGGGCTAAGTGGGGTGCCTTTTTTGCGGGCAGGCACCAGTTGAACGTCTAGTTCATAATTTTGCAGACGCTTTTCCAAATAGGTTTTTATTTTTCCGACGACCAAATTGGAGTTGGGTTCAAAACCGGAAGGTGTTTCTAGGATGGTGATACGGCCGTTTGCCGGTAGCCGTTTGGCCACAAACTCATGTGTTTTGCCACTGGTGGGCATCGTTTCCCCCGAACCCAGCAGCACAATCAATCCTGGTGTGTCAGTTCCCATAGCTTTTAATCAATTTGTGAAAGGGCAGTCTTTGATGTAAATGAAGATGGCTCTCGAATTTTTAAGTATTTCGATCTGGTTATATGCAATTTATACAAGACTGACAACTAAACTATTGGAATCGCTTCTTGAGAAAAGCACCAGGCAGCATCTATCTATAGAACAGGCTGATCAAAAATTGATGATGGAGAACTTCAGGCTAAAACGGGGGGCAAAGTGTGTGGCAGGTTTTACGTATGCCAAAGTTGATTACACAATTTGATGATGCTTAACGCCAGTTTGGACCAACTGTTTGGCTTGCTGAAAATCTGCCTCCGTGGCAAAAGCAGCCATGGGGAGCCAATGCGAGACAGCTCGTTGCGCATAAAGCAAAATGCCCTCATCTGTAATCAAGGCGTCATCTAGTTTTGTCCACGCCTTGGTGAACTCTCTGGCTGGCGAGGTTCCGGCTAGCCCTTGTTTATTGAGCTGCCAAACAATTTCTTGGCCCAACATGGGCACCCGGCTGGCGTTCCGCTTGGCTAACTGCTGTAATATAAGGGGGAGTGCCACTAGGAAAAGCCCTGGCAACAAAGCTGGCATGAGGGTGATAATCGGGCTGCCCTGAAACATATTGATCATGGCAAACAGCACCATGAGGCCCCCCAATAGTGGCAATATTCTGAGAAACCGCTGCCGATATTTGAAGTGCAGCATAAATCCTTGTAGGACGATCGCTTCGGTCAGGACAACCCGTGCTTCGATCATAGGCCAAGCCTCCCTTGCAGCCATTGGTTCAGTGCCAGGCAATCGGCACCCAGGTAGATGAAGTTGTCGATACCGGCGGCTTTGTGGGCGTCAATTTGGGCTTTGGGGTAGCCTGCCAGAATGAGCGTGGCGTCTGGCTGCTGTGCTTTGATGGCCTGTGCCAGCGGCGGCACGATTTCTGGGTAGGTGTCGTCGGTGGAGCAGATGACGATGGCGCTAGTTCCAGAGGCCAAAGCAGCCTCGGCCGCAGCCTCTGGCGACCCAAACCCTCCGGAATCCAGCAGCTCAAAGCCACCCACTTCAAAGAAGCCATGCGTAAAGTCGGCGCGGGCTTTGTGCTGGCGTAATGGCCCCATGTTGGCCAAAAAGAGTTGAGGTGGATGGCCATGCTTCTCGGCAAACTTTTCTGCTTTTTGGCGCAATCTCACAAAGGGGGCATCTGGGTGGAACGGCCGTAACGCCTCCACTTTCACCATTTCTGTCCCATCCAAAAGGACATTTTGCAACTGCTCCAATGTGGCCCCTGCCTGGGCGGCGGCAATAGCGAAACGCATTTGGTTGGCAGGGGCGGCGGTGGCCAATGCTGCCAATGTGGGTTCTGGATTCCGTTCTGGTTGCCGAGTGAGGAGTATCGGTTCCTGTTCTGGTTTTGGCAGCGGGGCTTCCCCGACGTTGGGGTACATATTGGTGCCCACCATGACAGCTTTGCGTTTGGCTAAATCTTGTTGTCGGGCAACGGTCGTTGCCCCAATTTGCCCCTGAATCATGCCAGCCTTTAGAGCACCAACTATGCCCCCAGCCGCCTCAATCTCCTGGAAGTACGCCCAGCCGCGCTGTGCCAATTCGTCCGTGAGATATTCCACCAGGTAAGAGCCGCCTGCCGGATCAACCAGGCGGGACAGATTGACTTCATCTTGCAAAATGATTTGCACGTTACGAGCAACGCGCCGCGAGAAGTCGTTTGGTTGGCGTTGGGAGGCATCGAACGGGGTGATTTGGAGGCTGTTTGCGCCGCCAAGGGCCGCTGCGAACGCTTCCGTTGTGGCCCGCAGCATGTTTACGTGCGGGTCTAGCTGGCTCTTGCTGCTTTGGCTGGTTTGGGCGTGAATATTTAATTTTTGGGCAGAATCGCTGCCGCCAAAGGCGGCGATCATCTGCGACCAGGCGGCACGTGCGGCGCGCAGTTTGGCGATTTCCATAAAAAAGTCGCTGCCGATGCTGAAAACGGCCGTCACCCTTGTCACAATCTCATCAATGGCCAAGCCTCGCTGCTGGAGCTGCCGGACGTGGTGAACGGCCGTTGCCAACAGCAGCCCAATTTCCTGCACGGCGTTGGCCCCGCAATCCCGATAAATGGCGGGGAAAACCGCGAGGGTGCGCAGGTTGGGGGCGTGTTGGCTGGCGTATTTGGTGAGAACGGCCGTTTGGTCATACATCGCGTCGAGCGGCTGGCGGTCACCAGAGGACAGCCAAGCGACGGGATCATGCAGCAAGCTGCCGTTCATGTTGGCCAACTCGTCGCCTTTAGCGGCGGCTAGCTGGGCCAAGATGGGCAGGCCGTGCTGGCACCAAATGTAGAGCGGCGTTTGGGTTAGATCAACATCGGTGAAGATGGTGCGAAGCTCGTCTGCCGTAAAGTGCGAATCAGGTACCCAGCTTACGGCCGTTTGCCCATGTGCCAAATCGTGCCGTAGCTGTTCGTTTAGCCGGTGGGGCTGCCCTTCTAGTAGCGTTTGGGCAATGAGCCACGGCTTGCCAGTGGGTGACGTTGCTTCGGTGCTGCGGCGGTAAGGTGGTTTGCCGGGTACGGCCGTTTGGGGTGGCGCGACGGCATTCAGCAGCGGGTCAATAGGAATGCCCTCGTAACTGAAGTCCGTCAGTTTTTCAATTGGCTTTCCTTTGAGAGAAGCAACGGTAGCGGCAATCCATTCTTCGGCGGTGGGGGGGGTAAATTCAGCAAAAAGTGGGGTTTTTGCAGACAAATCATCAGACATGAACAAATTCTCCCTAGAGGTTTCTCTAGTCGGCATGTTGTGACATAGTAGACTGTCTCACAATTTAGGCCGATATTGTGTTAATTGTACCGGGGTATCGTAATCGGCTCAATTCAATCTGTCGATTGATCTCTGTCATGCGGTATGGGGGTGAAGATCATGTCTGTGGCGTGGGATGTGCGAGAACGGCCGTAATCACGTCAGCCGCAGCCTGGTAGCCGCCAGATTTTTTGAAAGAGTTGCCGATCCGTTCGGCATTTTGACGGTAGCTGGGGGTGGTTAGCACGGTTTGCAGAGCGTTGTGTAATGCTTTGGGGGTGGTACGGCCGTATGGCGGACGGTCGCCCAGCACAATGGCCGCGCCATGCCGAGCCGCCTGCCGGCCATTGAGTGTTTGCTCCATCTGCTGCGGAATGACGATGAGCGGCACGCCAAAATACAAGCCTTCGTTGACGCTGTTCATACCCCCGTGGGTGATGAAGGCATCGATGCGAGGCAGGAGCTCTAACTGCGGCACAAAGTTTTGCACGATGAAGTTGTCTGGAATGGGGCCGAGCGCGTCGATGTCGGTTGTGCGTCCGGCGGAGAGGATAAATTGGATAGGGTAGGTACCGAATTGCTGGAATGCCATCTTGTAAAACTCATTTTTATTGTGATAGACGGTGCCTAGCGAAATGTAAATGAGTGGACGATTGTCTTTTGCGAGTAACTGCCAGGGGAAAACGGCCGTTTCACGACTCTCTGTATTGATAGATGGCCCAACAAAATGAAAAGTATCATCCACAAAATCCGTCTCTGGCTGAAATTCGCGAGAGGTGTAAACAATATTCGTGTCGCTGATGCAGGGGAAAATGTGGGAGTAGGGGAAAATATCGGGGCCAAATTGGCGTGTTAGCTGCCGCCGCCGTTGAAACAGTTCAGGTAGCTTTGGCACCGCTTGCCGCACAATCGCCACCCCATCCCAAAACGTCATCATGCCACGCACCCCTTCCTGCACAAAGGTGGAAATGGAGGAGACGGCCGGCAGCTTGAGCAAGGAAGCAGCCTGCATCCCCCAGAGGCAAATCGAGTCGAAGATAACCAGATCGGGCTGCTCCCGTTTTAGTTCCGCCAGCAGCCAGGGCAGCAGTCGCTGGCTTTGTTCCAATAACCACGTCGTTACGTTGACCAAATTGCTGGCGCGTCGGTTGAGTTCTTCTGTATCTGGCTGAGGGTTGGGGTACGGCCGAAATTCAGCCCCTGTTTGGGCAATCTTGGTGGCAAAATCAGCCGTGTTGTAGTAGATAATTTGATGCCCCCGCCGAATTAATTCGGCCGTTACGGCCAGCGTTGGGTTAACATGCCCATGCCCTGGCACATTGAGGAAGATTATCTTCATGGGGTGCCTTCTTTATGAAAACGAAAATCGCAGTGGGTGCAGCCCTGGGCAATGGTGCCTGTGCGCCTGAGCTGAATGCCCATCGCGGGGAAAAGTAAATAATCGATGCGGCACATAAAGGGCGTTAGCTCTGCTGCGCCTTGCTGAGCAAAAAACTTAACGATGCCACATTCCAAATAGTTGACTCCCCAGGTAAACGGTTTTTGGTTACCGGACACAACTTCAATAACAAAGTCGCCAGGATATTGACGTTTTTGGGAAACGGCCGCTTTCTTTTGCATCCGCTTTTGGTTCCAGTTAGAGAGGTAATATTTGCCAATGAGATGGCGCAGCCACTGGGGAAAACGGTTGACTTGCGCTTGAGCTATTTCATATAAAAGCTCACCAATTTCATCCACACGCTTGCCGTGCTGCTTCAAAACCCGGTACAAGGCTAACAGGCTACTCATCTGAATCAGGGTGTCTGTCATGCTGTTGGCAGAGCCACCAATGTAGGGAATTTGCGGGATCAGGTTCTCGAATTCGGTGGTTGATTGGCTTACGGTCGTTTGAGCCAATTGAGTTCCATACTTCTGCTTCAGAATCGGCTCACCAATTTTCATCATCTTGCGATGGTTTTTAAGCAGTTTACCTTGCTGTTTTGTGTAATAGTTTGTTAGCGTACTCATGATCTTTTGGGGTTAGCTGTCAGCATGGCAATGAAAAAAGCTGGCAAAATTGCCAGGGGCAGGGCAGGCAGTGCCGTTTTGAGATGAAAGCCATAATCGTCATACCCCGCCATCCCTTCTGTGCCGGGGAAGATGAGGAATTTAGGCTTTATGGTGACAAAGATAAGCCAATCTAGAATCACCAAATCAAAGAGCCAAAAGTAAAGAAAAAGACCATACGCATTAAGAAAGGCCGTTTTGAAAGGAAGTTCACCCTCATTTTGACGCTTGAGCAAAATGTTTGAGCGAATAACGCCACCAAAAAGAATCAGAAAAAATGGAAGTGCTACAAAAAGCGTTTGTCGTTTTGCCTTTTCGCTTTTGGAGCCAAACTTTTCCCGGATGTCGGGTGGGGCGTCATGCACCCAAATTTCAGGATTTAGGTATAAGGTGCCAAAGATAACGGCCGTTAAGCTCACACTGATTGCCGTTCCATCTTTGAGAAGTCGGTTTGGTGGTAAATATGCCATAGGCGGTTTGCTCCGCTTTAAAAATTAGATACGTCTAAATTATAAATGAGAAGCACAGAATGTCAATTACTGGTGAAAAGAAGCACCCAAACTGTGACAATATATTGACAAATAGTTTGCAGAACGGCTAAAATAGGGTGAAAATCAAGATTTTGTAACAGAACAAAGCAAAAAAGAGTACAATAACATTTATAATTATTCATTTGGAAACGAAACAAATCTCGCCACAAAAGTAGGATAGGCCGACAAGGTTGACCCAACAAAACCTTTGTCGGCCTCTTTCTTGGCTGGAATGTTCTGCAAACTACAGAAAATATATTGAGAGCCGAAGAGTGAGTTCTCTGTGGTTTGCTCAAGTAAAAGCGGGAGAAACGGCTCTGCTTGTTTCAAATTACTTTCCCGCTTATACACATAAATTGGGAATAAGGAGTTCGAGTATGATGCAATTGCTAATTCTATCTGTAAGTTTTCTTTTTGTTGCTTTGGCCGCAAAAAAAATTGGGGAATGGTTTTCTAAAGTCGGCTTACCATATATTACTGGCTATCTGCTTGCTGGTATGGTCGCTGGCCCATTTATCCTCAACTTAATACCAGAGGGTGCCACGACTGATTTGCGCTACATTGACGAGATTTCACTCGCGGTTATTGCGTTTGTGGCTGGAAGCGAACTGTACCTAAAAGAGATTCGTAGCCGAATTAGAAGTATTGCCTGGATCACCGGCACGGTTATGCTGGTCGCCTCTGTCTTGAGCGGGTTTGCGCTCTTTTTTCTCACAGAACTTATTCCTTTTACGCAAGGGATGGAGCTGACCAGTCGGGTGGCGGTAGCAATTTTAGGCGGCACGATTTTGCTGGCCCTGTCACCCGCTTCGACCATTGCGGTTATTAAGGAAGTACGCGCTAAAGGATCGTTTACGGCAACTGTTTTAGGTGTCACTGTCACAATGGATGTGGTCATTATTTTGCTTTTTGCGGTAAGCGTAGCTGTGGCCAGTGCCTTGCTCACTGGTCTGGGCTTCAATGCCAGCTTTGCGCTGCTTCTGGTTATTGATTTGGTGTCTGCGATTGTAGCTGGCTGGCTGGTTGGCCGACTGTTGCAGGCAACGTTAGCCAGCAACATGCACAAATATCTCAAAATTAGCGTGTTGCTTTTTATCGGCTTTGTCGTTTTTGCTGCTGCCTTTTGGCTGGTTGAATTTTCTCACGATAATTTGCCGTTAGAAATTCATGTCGAGCCACTGCTGGTAGCAATGATTGCTGGTTTTTACGTAACCAACTTCACAAACTTCCGGGATGAGTTTGCCATGCTGCTGCATGATGTGGGGCCAGCAGTCTACGTGGCCTTTTTTACGCTAACAGGCGTTGCCCTCAAGCTCGATATTTTGATCACGACTTTGCCCATTGCTCTGGCACTGTTTGCGGTGCGGGCGGGCGGCATAGCGATTGGCTCATCTATAGGCGGTAGGTTGGCTGGTGAATCGGCTGAATTTAACAAATACGCCTGGATGGGGTTGATTACCCAGGCAGGCATTGCCCTGGGCTTGGCACGCGAGGTTGCCGTTGAGTTCCCTGCCCTGGGGGACGCATTTGCCACCTTGGTCATCTCTGTGGTGGTGCTGAATGAAATTTTTGGCCCGATGTTTTTGAAGTCGGCGTTGCGACGGGCAGGGGAAGCCAATTTGCCAGTTCCGGCAGAGCCAGATGACGTGCGAGACGTACTGATTTTGGGTATCGAGGCGCAGTCCATTGAGCTGGCGCGGCAGTTACAGGCCGCCAACTGGCAGGTGATTATGGCGGATACCAACCGGGATCATGTTGAGCGGCTGTCTCATGAAGATTTATCTGAACATTATATTCCGGTTGTGAGTGAGGATACGCTCTCTGGCTTGATCAACAATTCGATTGATGCTGTTGTATCTATGCTGCCAGATGACGCTGAGAATATGAAGGTTGTGGAGCTGGCTCAGATGAAGTTTGGGGTCAAACGGCCGATTATCCGCCCCAATGATCTGACAATGATAGAAAAGTTTACCGAGATGGAAGCCCTGGTGGTGGACCCGGCTTCGGCAATGGTGTCGCTGTTGAATCAATCGGTGCGTGCGCCGCAGTCGGCGGCGGTGTTGCTCCATCAAGATTCTGGCCGCGAGATGGTGCAAGTAACGGTTAGCAACAAAGATGTGGACGGTCTGTTGGTGCGAGACTTGCGCTTGCCGAATGATGTGTTGTTCCTCGACCTAACGCGTAACGGCAGTTCCATTGTGCCGCATGGCTACACCCGCGTTCATTTGCAAGACGAGGTTACGCTGATCGGCAAAGCAGAAAGTTTGGAAGAAGCGACGTTAAAGCTGGGTTATTAACCGTTACCTTTTAGGGTTTGTAACGTATACTTGTCTACGCAAGCGACTGCTTGCCTATGATCTTGTAGGTCTGGGGATGGGCGGTGTGGCAAACGGCCGTTCCATCCCCACCTTTCATTTAATTTGCAGACCTTTCTGCCCATTTGCACCGTGCTGACGGTGTTTAGGAGTTTTTTGGATGAAATCATTACCAATTACGTTTCGGCTGGGGCTAGTAGCTTCTGCTGTACTGATTCTGGTTGGCTGTAATTCTGAAGAGGCAACGCCAACGCCAGAGCCAACGGCCGTTGCTGACAATACCACCGATGAAGAACAGCCTGATCCCATAGCGGAACCCACAGCCACTGACGAACCGACGGCCACGCCGCTGCCCCCAACAGCCACGCCAGAGCCCACTTCCACACCAGAACCGACGGCCACTCCGGAACCCGCTTATGTGCCAACCTTTGAATTTACAACCTGTGAATTTGGCATTCCTGGCAATCGCGATGTGGAATGTGGTTATCTGACCGTGCCTGAGAACCGGGACAATGTGGAAAACAGCCGTACCGTACAACTGCACGTTGCTATTTTTGCTAGCGAAAGTGAAAATCCTGCCCCAGACCCCATCCTTTATTTGGAAGGTGGCCCTGGTGGCGATGCGCTGGAAACAGTGCCACTCATTTTTGAAGACCGCTTTGCCCCCTTCCTGGCAAACCATGACTTCATCATGTTCGATCAGCGCGGCACGGGCTACTCGGAACCCTCCCTGGCCTGTCCGGAACTCATCGATCTTACGCTGGATACGCTGGATGATGATTTGACCACGGAAGAAGGACAAGCGTTGAATTTGGAAGCACTGGCTGAATGCCGCGAGCGTTTGGTTGATGAAGGCATCGACCTGACGGCGTACAACAGTGCCGAAAATGCAGCCGACGTCGCTGATTTGCGGATTGCGTTAGGATACGATGAGTGGAACCTGTTTGGCATTTCCTACGGCACCCGCCTGGCACAAACCGTTATGCGGGATTACCCAGAAGGCATCCGCAGTGTTATATTGGATTCTGCATACCCCTTGGCGGCCAATTTACAGTTGGAAACGGCCGTAAATGCTGAACGCGCCTTCACTGTTTTCTTTGAAGGATGTGCCGCTGACCCTGCCTGTGACGCCGCTTACCCCAATTTGGCTGAGGTCTTTGCCCAATTGGTCGCCGACATGAACGAAAATCCGATTCTGCTGGACGTCTATAATTTGACCGATCGGCAAAATTATGATGCGCTTCTCAATGGCGACTTCATGGTAAGTTTGCTGTTTAACGCCCTTTACAGCGTCGAACTGTTCCCAATCATGCCCAAGCTCATTTATGATGTTCGCGACGGCCGTACCACCGATCTCAGTCCGCTAGTGACCAATTTGCTTTACCAGCAGGAATTTTTCAGCCAAGGGATGCAGCTTTCTGTGCAGTGCAACGAAGAGATTAGCTTTGGCACGCCCGGTGACACCATGCCATCTACCGCCTATCCCTACCTTAACGAACTGTTTGAAGCCAGTTCCGTGACGGGGCAATTTGGCTTTGCCGTTTGCGATTTGTGGCAATCGGGCCAGGCAGACCCAATCGAAAATATGCTGGTCAACAGTGATCTGCCGACCCTCGTTTTGGCAGGTGAGTATGATCCCATCACCCCGCCTAGCTGGGGGCAAGATGTGGCCGAAGGGTTAACCGACTTTTACTACTTTGAGTTCCCCGGTATTGGGCATGGGGCCAGCGTTTCTGGTGATTGTCCATTGGCCATTACGCAAGCCTTCGTTGAGGATCCGACGACGGAGCCAAATGCCGCTTGTTTGGTAGAGATGAGCGGGCCGCAATTTGTGGTGCCCGTGGCAGATCTAACCATTGAGCTAGAAGCCTACACAAATGCCGATTTTGGCATCTCTGGCGAAAAGCCCGTTGGCTGGGAGGAAATTGCCCCAGGTACCTACGGCCGTGGTGAGTCAGCCTTGGATCAGACGGTGATTATTCAGCAAGCTGGCCCACCTGGATTAGGACCGGACGTGTTCCTCAACCTGCTGGCGTCTCAGCTTGGCCTGGAAGATGGTTTGGCAGAAAGCGGGGACTATGTGGATGCAAACGGCCGTACCTGGACACTGTACGCCGCTGATTTCCAGGGTTTCCCCATCAATGCTGGTTTTTATGAAGATGAGGCGGGCTTGCTCGTGGTCATTATGATTAGCGATAGTAACCAAACTGATGCTCTCTACGATGCAGTTTTCACCCCAAGCATGGATGCCTTGACGCGTAACTAAGAAGACTTACGCAATGAAGACTACAAAAGTCTTATTCTCTTTGGGAATTAGCACCATTAGACCCAAGACTTTTGTAGTCTGGTTAGGGCGAATAAGTAAGTGTTGCTGTAAACAAAATTTCCCGGAAAACGCACGCCTGAACAAGTTGGCGCATGCATTTTCCGGGAAATAAGATGTTAGCTTCCTAAAACGGGCAAGCTAGGGAAGGTTGCGCTGTTACTGATGTAATATGCATTCATCCAGCCTACCGTACCGTTCGGCAGCCGCAGTTTAAGCCAAGTTGTGCTGCTATTCCGCCCCAGTAAGGTGACGGTTGTGCCAGAGGGAACGGCCGTAATCACCGGGAAACTCACCCCAGGTCCCGTCCTTACATTGACATAATAAGCGTTCAGGATCGACCCGGTGCCACTGGCAGGCGTTGGTGTGGGAGTCGTACCCTGCCAGACTGGCATGTTGGCAATGCTTACGTTTGTATGCAGATAGTACGATTTACCACTGACCCATGCCTTGGTGCCGTCTGACATATTAATTTGCACCCAGTTGGCATCAGCGTTTCGGTAACCCGTCAGGTTTACGGTTTGGTTTCTCACCAACGTGGTAATGATGCTGTACTGAATGCCCGGTCCCGTGCGAATGTTCAGATAAGCACTCACCACTGTTCCGGTTCCGGCCGTTGGCCCAGGCGTAGCGGGGGTTGTTGGCGTGGTAGAGATGGGTGTCCAGCTCACCTGCACCTGCGCACCGCCCGTTGCTTCATAATATTCCACCTGTAGCGGAGTCGAGCCGCCGGGCAAATCAATTTCGCCGCTGTACGTTGTTGGCACCTGGTCTTTCCAGCCGTTGATAATGAGCTGGCCGTTTACCCACATCCGCACGCCATCATCTGCTGTGGCGGTGAAGCGGTAGCGGCCTGCGGCAAAGTTCAGCGTCCGGTTCCAGCGAGCGGAGAAGTTGTCACTGGGAACGGCCGTTCCCGGCGATCCACTCCCCCAGTTAAAGTTAACCTGGCTTTCGTTGCGGGTAAGAACCGGTGAACCGCTGAGCGTCTTGTTGTTGAAATATTGTCCTGTCCAGTTGCCCGAACCACTTAATTTCACCCAGCTCAGTTTCGCAACCGCGCCCCCCACGTTTTCAAAATACTCCATCTGGATGGGGATGCTGCCGTTGGGCAGATCAATTTCTGCCGAGTAGCTGGTATTGCCATTCACCCACTGGTTAATGATGAGCTGATTGTTTACCCAAAGCCGTATCCCGTCATCCACTTGGGCAGTAAAGCGGTATCGTCCCGACTCGAAGTTCAGGCTGCGCGTCCAGCGTGCCGAAAATTGGTCGGCTACAACCGTTGCGCCGGGGGAGCCAACGCCCCAGTCGAAGTTTATGCTGGCATCGTCACGAACCAATACCGGATTGCCGCTGAGGCTCATGTTATTGAAATATTCACCCTTCCAGTTGGCAATAGGAACCGGAGCTGTGCCGCCAACGGCCGTCCACGACAGTTTAGCCACCGCCTTCCCCCCAGCTTCATAATACTCCACCTTCACGCTGTGGTTGCCAGCATTCAAATAAACATCTGCCGACAGTGAATGCACCTGGCTATCCCACCAGGAATCGATGATCAGCACATTATCAACGTAAACGCGCATCCCATCGTCAGTGGTAGCTGTAAAGCGGTAACTGCTGGATGTGGGAAAGTTAATGCTGCGCGTCCAGCGGGCCGAAAATTGATCCTTGTCGATGATGGCGTCTGGCGTGCCATCCCCCCAATCGTTGTTTAGCTCCGCCTCATTACGTACCAAAACGGGCGAGCCAGACAAGGTTTTGTTGTTCCAATAAGTGGCCTGCCAGCTAGAATCTGCCGCTTGCAGCGAGTTGGCCGGAACAAAGACCAACAACCCTCCTAGCAGCATCATGGCGGCCAGAAAAACCAAAATAAATCGTTGTTTCTTCATGATCCACCTCATATGTGCCTGGTATATGTATCAACCAGGGCAAAAAGTATATTAGTAATGTCGCGTTCAGCGCGATTTTTGTAACAGTTAAATATGATAGACACACAAATTGAGGGAGTTGACAGGTGAAGAACGTTGCTCGGAAATTAGATGCCGACTGCCTCAGCAAATCTTATTCAAATTATTGCCCACAATTGTAAAAATTACCCGATGAAATGTCACCGAAACGGCCGTCAAAAAGCACGTTTTTGCTACGCTAATAGCTATACACGGTTAGGACATCACATTCAAAACGAATAGCCAATAATTGTGCTTGTGTGCCATTCGCAATTGTCTGAGGGAATCTTTCTCCTATTTTCAAATTCAAGCCCGATTTCAGGAACTTTTTACTGCTCCCCTTTCCATTCCAGTGAGCCATTACTTACCGTAATTAACGGCCGTTTCCACACACAAACAGTAACTTTCAGTGGGTTGGGAAAATAGTCCCTTCACCCTCCTTTGTCAGTTCTTCTGCCAGAAAATCCACCTAATTTCCAGAGTAAGGAGTCTAGTTACCCCCACATATTTATTTACCAATTATCAATAATATTACACTGAAGTCTGGAGCAGCTGCCCAATGAATTCTAACTTGGAATATATTACAAAATTTTCCCTGAAATGCAGGATAATAACCCGTTGGCGGTTGGTGATCCTTATTGGATTCCTGTTTTCTTTTCACTCTCTATGGCTGAATCAGGTTCGCGCGGCCAATCCAGATGGAGATCTTCGGATTGAAATGCTGGCGGCACCTAATCTTGTTGTAGATTCTAATGTAGAGTCACCTTCAACTTATGCGCCAGAATCGGCAACGATTGGGGCAAAATTTTGTAACGATGGCACTAATCCGCTGACGGATGTGTTTGCCTATATTGGCGACTTTGATCCTAATGGCGATCTCAACGGTGCAGATAGTACACCCGGTAGCTATCCTTCAAGAACCCACACTGGTTTGACGGGCACCTTTGCTCTGAAACATGAGGGAGGCAGTGCTGGTGCTAATGATGCCCGCCGCTATGTAGGAACCTTAGCACCGGGCAGTTGCCAGACACAATATTGGCTGCTGAGCTACCCGCGCTTGGATGATAATGGTAATACGGTAACAGGCGGCGTCAAACCAGATGATGATTTATGGTTGGAATTTGACGTATGGGCAACGGCCGATGACAGTGGCGCGGCTCTTGCTGCTGACCAGACGCTCATTGTCACCATGCGGAATGAAATTTCGGCCGCGGCCAACAAGATTTGGCCCAACGGTGATAACAAAGTGCCAGACATCTATAAAGATGCTATTGATGAGTTGCTTGGTTGGGATACGGTTACACCAACTGGCGGAACGGATGTCTATCCTGGGGATACGGCCGTTCTTCAGGGCGTCTGGTATGATCTGGGTAATGTCGGGGCTGGTTTTGACAATGATGGGGATCTGATTCCCGATAAAAATGCCTGGATGCAGCCCGTGGGTGACCCCAATAACTATGATCCAGGCTGCTTCCGCCTGGTGCGAACTTATGGCATTGTTATTGTTAAGCTGCAAGGGGGCGGTGAATACCTGATCCCATTTGTAGACCAACTCTACTTTCAAGACATTCCCGACAATACCGGTGCGGTTGGCCTTGTTTTTTACGAATATGCGGCTCTCGATGGCGTCTGCATGGCTAGCCTGACGCCCTATCAGGAAGTAGCGTCAGGGTTTGACAATGAAAAATTCAATGGCGATTATGGGCATCACATCCCACCACTGATCAGCCGGGAGCCAACAGTGACCCTGGACAAGCAGGTTGATCAAGCTGTAGTTGGCCCAACGCTGCCGGTCACGCTGACCTATACGCTGGAAATTTCCAATACGGGCCCTGTGAGCGTAGGCGATCCTAATCTGGGGATTCCTCTGGTAATTCAAGATTCGATCCCTCCGGGAACCAGCTACATCGCTGGAACTGCGGCCGTTGGCAATACGCTGCCTGCTGGGGTAACCAGCTACACGGTCTTGTATTCCACCGACAATGGCAATACCTGGAGCCAGACCGAGCCGCCAGCGGCATCTGTTACCGATCTTCAATGGTGGCTGTCTGATGAGTTGGCTGCCGGTGAGGGAGGAAATGTTACGTTTCAGGTGACTGTCCCGACTTCTTATATGGGTGCAATTGTGCCCAATACGGGCCAGCTCAGCTTTGGCTATGCCTTACCGTTTGCCGAGGATACGGCCGTTACCCGAATTGCTGGCGTTAACCAAATTGGTGACACCGTGTTTGCCGATGATGGCAGCGGCGGGGGCAGCCAGGGCAACGGCATTCAGGATGGCACAGAAGCAGGCATCCCTGGCGTTACCGTCTCTCTGTATTACGATGAAGATGGAGATGGCGTTGGCGATTATTTGCTGGAAACAGACACGACAGACAGCAGCGGTAATTACTTGTTTACGAATCTGGCAGACGGCCGTTACGTGGTTGAAGTCGCTCCTGCCGATGCCGCTCTACCAACCGGCTATGCACCAACAACGGAAACCAGTATGCCTGTCAGCTTAGATGTGGCCAACAGCGATCCCAATCCAGTTGTTTATCTAGATGCGGATTTTGGTTTTTCTCCCGCGTTGATACTAGAAAAGAACCTGACCTCACCTCCGCCTGCCTACGAAGGCCAAACAGTAACCTACAGCATAGAGGTAACCAACGCTATGCCAGATGGGAGCTTCCAGCCGGAATATTGGGCAACTGCTGCTATTGCAGGCTCTGAGTTTGAGGCCACAGTGGCCGATAATGCCAACAACATCCTGGACGAGCCAGATAACTCCGTAAACAGCCATATCATCGACTGGCCAGACAATCTGACATTTGATGGTATGGTGAAGGGTACCGGGTTCCAGGTGGGTAGCTGCGGCACTATCGTGCGTGTAGAGGCACTGTACCAGATCGCACTGGATGGCTCGTTGAGTAACGATTACTTGCGGGGCACGGTGCAGCTCAATGGCACAGATTGGTATAATTTCACCATCGACACAGCCACAGCCAACAGCTATGCACCGCCAACGGGGGGCGGTTTGCTGGCGGTTGATATTACCAGCAGCAACGCTGGGCACACCGGCAGCGTGACGGATTGGGCCACCTGGGACAATGCCCCAGCCAACGAATTGCAGTTAGCCATCGGTGGCGAAAAGCTGACCAATGCCGATCGTGTTGGTCTGCTGGTTGACGCCATTGGTGTACGGATCACCAACGACGGCAGCAGCTGTAGCTCATTTACCTCAGACACGGTGCTCAATCCTGTTCCCCTGACTGACACCTATGATCCCACCAAGTTATCGTTTGTATCTGCCGATCTGCCGCCGACCAGTGTGAACGGCGGCACGGGTACGATTACCTGGAGCAATGTTGGCCCAATCAACCCCGGCGAGACGCAAACCATTAATCTGACCTTTGACGCGCTGGAACCGACTGGCAGCGTAGCTGAAACGATTACCAACACGGCGACGGTCATGAACGCCTACTTTGTTAATGGCTTGCCTGCCAACGATGCGACTGATGATGCCGTTACCACCCTGGAACCAACCGGTTCCATTGCTGGTATGGTGTGGAGTGAGGGCAGCGGAGGCAGCAGTGGCTGGATTGGTGGCAATGGCTTCGAAGGCGTCGATCTGGCAGCGCCCAATGTCACTGTTGAGCTGTACGGCTGCACCAACGGACTTGGTACCCTGCTGGATCCGGCTACGGTCAATACTAACCAAAACTGTACCAGTGGAGGCGGTGCTGGCAACAACGGCACCTGGGAACTGCTGGCTACCACAACCACAGACAGCAACGGGGATTATTTGTTCGAGGGCTTGCTTGACGGCTTCTACACCGTCTTGGTAGATGACGCGACGCTACCCAGCACGGCCGTACAAACGGCCGAAGCGGGCACGGCCAGCACCAACCAGGCCAGTGGCGGCCGCACCTGTAGCGGTGACTGTGACGATCGCTGGGGCGATCTCACGCAAGACCTGAGTCTGACCTTCTTTAACCCCATCGATACCGCCGGGGAAAATATCACCAACGTCAACTTTGGCTACACTGTCAATCCGGCTATCTTTGGCGTCATTTGGGAAGATAGCAATGGGGACGGTGTCCGGGATACCGGAGAGGATGACCTGGGTGCTGGTATTACGATCACTCTGACCGATAATTTGGGCAATACAACAACAACCGTGACTCTGGCCGATGGCAGCTATGAGTTTGCCAATCTGACCGCCGGGAACACCTATACCGTCACCGTTTCTGCGGGCACGCTGCCGGGCAGCGGCTGGAGCAATACGGCCGATCCGGATGGCACAACCGATGATCAATATGTGGTTGGTACGCTTGTCGCTGGTGAAATTTCCGGCTCCCATGATTTTGGCTACCATCAAACTGGAACGGCCGTAATCGGTGACACTATCTACTATGATTGGGACGGCAACGGCAGCCAGGATTCTGGCGATGAAGGCATTCCCGGCGTCACTGTGTCTCTTTATGAAGACAGTAACGGGGACGGTGTGTTAGATACCGCCGATGATGCCTTTATCACGAGTGACGTCACCAACATCGACGGGAATTACACCTTCAGCAACTTGCCCGCTGGCGATTATATTGTTGTTACCGAAATGCCTGCCGACACTATTGCCACCGGTGACCCTGACGAAAGTGGTCAATGCACCGTTTGTGATTTGCATGGGGCCTCTACCGGCCTCACCGCTGGCAGCACAGACGACACTTTGGACTTTGGCTTTTTGCCGCTGGGCGATGGCGTCATTGGCGACACAGTCTGGCTAGACAGCAATGGTGACGGCATTCAATCTGGCGTGCAAGAACTTGGTTTGGCCAACATCACAGTTGAGTTAATGGCCGATCTCAATGGCGATGCCTCCTTTGATCTAGTCTTGACGACAATTACGGATGCAAACGGCAACTATCTATTTGAAAATCTGCCAGATGGCGACTATCAAATAGAGGTTGATCTTGCCGATCCTGATTTGCCTACAGACGGCATTGGCAATGCATATGTGCCTACCACCAACACCCGCTATGACATTGCCCTCAGTGGCGGCAGCTACCTGGACGCCGACTTTGGCTTTGCCCCGCTGGGCGCCATTGGCGATACGATTTATTGGGATGCCAACGGTGACGGCGAATATGATTGGAATGAAGCTGGAATTCCTGGGGTGGTCATTACGCTGACAAACGCGTCAACGCAAACGCTGGTAATTGATGGCGTCTCTTATCCGCCAGGTGCGGTCATCACGACGACCACTACCGATGGCGACGGCCGTTATTTGTTCGACGCCTTACCTCCGGCAGAGTATGGCGTAACTGTAGGCCCCATTGCCGGATCACCGCTATTGACGGGCGATCCAGAAGCAGACGGCATACCCTGCACCGAGCCAACTGCTGTTGGCTGTGACGGTGCCACCACGGTGACCATCGATTATGGCACCAACTTTATGGGGGCAGACTTTGGTTACCAATCCCCTGGCGCCTTTGGCGATTACGTTTGGTTTGACCAAAATAGCGACGGCGTTCAGGACGCCGGTGAAATTGGTATTTCCGGCGTGGTTGTCACGGCCACTACCGGAGCAGACGTTACAGTTGGCGGCATTAACTATCCCACTGGCACAACCATTACCACCACCACAGATTATGATGGCTATTACAGCTTTGATAATTTGATCAGCGTGGGCAGTTCGGCGGTGTGGACAGTTACCGCTGATACCCCGGCAAATATGAGCCCTACGTATGATGCAGACGCCACGGCCGATGCCAACACCACGGTAACAATTGATACCAGCGGCACAATTACGGCCGTTGGCGGCACGGCCTGCACGGATTGTGCTCTCACCGTTGATTTTGGCTTTGAGATAGTGGGACCCTACGCACTCACGGGCTCTGTCTGTTTAGAAGATGACACCAGCAGCAACCGAATTTGTGGCGACGGCACAGACCAGCCTGTTGGTAGCTATCAGGTCTATTTGTACAACGACGGCGGGATGTATTTGGGAACCACCCTGACCGATCCCAGCGGCGTTTACACCTTCACCAACCTGATAGATGACACTTATTACGTAGCTATTGGCAATACCCTGCCGCCGCTGGATACGGCCGACTTGGTCACCACGGCAGCCGATACGCCAGCTACAACGATTACAGAAAACGTCAGCAGTGTTTACCAGACAGTAATAGTGGATGCTACTACTACCGCCAATGATGGCGGCAGTGATCCCAACATGGTTGAAGGGGTCGATTTTGGTTATCTGTCTTTGGTCGATTTTGACTTTGGCGATTTGCCCCAATCCTACAACACAACGCTGGAGGGTAATCCCAGCGGGCCAAGGCATGAAGTGGCGCCTTCACCCGCGCTTTACCTGGGTACCCAGCCGCCAGATAGTGAACTTAATGGTGTGCCCGATCCGGCAGCCAGCAGCGACGGCAGCGATGAAGATGGCGTTACCCCCATCAACATTCAGGGTTGGACCGACGGCACTGATGGTGGTTCGGTCAGCGTGGTTGTGAACGGCGATGGGTGGCTGGTTGGTTGGATCGATTTCAACGACGATGGCGATTTGACCGACAGTGGCGAGATGATCATCGACCAAGTGGTGACTACAGGGACACACACATTCACCTTTGATATTCCAACCGGCTCCACCGCTGGCGCTACGGACTTTTACGGCCGTTTCCGCCTCTTCCCGGCACAGCCAGCCCTTTCGGCTCTGGCTTATACGGGACCATCATCTTCCGGTGAAGTTGAGGATTACAACTGGCTTACCAGTGAAAACCCGGTGATTGGCATCGCCAAAGATTTGACAGATGTTAGCGGAAATGGTGATGGCTCTTACACCATCACCTACACGCTAGCCGTGGAAAATCTGGGTGATGTTCCCTTGCAAAATGTGCAGGTGACAGACACGCTTAGCGACACGTTTGCCACGGCCGACAGCTACGCCGCTGTCAATATTAGCAGCGACCTGTTTACGGTGAATTACCCTGGCTACGATGGCAGCAGTGACGTGAATCTGCTTTCCGGCAGCGACAGCCTGGCGCTGAACACCACGGCCCAGATTACCCTAACGGTGGTTATCACGCCGGGAGGTAGCCTTGGCCCATTCAACAACACGGCCCTGGCCAGTGGCGATAGCCCTGGTGGAACGCCTACGCAAGACACATCCGACGACGGCACCGACCCCGATCCAGATGGCGAGGGCGACCCGGACGAGCCTGGCGAAAATGATCCCACCCCGCTGCTGTTTGCGGCGGTCAGCGGACATGTTTTTGAGGACACCAACGGCAACGGCACGCAGGATGTTGGTGAACCAGACTTGCCTAATATTGATGTTGTGATCACAGATGTGGACGGCAATACTCAGACTGTAACCAGCGATGCCAATGGCGATTATACGGCCGTTGTGCCAGCGGGAAGTACCACAGCAAATGTGGATGAAACCACGCTGCCAACTGGATACGTGCAGACCGCCGGGGCAGACCCAACAACGGTAACGGCCGTTGCGGGCAGCACTACAGATATTGGCGATGACGGTTACCAGCCGCAAGGCACCGTTTCTGGACATCTTTACATCGACAGCAATGGTAATAACACCCAGGATAGCGGCGAGCCAGACCTGGCCAATGTCAATATCATCATTACAAACACCTTTGGCGTTACGCAAACGGTTGCAACTGATATAAATGGCGATTGGAGCGCCACTGTACCGGTGGGCAGCACCACAGCCGATGTTGATGAAACCGATCCACAATACCCAACCGGCTACACCCAAACTGAAGGCGCTGATCCCACAACGGTAACAGCCGTTGCTGGTACCGATACATCCGCAGGCAATGACGGTTACTATTTACCCGGCACTGTTTTTGGTCACCTTTACCTTGACACGAACGGTAATGGTACCCAAGATACGGGCGAACCAGACCTGCCCAATGTCGATGTTATTGTGACCAGCAGCACTGGGGTTACGCAGACGGTAGCTACCGACGCTAACGGAGACTGGACGGTTGATGTGCCGCCCGGATCAACCACGGCCGATGTTGATGACACCGATCCGCAATATCCAACTGGCTACAGCCAAACCGAAGGCACGGATCCAACGACGGTAACGGCCGTTGCTGGCAGCAACATAAACGCGGGCAACGATGGCTATTATCAGGCAGGGACCATCTTTGGTCATCTCTATATTGACAGCAATGGCAACAATACCCAGGATACAGGTGAGCCTGATCTGGCCAATGTTGATCTGATCATTACCGAAAGCAATGGCATTACCCAGACTGTGACCACTGACGCCAATGGGGACTGGAGCGCAACTGTACGACCCGGTAGCACCACGGCCGATGTCGATGAAACAGACACAGATTATCCAACCGGATATACCCAAACGGAAGGGACAGACCCCACAACAGTAACGGCCGTTGCCGGTAGCAGCATAAATGCGGGCAATGACGGTTACTATCTACCTGGCACCGTCTCAGGTCATCTCTATATCGACACCAACGGAAATGGCACACAGGATGCTGGTGAACCCAACTTGGCTAACGTAGACCTGACTATCACAGATAGCAATGGAATCACGCAGACGGTCACGACAAATACGGGCGGAAATTGGATCGCTACGGTACCACCTGGCACCACTACGGCTGATGTCGATGAAACAGACACAGATTATCCAACGGGCTATACCCAAACCGAAGGGACAGATCCTACCACGGTAACGGCCGTTGCCGGATCGGACACCTCTGCTGGTATTGATGGCTACCATTTGCCTGGCACTGTCTCTGGACACCTGTACCTCGATAGTAATGGCAACGGCATCCAGGATGCTGGTGAGCCAGACCTAGCCAATGTAGACATCATTATTACTGATAGTAATGGCATTACCCAAACGGTTTCAACTGACGCCAATGGTGATTGGATGGCCACCGTGCCGCCCGGATCAACGACGGCTGATGTTGATGAAACCGATCCACAATATCCAACCGGCTACACGCAAACTGAAGGCACGGATCCAACGACGGTAACGGCCGTTGCTGGTACCGATACGTCCGCAGGCAATGACGGTTACTATTTACCCGGCACTGTCTCTGGGCACCTGTACATCGACACCAACGGCAACGGCACCCAAGATGCGGGTGAGCCAAATCTGACCAATGTGGATGTGGTGATCACCAATAGTAACGGCATTACCCAAACGGTAACCACCGATGCCAACGGCGATTGGATTGCCACTGTACCGCCCGGCAGCACCACAGCCGACATTGACGAAACTGATCCAGACTACCCGACTGGCTCCACCCAGACAGAAGGTACGGATCCTACCACAGTAACGGCCGTTGCGGGCACAAATACACCAACCGACATTGACGGCTTTTACCTGCCTGCCTCAATCGGCGATCTGGTTTGGCACGATAGCAACAGCAACGGCATTCAAGATGGTGGCGAGCCGGGCCTGCAAAATGTGACCGTGAATCTGTATGACGGCACAGGTGCGTTCGTGATCAGTAGCAACACCAACGCCTCTGGCATTTATACCTTTACCAACCTGATACCCGGTGATTACTACCTGGAGTTTGTGCTGCCATCGGGCTATGCCTTCACTTACGCCGATAACAGCGCTTCTGATTTGAACGATTCAGACGCAAATCCGGCGACCGGGCAGACGGCCGTAACCACCCTAACCGCTGGCGAAAATGATCCCACCTGGGACGCGGGCTTGTATCAAACTGTCCGTTTGGGCAATCGTGTTTGGTTCGATGTGAACAACAACGGCCGTCTCGATGCAGGTGAACAGCCGATACCGGGCATCCTGATGGAACTGCTGGACGGCGTTGGCAATCCAGTCATTTCACCAATGACAGGGCAGCCAATCACAACAATCACAAGTGCCGATGGCGTCTATCTCTTCGAGAATTTGCCCCCCGGTGATTACATTGTGCGCGTGGCAGAAAGCAACTTCGATGAGTGGACGGACCCGCTGTACGGTTTTGTGAGCAGCCAGAACGATGTCTCGCCAGACCCAACTGTTGATCCTGACAGTAACGAAAGCGACGTAGACGACAACGGCCGTAACAACCCAGACCCGGCCAACGGCGGCATTGTTAGCTACCCGGTCAGGCTCACCGTCGGTGGTGAACCCACCAACGAAGGTCAGGATGAAGACGGCAGCTATGCCAACAACAGCAGCAACCTGACCGTAGACTTTGGCTTCTTCGAGCTGCTGACGCTGGGTAACTATATCTGGCTAGACAACAACGAAAACAGCCGCATCGACAGCGGCGAGCCGGGTGTGAACGGCGTGGTGATCTGTCTGCTGGATGGCAATGGCAACCCCGTGCGCCATCCGGTGACCAACCAACCTATCAGCACGACTACGAATCAGGCTGGCTTCTACCAGTTCACCAACCTGTACCCCGGCGAATATCAGGTGCTGGTTGGCGCAGAAAACTTCCAAGCTGGCGGTGCGTTGGAAGGGTATTGGAGCAGCCCCGGCGCGGTAGACCCGGATGATAATTCAGATATCGACGACAACGGTCTGGATGAGGTGGAACCGTGGCAAACGGGCATTGTCAGCGACCCAGTGCGGCTGGATTATGATCTGGAACCAGACAACAATGACGACACCGACGACAACGACAACACCAACCTGACGGTGGATATGGGCTTTGTGGGCACGCCAACGGCCGTTACCCTCACCTCCTTCACCGCCACCAACCTGGGCAACCAGCGGGTGCGCATTAGCTGGATAACGGAATCAGAAGTGGATAACTTTGGCTTCCGTATTTACCGCAGCAGCAGCAACAGCTTTGGCAGCGCCACCGAGGTTCATTTTGAACCAACGGCCGTTCCCGGCGGCAGTGGCCCCGGTGCCAATTACAGCTACACAGACACAGTTCCCGGCAACGGTACTTACTACTATTGGCTGGTGGATGTGGAGACTGGCGGAGCCACCGAAGTGCATGGCCCAATCACGGTTGAAGTAACGCCATTTATCAACATCTACCTGCCGCTGGTCATCGGCGGCAATTAGGAATGCGTTGTTGTAGTAGGGGCGGCTCGCGAGCCGCCCCTACCACTTGGCGTTTATGAAACACGGCCGTTTTCTCATCTTCCTCCTCACGCTTGTTCTTCTGATTTGGCAGGGCAAACCGACTTACTCATCTGCTTCGGTTGCCAGCCCAGAGCCGGAAATCACGCTGCTGCCCGACGGGATTCACATTGTGTGGTCCACGCCCGAATTGGTAGAAGCAGCCTTGCCAGACGGCCGTCCCGCCTTAACGCTACCCAACTTCAACGATGACCTAACAGCCTCGTTGCTGCTTGCCTTGCCCCCTGAGGCAAAGCCAACGGTGGTTTACGAAGAAAGTGGGGTGGGGGAACGGCCGTTTGCTGCCAGCCAACTGGCAACCTCTGCGGCTTCTGGCCCTGTTATTAGTCTGGATGAGGTGGGCGTGCTGCGCGGCGTGCGCCTGGCGCGGCTTACCTACCGCCCGGTGCAGTTGCAGGGGGATGAATTGCGCGTAGTCAGTATGGTTGAGGCAACAATCCAGTTCAATGGGCCGCCAAATCTGGCTCGCCCTGCCGCCGCCGAGCTTGATTCGCTGCAAACGGCCGTTGCCAGCCAAATCATCAATCCCAGCCAGCTAACCATCAGCCCCGCCACAGGTGCGCCTGCCAAGCCAGCGGCACCAGACCCAACTGTCTTTATTGAAGTAGCGGAACCGGGCATTACGGCCGTTACCTACACCAATCTGCAAGCCGCTGGCTTCCCCGTTAGCAGCGTGAATCCAGCCAACTTGCAGCTTTGGCAAGATGGCAATCCGCTCCCAATCGACTGGTTTGGCGATGGGGATGCCCAGTTCGAGGCGGGAGAATCGTTTCGCTTTTATGCCGCGCCCCTGTTTAGCCGTTGGCAGCAGCACGATGTTTATACCCTCACGGCAGGAAGCAGCCCTGGTAGCCGCATGAGCAGCCAAAACGGTTCTCCATCTGGATTAATAGCCGGGTCGCTGACGCTAACGGCCGTTGCCGAGCAAAATAATTTGTACACACCCGACTGCATTTGTGGTCAGTTGCCCGCCGGGCGGGACGGCGACCGCTGGGTGTGGGAAGATTTGCGCCAACCGGGACGGCCGTCGGCCAGTTATGCCGTCGAATTACCTTATGTCAATAAAAATCAGGCAGCCGAGCTAACCATGTGGGCAATTGGCTTCACCAGCCTCGACGCCAGCCCAGACCATCGCCTGAACCTCAATTTCAATGGCAGCGGGGTGGGCAGCATCAGTTGGGATGGCAAAACGGCCGTTACCCGCACCCTCACCCTGCCAGCTAGCAGCTTGCAAACTAGCAGCAGCCTCAACTTGTCCATTCCGAGCGTGCCGGGCGTGAGCATTGATGGTCTTTGGTTAGACGCTTTTGCCGTACAGTACAGTTACGATAGCACCCAAATTGATGGCGACGAGCAGTTATTTGCAGAAGGTGCCAGTGCACGTCGTGCCTACACGGTCAATGTGGGCAATGGCACTGGCCTGCGATTGTACGATGTGTCCAACCCTGCCGTCCCCACCGTTTTGAGCAATACAACTTGGCAAAACGGCCGTATCACCTGGGGCGATCCCGATGGGGCTGGGCATAGCTATCTTGTCAGTAAGAACAGCAGCCTAAACGCGCCTGCCACTGTTCGCCTGCCGCGTTCGCTTCCTGCTGGCAGTGCAGATGTCATCATCATTAGCCACGCCAGCTTTATGCCTGCGCTTACGCCGCTAGTCAGTTTGCGGCAAAGCCAGGGCTTATCTGTGAAGGTCGTAGATGTCCAGGCAGTGTATGATGGGTTTGGCAACGGCCGTATCACCCCCGAAGCAATCCGCAACTATTTGAGCCACCTGTACCACAACGGCAGCCTGCCCCCAACCTACGTGCTGCTCGTCGGTGATGGCACCAGCGACCCCAAGCAATATCGGGACGATTCGCAACCCACTTGGCTACCGCCATACTTAGCCGCTGCCGATCCCTGGATAGGCGAAGTCGCTGCCGACAATCGCTTCGTCACTGTGGATGGGGAGGATTTGCTGCCAGACATGATCATTGGCCGTTTGCCGGTAAACAGTTTGGCAGAGGCGCAAACTGTCGTGACCAAGATTATAGAATACGAAACGAAACCGTTTTTTGGGGATTGGAACGGCCGTATCACCTTCATTTCCGACAACACCGACGCCGCAGGTAATTTTGCCGCCCACTCAGCGAGCCTCCAGCAAAATTATGTAGAGGCTCCATGGCAACCAGCTACTATTAACTACAATCCAGCCACCACGTCAGAAACGGCCGTGCAAACTCAAATTCAGCAAGCGTGGCAAAGTGGGCAGGGGCTCATGGTCTACACCGGCCATTCTTCCATTCACCAATGGGGGGCTGAACGCTTTTTCCATCTGGACGATGTGGCCAATTTGCAAAATGGGGGGCGATTGCCCGTCTTGCTACAGATGACGTGCTTTACCGGTTCCTTTGCTCAACCATTTTGGGATACGCTGGATGAATCTTTGTTGCGTCATCCAAACGGGGGTGCGGTAGCCGTGTGGGGAGCTACCGGGTTAGGCGTGGGCACCGGGCATGATGCGCTGGCCAGCGGCTTTTTGCAAACAGTGATTGGGGCAGATGAGGTGCAGGTAGGAGCGGCCGTCCTTGCCGGGAAGCTCAATCTCATCACCAACAAACCCGCTCATCAGGATTTGCTGGATACCTTTACCCTCTTTGGCGACCCAGCCACCCAATACAACACGGACTTTTGGGCGGGTATCCCCACTTATCTACCGCTTGTCAGACGCTAAACGATTTCCCAAGCTAGCCGAAAAATTGGGCGATGGTGCCAAAAACGACATTGTTCAGGGCATGAGCAAAGATGGGTAACCACAGCGATCCACTTTTTTCGTACAGCCACGCCAGCAGAATACCCAAGGTAAATGCGCCAATAATTTGCAGCGGGATGAAGTGAAATATCCCAAACAGGAGTGAGCTTACCAGAATTGCTGCCCACATGCCCAGCCGATTTCGCAGTACGTTGTGGATAAAGCCCCGGAAAAATATTTCTTCCCAAAGCGGCACCAAGGTAGAAATTAGCAGCACAGACACGATCATGGCAGCTGGCTCGTCAAACACGAGCATGTTGCTGAGTGTTTCGCTGCCTGCGTTAAGAATGGGAAAGGTAACTGAAAGCCAATCTAGCCCGATGGCGCGAACCACGCCCACCCCAATGCTTAACAGGGTGGCAAGGCCCAGCCATCGCCGCGAAACCGAACTAAATCCCAAATCGCGCAGAGAATGTTTGTGCAACAAGGCATTGGCTAACAAAATTGAGCCAATTCCCGCTACGGTGCTGGTTAGCACAGTTACTGCCGTGATCGTAAGGATAGAGGCGTTGGCTGCTAGCAAAACAACCACCGCAATTTGCGAAGCCACATACATGGTGATGAAAAGTGTCATGATGGCCACAGCACTCCACCGATTCCACAGCCGCAACGGCCGTTCCACTAGCATCGGTTCGGTAGATTCAACGGGATTGGTTATGCTATCAGACATGCACATTCTCCTGAAATAGTGGTAAAGACGACGAGAAACGGCCGTCCCCTGAATTACGCCCTGATCATCCTCAAAAATGCTTAAAATGCGTCTAATTTCACCAATTGTTAAGCAAATGAAAATCAATTGATCAAACCTCAAGACAGCTGCCAATTCAAACAGAGAATATGCTATACTCATTTTGTGCCAAAAACATAGATAATGGAGGAAAGCGTGTCTGTATCGTACTATTTGCATACCCCACTGCCAGATAATTCAAACGAGTGGCCCGCGATTTCACGATTGGGTCGGTTAATGCAGCGCCATTTTGGGCAAGACCAAGATGAATACACCCTTGTGTTTAATATTGATCCTGGTGAGAAAATCATAACAGCTGAGGGTAAAAAACTGACGCAGATAGAAGCATTACTCATTGGGCCTAAATTCGTTTCTATTATTGAGTTGAAAAACTGCTATGAAGTCCTCCGAGCGAATTCACTTACAGGTACCTGGGTTTGCGGTAATTATGAGCTCCCAGGTGGCAACACGCGAAATCCATTTTTGCAAGTTCAATATGCGCGACAAATTTGGTCTGGCTATTTGGCTGAAAAGTGCGCGTATCATTTTCCTGGATTTCAACTTGATGAATGGCGGAAACGTTGGGAGCATTTGAGTGTTTTTCTATTATTTGTGCCTTTTTTGCATCCAGACTCAACCTTACCGCCTCTTGAGAAAGCAGCAGGCTGGTTGAACATCGGCGGCATAAACAAGTTGCCAGATTTTGCGTTTCACACCCGGTCTGAACGTCTTGGATTGGCACCCGGAACGGTCAAAACCATTGTGACGGATATTTTGGGGGCCAAGCCGTGGGCAAAGCTGCCGAGCGTGCTGGATGCGCAAATAGGGAACCTCTATATAGCTGAACCAGAACGGCCGTTGCTGCGGATACCGCTCTACCAATATGATGATATTTCAATCGGCCGTTCGGCGACGCAGCTAGTTAAAATTTATCGAGAGTTACGGCGCATTAGCAAGGCGCACACCCGGGTGGAAGTGCAAAATGGTCAGGTTGCTTTATACGATGTAAGCAGTAAAAATGGCACATATGTGAAGGTGAACGGCCGTTTCCAAAAAGTGGCACCTGGGTATGTTTTGGCTGAAAATGAGAGAGCCTTACTAGGTTCAAAAACGAGCAAAAAAGCCGTACAAATCTGGTATAAATTGCACACGCAAGCAGCTGTAAACACCGCCGACACCAGAACAGTGTTCGGCACTCTGGATACTCAAGATCGATGATATGATGCAGCTACCAAAACGGTATGAATTGGGCGATAAAATTGGCGAAGGTGCCATGGGGGAAGTCTACCAAGCCTACGATACCAAAACCGAGCGGGATGTCGCTATCAAAATATTGCCTTCCGATTCGTTGAAGGGGCCGCGTCGCGCCCGGTTTCAGCGGGAAGCGCGGACTATTGCCCGGTTAGAGCATCCATTTGTCGTGCCGCTTTACGACTTCAACCTGCCAGTTAGCCAAGATGAGCAGCCGTTTTTGGTGATGCGCTACATGACCGGGGGAACGCTGGCAAAGAAAATTCGGCAGGGGCGTTTGTCTGGCGATGAAGTGATACAGATCACCCGCCGCATTGGGCAAGCGTTAGATGCTGCCCACAAGCGCAATCTGGTGCATCGTGACATTAAGCCCGGCAACATTCTGCTGGATGATGATGGGTACGCTTATCTGGCCGATTTTGGGATTGTGAAGGACAGTGAAGCCGAAGAAGGGCTTACCAAAGAGGGTCAGCCAGGCACCGCGCCGTACATGAGTCCGGAACAAGTGATGGGGAATGATCTAGACGGCCGTTCCGACATTTATGCGCTGGGCGTGGTGGTGTTTGAGATGCTAACTGGCGCGCTGCCGTTTGGGGGCAACCTGGGGATGATCTTCCAGGGGCATGTCAATGAGCCGGTGCCCAGTGTCTTCAAATTTGTAAATGATTTGCCCGAAGAAGTGGATGAAATTTTGCGGAAGGCAATGGCCAAAAATCCGCAGGACCGCTTTCGCAAGGCGGAGCATTTGGCGCATCTGCTCGAGGCGGCACTGCAATCGCCCACGGCCTACATGACGTCGCGCGATGAACTTATTCGCACGCAAGAAGAGACATTTGACACAGTAACCGGCAGTGGCGACTCTGGCGATGCGTACCGGCCCGACACGGCCGTTTCAGACACGACTCCCACGCCAGAGGTGCCAGCCACGGTAGAAACCCAGCCGCAACGCCACTGGCAGTGGATTGCAGGCGGGCTTGGGCTGGTGCTGGTTGTGGTGTTGGCACTTTTTATCGGCAGCCGATTAGGGCAATCCACCACGCCCACGCCAGAATCCCGCATAGCCGTGATTGAACCAACGGAGCAGCCGGATGCGACCGAAACCCCGCGGCCACCCACGCCGATTGCCAACGTCATCTTGGTGCTTCAGGCACATGACAGTGCCGTTTGGGAGAATGAGGGCAATCTGGATAAGCTGCCAGAAGACGGCCGTATTCCCTTCCGTGATTCCGTTTTGTTCCAAACCGGGCAGGACTCTATTGAACTGCTGCTGCCCAACTTTACCCGCATTATTTTGGATGCCAATACAAGGGTGCGTGTGGAAACGGCCGTTTCTGAAAACGATGCGCAGGTAAAGCTGGAGCAGGGGCGGCTGCTGGTAAAATCTGAGCTTTCTGTACATGTTTACCATGAAGAAGGCTATCAGGCAGATATGGTCAATGGCATCATTGGGGTTGTATATGATCCGGCTTCAGAAAGCTGGGAGGTGGATTGTTTGGCAGGTATGTGTCAGCTAAGTGAAGCGGAGGAGGCGGAGCCTGTAGACCTCAGCGATGGCCAGTCGGCTCAGTTGGCAGAAGATGCGACCCTGATTCCCGTCAATACCCAATATTCGCGCATTGCGGCCTACAACAGTCTGGATGCGTCCATCATTTTGCCGACGCTGACCGCCACGGCAACAGCTACAGCCACCGACACGGCCACGCCTGCTCCCACCAGCAGCAGCACACCTACGCATACGCCCATCCCCGGCTTCCGTGGGCCAGAAACAATCGTGTTGGGGCCATCGGCAGGCGGGCGCGACATTGAACTGGTGCGCTTTGGCGACGGGCCAGAGACGTTGCTGCTGGTCGGCGGCATTCATTCAGGGTATGCACCCAACAGCGTGGTGCTGGCGCAGCAGCTTATTGATTATTTTGAAGCCAATATTTCGGCCGTTCCCAACAATGTTACTCTCTACATTGTTCCCAATTTGAGTCCCGATGCGGCCGTTTCCCCAGGAACAGTGGCTGGTAGGTTGAATGCCAATGGCGTGGACCTCAACCGGAATTGGGATTGCCGCTGGGACCCAGACCCGAAAGTGCTGGGTCAGGTGGTCGCTGGCGGCGGGGGCAGCGACGTATTTTCCGAACCAGAAACACAATTATTAAAAGATTTCATTGAAGAAAATCAACCCGAAGCAATTCTGTTTTGGGGGGCGCGACGGCATGAAAATGGTTCTGTGGCGCCGGGCGTGTGTGATGACGTGAGTCTGGTTTCAGCCACGTTGGCTCATTATTATGCCATTCCCGCCGGGCACGAATTCATTGCCAACCCCGATGTGCAGGCCAATCCTGACCTGCCAGGAGACGTGTCTAACTGGCTGGATCGGGAAGGGTATCCAACCATATTTGTGCTGTTACCGGGTTTTTTAGACGTGAATTTTGAGCGTGAGTTGGCCGGGGTCCAGTCTTTGCTAACGGCCGTTGCCAATCCGGCCAAAATTCAGCAAACGCCCACGCCAGAAAGCTGCCCCGAACCTGTGAATCCCGCCTGGGCTACCTTGTATGCTGCCCACCGCTTCCAGCTAGGCTGCCCCCAAAGCGGCGTGACGCGACCCTTGAGCGTCTGGCAGCAATTTGCCAACGGCCGTATGCTGTGGCGCGAGGATACCGACACCGTTTATGTACTCTACAACGACTTTACAATGAATGCCTTTTTGGTTGATCAGCCAGGATTGGCAGGGTTTCAGGTGTCGGAGTTAATCAAGGGAGCGATTGGCTACGTGTATGATAGCAATACGGCCGTTGCTGCCAAGCTCGGTCAGCCAGAAGATCAGGAGCGGCAAGCAGCCGATGTGACGCTCCAGCAATTTAGCAATGGCTTTATCATCTCCTGGCAAGATGAAGGCCTTCAAACCAACCTCATTTATCTGGACGCAAACGAATGGCAAAATCCATAAAAAAATGGCTCGGCTTGGCAGCTACAGCTGCGGCGGCTGGCACGCTTGTTTACCAAAATCGGCGACAAATCATTGCTCGCCTACTGAAACTTTCGCCACCCCAAACACAATTTAGCACTGAACCCAACATTCAAATCACGATGCCCGATGGGGTAATTTTGGTTGCCGATTTATATCGCCCGACTGGATTGGGCCCTGCGCCGACGGTATTGATTCGCACGCCATACGGCCGTAAAAGCCTCAATCAATTCTTTGCCACCCTCTTTGCCGAGCGGGGCTTCAACGTACTCTGCCAGGATGTGCGCGGCCGTTTCGCTTCCGAGGGTCATTTTGAACCCTACGTGAACGAAGCCGCCGATGGGGAAGCAACGCTGGCCTGGATTGCCGAACAAAGCTGGAGCAACGGCCGTACCGGCATGTGGGGGCAAAGCTACGTCGGTTTTGTGCAGTGGGCTGCCGCCTCTACCGGAACCCCGCACCTGCAGGCCCTGCTGCCCGCCATCACCCAAGCCAACCTGGGCGGGCCAAACGATCAAGGCTTCATGTGGCTGGATCGCACGCTGCGCTGGATTTTGCTGCTGGAAGCAATGATGGACGACAGCTTGCCCCCCTGGGAAAAAATGGGGCTTTCTTACTACGCGCCCATGCAAAATGAGCGCATCGCCCCTGGCCAAACCCAGCTGCCGCTGGCAACTGCTGACGAAGCGGTGCTGGGCCATCCGCAAGATTTTTACCAAAAATGGGCGCAGCATTACGAGCCGAATGATCCGTATTGGCAGGCTGTCGATTTACGGCGCAAGGTGCCAAAAATCGGCGTGCCGATTCATTTGGTGGCAGGCTGGTACGACATTTTCCTGCAAGGCCAGCTAGCAGATTACGCTGCCTTACGTGCGGCTGGGCACGACCCGCACCTCACCATCGGGCCGTGGACGCATATGGCGTTCCCCGGCATGTTGGCCGCCGTGCGCGAAGGGCTGGCTTGGTTTACGGCAAAATTGCAGGGGGAAACGAGGGCGATACGGCCGTCTCCCGTGCAAATCTACCTGCAAGGCGCAGACAAATGGCTCAATTACGAAAGTTGGCCGCCGCCGTCTCAAGAAACACCCTTCTATTTACAATCGCTAGGGCAGCTTGCCACCACTCTGCCAGCTACCGACTCGCCGCCAGACCATTATCGGTACGATCCGGCCGAGCCCACACCCAACCTGGGCGGTGCGCTGCTCTCCATCGAGGCGGGGCCGGTAGACAACCGTCCATTGGAAGCTCGCCCCGACGTGCTGACGTACACCACGGAACCCCTCACCAAGCCGCTTACCGTCATTGGTCATGTGCGGCTGCGGCTGTACGTGCGCTCCAGCCTGGAATATACGGATTTTTACGGCCGTTTGTGCGATGTGGCTGGGGACGGCCGTTCCCTCAACGTTTGCGACGGCCTCTTCCGCGTGCAGCCAGGGCGGGGGGAACCTCAGCCAGATGGCAGCCTGCTGGTTGAGGTAGATATGTGGGCCACCGCCTACCAATTTCAGCCCGGCCATCGCCTGCGCTTGCAGGTTTCCAGCGGTGCCCACCCTCGCATCAGCCGCAACCTCGGCACCGGCAACCCCGTCATGCACGCCACCGAAATGCGCGTTGCCCACCAAACCATCTACCACGACCCAGCCCACCCCTCCGCCCTATTTTTGCCTCTACTGTAGCCGCAGATTCTTTCTGCGCCAGATTTGTATGTTTGAGTTTAGGTTATCCCCGTTTATAATGTGAGTAGGAAATGTCCTATTAGATTGCAGAAATTGCACTGGCTGGAGAAATTGACATGGAAGTGACAATCACTTTACCCTCCTCCCAATTTATAGCAGATTCACCGGAGCGCGTTGCGTCGAAAATTCGACTCTATGCTGCGCTTGGCATGTACCAATCAGGTGAGCTTTCTATCGGAGCCGCCTGCGAACTGGCTGGTGTGGATCGATACGTTTTTCTAGCTTTGCTTAAGCGTGAGGGCATCCCCGTAAAAACCCAAACGCCAGATGAATTGGAAGCTGATTTCCAGCGATTAACCCAATCCTAAATGATAATTGTCGCCGATAGTTCCGCTTTGGTGGCTTTGTCCACGTGCAATGCGCTAGAATTTTTGACACAGCTTTACGAAGATGTAAAAGTCCCGCAGGCTGTTTATGATGAGGTGACAGTTTCAGGTAAGCCGGAAGCACACTCTTTGGCAAAGTTTCTGGAAAAGCGCATTGTCACGGTTGATAGCTCACAGTTTGTGCTCGCGGCTGGTGGATTGGGACGTGGCGAAATTGAGGCGATGTTGCTCTATAAAAATCTGGCAGCGGATTATTTGCTGATTGATGACCGTCGAGCTAGAGCTTTGGCTGAATCAAACGAGATTCGCTGTGTTGGTGCTCTTGGCATTTTGCTTTTAGCTAAACACAATCGTTTGCTCGACCAAATAACTCCTTTTATTGAAGTTCTCCAAAATTCAACCCTTCACTACAGCAAAAACCTGTTAGAAAAAACGCTTCAACTTGCTGGTGAACGGCCGTACTTGTAACCACAATTTCTTATTGGGCAAATTTTTGTCACGAATAAGACGAATTGGCGAATGCCACGAATGTACCCTAAAAATTCGTCACATTCGTGTTTCGCTTTTACGTGTAGGGACGGCCGTAAGAAATCCCGGTATAATCCCCAGCTATGCAGGTAGAGCGAATTTGTGTGGTTGGTTTGGGGCTGATGGGTGGCTCATTGGCGCTGGCTTTGCGCCTGGCGCGGCGGTTGTCTATTCCGCAACGGCCGTTTCATCTTACCATTGTCGATACAAATCCCAAAACACGCGCCGCCGCTGGCCGCATTGCCGATTTTGTGAGCGACGATCTCGCTTTGGGCGTGGAAAAAGCAGATTTAATTGTCCTGGCAACCCCCGTCCGCACCATCGTCAACGTGCTGAACCAATTGCCCAAACTCCGCCCCGATGGCTGCCTCGTCCTCGACCTGGGCAGTAGCAAAACCGACATTTGTCAGGCTATGGACAATCTGCCCGACAATTTTCAGGCTATCGGTGGACACCCCATGTGCGGCAAAGAAGTAGCAGGCTTTGGCGCGGCCACGCCCGATATGTTCCGCCACCACACCTTCATTTTGTGCCCCACGCAGCGCACCACACCCCATCTGGAAACTGTCGCTCATCAACTCGTCACCGATTTGGGGGCCAATCCACTGGTTTTACCGTCCACTTTGCACGACAATATGGTCGCAGTGGTGAGCCATCTGCCATACATGGTAGCCGCCGCGCTCATGCGCAACGCCGCCAGCCTGGACGATGACCGTCTTTGGCCCGTTAGTTCATCCGGCTTCCGGGACACGTCCCGCGTTTCTGGCACCGATCCCCGGATGATGCTGGACATTTTGCTGACAAATAAAACGGCCGTTCTCCAGCAAATCGCCCATTATCAAAGCCAACTGGCCGACGTCGCCGCTCTCATCGAAGCGAATGATGAGGAAAAGTTGATGGCATGGCTCACTGAAACCCAAGAGGCCTATTGGGCGTATCGGCAGGCAAAGAAGGACATTTGACATTGCGTAGTCCGTATTGCGTAGCGGATTTCTGGTTACGCTACGCAATAAAAGCATCCTGCGTAATTTAGGAGACAATTATGTACATGCTCATGATGGTTTTAGACGACACGGCACATCTAAATGACGTACTCAACGCCTGGGAAAGCGCAGGCGTGGGCGGTGTTACCATCATCGAAAGCACCGGGCTGCACCGCGTGCTGCGCCGCCACAGCGCAGACATGGCCTTTGTTGGCTTTAGCCAGATGTTTGGCAGTGCTCGCGTGGGGCACAACACTCTGTTCACCGTCATTGATGATTTGGATTTGGCAGAAGCGGCCGTAAAAGCAACGGAAGCTGTTCTGGGAGATTTAACAGAGCCAGACAAGGGGATCATTTTTGCGCTGCCCGTGGCCAAAACGTGGGGGCTAACTTTAGCAAAGTGACAAGGTGAACGGGTGAATATTCCACTTGTCACTTGCAAACTTGCATACTCAAAATTATGGTTTGGTTACGATTTTTACTCAGTGCGGCCGTTGTCGTTTACGCGGCCATTAAATTAGCCGAATACGGCGACATTATCGCCGTGCGTACCAAGCTCGGCGGTCTGTTTGTCGGCACCATTTTCCTGGCTGGGGCCACTTCCCTGCCCGAACTCATCGCTTCGATCAGTGCCTTCCAGGCTGGTTTCCCCAATCTGGCGGCGGGTAACTTTTTTGGCAGCAACATGGTCAATATGATGCTCCTGGCCATTGTTGATCTTATCAATTACCAGGTGCCACTGCTGCGCCGCATTGCCATTAGCCACGCTCTTACGGCCGCTCTCACGACCATCTTGATGCTGATTGCCATCATCTCCATTTTGGATGAAGTAGACATCACAATTGGCTGGGTTGGGTTAGATAGCCTGGTGATTATTGGCCTTTATTTTGGTGGTATTTGGCTTATTCAGCGGGAAAATAAAGGTCCGGGCGAACCGGCACCTACGCCTGAACCTGCCGATGATTTCCCCACCTTGCGGCGCGGGATGATCGGCTTTGGTCTGTCGGCCGTTGCGCTCATTGTTGTGGTGCCAATTTTAGTAAGTGCCAGCACTGAAATTGCCGAAATTACCGGCTTAGGGACTGGTTTCATCGGCACGGCCTTGCTCAGCTTGGTCACATCACTGCCAGAATTGCTGGCTGCGCTGGCCGCCATGCGCATGAATGCCTTCGATATGGCCGTGGGCAATCTCTTTGGCTCCAGCGTTTTCAACATGCTGGGATTAGGTATTGCGGATTTCTTTTATCTAGACGGCCGTTTCTTGGGAGCCATCGACGAAAACTTTGTGTTGGTCGGGCTGCTGGGGCTGCTGCTCACCAACATGGCGTTAGTAGGCAATCTGGCCCGCGTCGAGCGCAAATTCCTCTTCATTGAGCTAGACACTATTGCCACTATTCTCGTCTACTTATTGGGGATGTTCCTGCTGTACACACGTGGCATTGGGGCATAAAGTCGGACATAAACGCAAAAACGGGCACAATAACGTGCCCGTTTTGTCCTCTTTCCCTAGCCGTCGATTCTTGGCCACACAAATCAGTACGGCAAAGAATCTGGGCTAACGATTATTCGGCAGGAACGCAGTTGCCGTAGAAATAATCCCAAGCGTTACACACATCATCTTCCGCTTCAGAGAAAACACACGCGCCGCACTGTTTACCATCCTCCTGGGTACGAATTTCAAAGGTGTATCCTTGCGCCTCACAATGCTCTGCTGATGGATTCGCCAATCCCGGCTCAACCATGTCATACCCGGTTGATTGAATTTCTCCGTCGGCCTTTAGCACCCCTTGCCAGCAAAAATCAAGCGACGCATTGCGCAAAGCGACGTAAAATAACGTCTCTTCCGTAGCAGGGGACGGGTATGACACATTCAGCTTGCAATCCTCTGCTGAAAAGAGATAGATGCTTGTGCCAGTGGCAGCAAAATCATCATTACTGCTGCTATCCCACGGCGTACCTTCTGGCGGAACACAAACCTGGGCAATGGTGCGTAAATGTTCCAGTGCCGCTTCCCGCACGACCATCACCTCTTCTGGAACTTCTACCTCATTACTTTCTTCACTTATGAGTTCTTCGGTTGTCTCCGTAGTGTTGCAGCTAACGGCCGTTCCTACCCACAGCAAAATCAAGGCCAACAACAGAAAACAAGAAAGTTTTAAGAATTTCATATTCACACACAATTCCTTTGTGTGTCGGGGCGATTCGCAAATCGCCCTTACCTGCTAGTTGGTAGGCACGTCATGTTCAGTGTCATTATGCCCATTCGTAAACAAAGGTAGATATTTTGCCCCCAGCGTGAATGCCAGAAACGCATACCCTAACACGCCCACCGAAACGGCAATCTCGACCCAGGATGGCGTATACGCCACGGCAATCGTCCGCCCTAGCACCCCAGGCGACCATTGCGGCGGCACCACCAAACCAGATAATGTGACGTTCCAGCGATTAATAATGACCCCAAACACCACCAGGAACAATGCCCCCATCAGCGGCCACTCCTGCCGCCGCATTTCGCGGTTCAGCAAAATCACCGCAGGTATCAGACCACACAAGAAAATCTCAATCCACCAAAAAGATTGTGTATAAGGCGTTGTTGCCTGTAGGCGAGTTAAAGCGTCCGCTGTGCCCGGTGCCTGGCTGTAGTAAGAGGTTGCCGCCCAATCCCACAGCTTCAGGTACAGGTACGCCAGCAGCGTAAATGCTGCCAGCCGCGCCACGTCCCGCCGTAAAAACTTGTCAATTAGCTCCCGATTGGTTAGCTTGCTCACAATCATCGTCACTAGCAGCGTGGCCGCAACGCCTCCGGCAATGGCCGATAAAATAAACATCACCGGCATAGACGGCTTGAACCAGATAGCCCGTCCCGACAAAACGCCGTAGGTGGCTCCCAGCGAAGATTGGTGCAGCATCGACAGTGCCAGCCCCAACACCGCCATCATGGGCGTTAACTTGTGCAGCTTGTGACCAAAGGCTCGCCACCGCGGGCGATTGTCAAACAGGCGACTCTCAAACAAAATCGGCAGCACCTCGATGACCAGCACAGTAGAGTATAAAATGACGCATAGCGTAATTTCCCACAGCACCGAATGCACATTCCAATAGACCAAAGGGTGCCAAAAACGGTCTGGGCGGCCAATGTCCATTGCCAGAGCCAACATCGCCGAGGTGTATCCTAAAAAGCCCACAAACACGGCAATGCGGGCCATTGGCTCGAACCGCTTAATGCGGAACAGGTAAACCACGGCCGAAAATGTAAACGCGCCTGCACCCAGGGCAATGGCAGACAAATCATGTGTAATCCATAAGCCCCATGGCACTTGGTCTGTTAGGTTCGTTATCTGTAAGCCGTTCCAAAGGGTTTGGTAAATACCCCAGCCGCCCACTGCCAGCATCGCGCCCAACGAGACGAGCCAGACGTGAAACGGCCGTATCCCACCTTTTTTCTCAGGAATTTGTGTCACAGCCATCTCATGCCTCCTTACGTTCCGGGCGCACGTAATGCACCTTTGGCTCCGTACCAAAATCTTCCCGCAGCCGGAACGTCTCATGCTCCGCCAAATATTTGGAAACCGGGCTTTCTGGGTCTTTGATGTTCCCAAAAACGCGCGCATTTACCGGGCAGATATTGACGCAAGCGGGCGTCGCCTGCGGGTCTACCCCTGGCGTTAACCCCTCAGCCATGCCCCGGTCGATGCGATGGACGCAGAATGTACACTTCTCCGCTACGCCCCGTTCCCGGCGTTCAACCTCAGCCACGCCCCAGGTAGGTTGGTATGAGTTTTCTGTCTCAATTGATCCCCAGTTGAAGCGACGCACATCGTATGGGCAAGCAACCTCGCAATACCGGCAGCCAATGCAGCGATCGTAATCCATCGCCACAATGCCATCTTCGCGCACCCAGGTGGCTCCAACAGGGCATACTTTAGTGCAGGGCGCTTCCTGGCAGTGCAAGCAGGGCCGCGTCATATAAAAGTCAGTGCCATCTTCCGTGCGTTCAGGAAAGCCAATATTCCAGCGCATGTTGTCTTCCGGCACGTCATTGGTGGCCTGGCAGGCCCAAATGCAATATTGGCAGCCAATGCACTGTGCCAAATCAATCACCATATGCCACTCGTGGTCTGAGCTGGCGTGGTGGGTCTCCCGTTCCAATCCTTCGATAGCCCCAGAGGATAATGGGCCAGCCGTCACCGCCTGAGCGATAACGGCCGTTGCCCCCGTCGCCCCAATAATCTTTAACGCGTCCCGCCGACTAAGCAGTGGCGGTTTCGTATTATCGTTTTTGCTCATCATCTCGTCCTTCAAACTCACGCCGTTGACGCACGTTGTTGGCTACAAACCAGGCCGTTGAGCCACCCAATACCAGCCCTAACACGCCGCCCTGGAACAGCAACGTCAGGTTTCGATTGGCCAAGGCCGCTTCCAACGTCTGCAATTTTTGCTCTGGCGTCAACTCATCAGCCTCAGCCTCATGCGCGGATGCTTGTAATACCTCCAGTAGGTCACCTTCGGCTACAGCTTCATGAGAGTAGTTAGGCAGGGCTTCCCCGGCATGTAAAGATTCAGTATGGCAAGCCACACAGGTGGCTGGCGTGATCGTGAAGGCATGTCCTGTCGCCACAATACCGTCATCTGGCATTTCTTCTGGTGGCACAACCAAGCCATGACAATCCACACAGCCTATTCCTTCCTGAATGTGCAAATCCTCTACGTAGTTTTCTGCACTTTCTTCGTGGCAGTTTAGGCAAAGCTCGTCCGACTGTTCAAAGAGTGGCTGTTGGCTATGCGGATCATGGCAATCGTTGCAGCCGATGTCTTCAGAAGCGTGGCCCGTCTGGTGCCACTCTCCCAACGTGGTGGTGTGGCACGTGCCACAATATTCGGTATCTGCCAAAATGGGCACAGGTTCGGGTGGATGCTCCGCGGTAGTTTCACCGTGGCAAGATTCACAAGCTACGCCTTCTTCATCAAATTCCCCTGTAGCGGGTTGAAAGTTGGTTGTGTGGCAAGCTAGGCATTCCACCGGCTCACCTAGGCCAACCCAATTTTCCTGAAAGATTTCATTGGCATACGCGTTGGCGTGGGCACTGTCTTGCCAATGGTTGGCCACGTCCAAATGGCACTCCTGGCATTCCTGTGTGGGAATGATAGGCGCGTCTGGCTCCTCATCGTCCTGCGCCATAGCCAATTGAACAGTAAAAAGCAAAACGGCCGTTCCCGTCAAACATCCCAGCAGCACCGGCCAATTTAATCTAATGGTTTTCAAAAACTGTTTCATAGTCGCCTCAATTCCCGGCAAATTCGAAATTCTCCTTGGCTTCTACACCAAGCAATCATTTGTGAAAATATTAACAATACAAGCATTCTAACAATAAAAAATAACGAACTCAATAGGATAGACCTTCAATTTGATTGCTTTTTGTTATGGATGGTTAGAAGCAAAAACAATAAGTAAAACCTTGAAAAATCATTGATTTCGCCCACCAGTAAGCTATACTGTTAGTGAAAATTTTCACCAACTAAGTGTTTGCAATACCGTTGCTTGGTGAATCTAAATCGATCAACTTATCAACAGAATTTGAAGGAGATAACATGAGAGCAAGCGCAATTCTCTCTGTGGTCTCTGTAGCAGATTTTTTTGAAGGAGCGAATTTTGAAACAGGCGAATTTACCGCTCAAAATGATTGGATTTTTAATGAGCTTGTTCCTGCTGTTGGGAATGGTGGCTCTGGCGGGCTGCCAGTCGGCTGATTCTGAAGCGGTTAATGATGCCGTACAGGTGGCAGATGTTGAACCGGTGCTAGAGGAAACGGCAACGGCCGTAATCCCCACCGAAGTAGCCATTGCCGAACTCACAGAAGAACCAGCACCAACTGATAATTGTCTGGACTGTCATACCAATAAAGACCTGCTCATCCAAACGGCCGATCCCGAAGAAGAAGTGATTAACGAAAATTCGGGAGAAGGTTGAGGCGGAGAGGTGCCTCCGTTGGAGGCATGGGAGAAGGTTTTGGTAGATGGGGAACTGTTTCCAGAAGAAGTTCACGGACAGGTAGCCTGCGCCGATTGCCACGCCGGGCAAAATACCCCCGACAAATTTGAAGCGCATGTCGGGTTGATAGAAAACCCAAGCAACAACCCTGTTGAATCATGTGGTGAATGCCATCCAGATGTGGTAGCCACCCACGACAATAGCCTGCACAGTAACCTAGCAGGCTACTGGACAGTGCTGGACGCTCGCACCGTGCCAGAAAATCATGAAGCAATTGACGGCATGTTTAACAACCATTGCAGCAGTTGCCATGCTACCTGTGGCGAATGCCACGTGAGCCAGCCCAACCTGGTAGGGGGTGGCTTAATTGAAGGCCATCTGTTTAACGAAACGCCTTCAATGACCCGTAACTGCACCGCTTGCCACGGCAGTCGGATTGGGAACGAATATTTGGGTAAGCACGAAGGTTTACGACCCGATGTTCACTTTACCCAAGGGCGAATGGCTTGTGTGGATTGTCACTCTGGGCACGAGATGCACGGCGCGCCGGAAGATTGCCAGGATTGCCACACCGGGCCAGAGGCACAACAGGTGGAGCCGCCCGATCATCGGTACGACGGTGTGCAAACGCCACGCTGCGAAAGCTGCCACATTACGGTTGCTATTGGGCAGGATGATATTGAGATGCACCAGGAACATGCAGGCGATCTCTCTTGCCAGGTATGTCACTCAATCTCTTATACCAGTTGTGATGGCTGCCATGTGGAAATTAGCGAGAACACAGGCAATCCCATTTTTTCCACAGACGATCATTACTTCAGCTTCATTATTGGCAAGAACCCACTGGAAAGTTACGACCGTCCGTATGAGTACGTGACGCTGCGGCACATCCCCATCGCGCAGGATAGTTTCTCTTTCTACGGCGATGATTTGCTGCCCAATTACAGCGCACTGCCCACTTGGGCCTACACGACGCCGCACAATATTCAGCGCGTTACGCCCCAGACGGAATCCTGTGATTCTTGTCATGGCAATGCCGACCTGTTCTTGACGGCCGATAAGATTTACCCAGAAGAGCTGGAGGCCAATTTATCTCTGATTGTGGATTCGATTCCGGCCCCAATCTCAGAAATTACGGCTACCACATCCATTACGACAACCACGGTGATTACCGATACGGAAGAATCGCCTTAGTTTAAATTAAAAGTTGGGCGGTCAATTGATCGCCCCCAACATTTTGTGAGGAGTAAGAAATGAAAACTTACAAGTATTTTGTGTTTTTGCTGATTTTTGGCTTGCTGCTGGTTGCTTGTGGTGGTGACACAGCCACAGAAGAGACTGTTGTTGAGCCAGATATCCCGGCTGTTGAGGTCGTTGAAGAAGCTGAAGTAGCCGAAGAGCCTGTAGAAGAAGTTGTTGAAGAAACGGTTGAAGAAGTTGTCGAAGCTGCGATTGAGCCAATTACAGCTGAGGAATTGGATGCTGCTTATGGGACTTTTGTAGCCTCGTTAAAAGGCTATAATGCCTTGAAAGACTACAGTTTACTCAATGAACAATTGGTTTCCGATTCGCCGCCATTCATTCTAGATGTACGTAATCCGGAAGAATTGGAAGAATTAGGCCATATCGAAGGGGCTGTCAATATCCCTCTAAAGGAACTCGCGCAAAACCTGGACCTTTTGCCAAGTTTTGACACCCACATTGTCACCTATTGCAAAGCAGGCTGGCGTGCTGCTATTGCCATGACCACGTTAAGCGCGTTGGGCTGGGAAAATGTGCAAGCTTTGCATTCCCCCAGCTACACTGGATGGGTTGAAGAAGGATATCCCATTGTTGAGGGATTAGCTCCTGAAGCAGAGGTCTTGAATGCCGCCAGTCCAGATCCAGCAATGGTGCTTGCTATGGATGAGGTTTTGAATAGCTACGCAAATAACTGGAATGGCATTGATTCAGACAGCTTGGCAACCGAGATCGTTGAAAACCCAGACCTTATCTTGGTTGATGTTCGTACTCCAGGCGAAGTTGAGGCGGGCACAATTGATGCACCCAATGTAGTTACAGTTGCCTTGGATGATTTCATTGGACTGCAAGATAATTGGCCAGCAGATAAAGATGCACCCATCGTAACTTATTGTAAGGCTGGGCATCGTTCTACCGTGGCGATGAACATCTTGAAATCTTATGGTTACACCAATGTACGCAGCCTGCAAGGTGGTTACACTGCATATTCTGCGGCCGGGTATGCCCTGGCTGGGGTACCTGAACCCACCTTTGATATGGATGCTGCTTTCACCACCTTCTTGGATGATATGGAAGCTTACAACACCATTGGTTTAGATGCTTTGAGCTTGGCTCTGGTTGAAGACCCGCCACCGTTCTTGCTGGACGTGCGTGAGGTTTCTGAACTGGAGGCTAACGGCCACATCGAAGGCGCAGTCAATATTCCTCTGCGTGAACTGGCTGACAACATTGAATACCTGCCCAGCTTTGATACCCCCATCATGAGCTACTGTGGTAGCGGCTGGCGCTGCACCATCGCCCTGGCGGCACTGGAGGCTATGGGCTGGGAAGACGTTCGTTGCCTGAAAGGCGGCAGCTTTAGCGGTTGGGTAGAAGCTGGTTACCCGGTTGTTGAAGGCGTTGCGCAGGAACCGCTGCTGCTGGATGTAGCCAAAGTTGAACCGGCAGCACTGGATGCCATGAAGACAATGCTGCAAAACGTCCCTGATGGATTCGGCGGCATCTCTGCGGACGACTTTAATCTGGCTTTGCTGGAGAACCCAGAAGTAACGGTTATTGATGTTCGCCGTATGGAAGAGTTAGAAGAGAACGGCGTCATTGAAGCTGAAAATTGGATTCACATACCGCTGGAAAGCTTTGTTGCTATGGCTGATCAATGGCCTGCCGATTTGGACACGCCCATTATCATTTACTGTGGCAGTGGTCATCGTTCCACCATTGCCATGAGCATCTTGTGGTCTTATGGCTACACGGACGTACTTAGCTTGAAGAGTGGCTTTAGCGGTTGGGTAGAAGCTGGTTATCCCACGGCCGAATTTGTGGCACCCTAGCTAATCTTGCGTTTGTTTATTCATTGATGGCAAAAGTCCCTCGTTATTTGCGAGGGGCTTTTGTCATTTTATCTATCTAGTATGGGTTTTGTTTTGGGGTGGGGTGTGTCATTTATAACGTTTGCTTATGACGTTTGGCACTATCTACATGAAGCAGACTAGCGCATACTATTTGTGAAATTACACACAAGTATAAAAAATCAGTACGGCACAGTTTTTGAGTTGAAGAATTTGTGTCTGTAAATGTGAGGGTATCGTGTTAGATGCACATCAGCTAAACGTATTTTTAACCGCAGCCAGAACCTTGAACTTCACGGCAGCTGCACGGCAACTGCACATGACCCAGCCGAGTGTTAGCCAGCATATTCAGGCGTTGGAGCAACATTTTGGCATTGAGCTGTTTATCCGGTCTGGTCGCCATTTGCGCCTGACGGACGCTGGGGAAGCCTTGCTGCCCATGTCTCAAGAGATGGTTAGCATTTCGCAAAGCATAGACAACAAGATGGAGTCGTTGAAGGGGGATGTGTACGGCCGTCTCACGGTTGGGTGTAGCACCACCGTAGGCAAATATGTCTTGCCCTTTTTACTCTCCAGCTTTATGCAGCAATATCCAAAAGTGGAGGCCAGTTGCTTTGTGACGCCACGAAACATTGCTGTGCAAATGCTGTGTGACGGTGATGTGCATTTGGCTTTGGCCAGTGCCCGTGAGCTGAACAGCAATGTTGAATTTTCGCGCTTCATCACAGATCGCGTGAGTCTCATTGTTCCATTGAACCATCCTTGGGCAAAACGGGAATATATAGAACCCTATGAGCTGCTACAAGCCAACTTCATTTGGCGGGAAGAGGGGTCTGGCACGCGCTTTGTGGCAGAAGAGCAGCTGCGCGAACACGATATTGTTTTTGAGCAATTGAAGACGGTGCTTACGTTGGGCAACTCTGAAGCCATTGCCCTTGCAGTGCAAGAAGGGATTGGCGTGGGTTTTGTGTCGCAGATCATTATTTCTCGCTTGGTGGAAGGCAAGGTAGCACCTGTGAAGGTGCGCGGGCTGGAAATTGAGCAGGACATTTATTTGGGACGAGACGCCAATCGCCTGGGGACAACGGCACAAACGGCATTCTGGGAATTTGTAACCGATCCCAATAATCCGGTTTTAGACAGGTTGATGAACTCATCGAAAGGGCAAGAAGATGGCTTTGCCTTTGCCAGTGTCAAAATGAACGGGCACTCGTAATCATGGGTGGTTTGGTCGGAAGGGTGCTTCTGGCAGCAGGTGAGCCACCAACAGCTTGAGAAAAAAGAAAGGAATAAACCAACCGAAGCCGGGGGTGGCCAGAATGCTGCTGCTGTTGATCAGCAGCGCACTGCTGTAAAGGAGCAGCGTTAACGGCCGTTTCAGGTAAAGCTCCGTGCGTAAAAGAACGGCCGTTGCCAGCAGTAAATAGCCATAATAAATTCCAAAATAGAGCCAGTCTCCGCCACGAAACAGCCAGGCCACTACCGCCAAGTGAATGCCGTGGATGGCCACAAAGCCAAAATGATCCATGAATCGTTGCCCCTGGCGATGATACCATCGCTTGGCGGTGGCCGTGGCGTTAGTGATGATTCCTCCAGAGAGATCAAAGGCAAACAGGAGAAATATACTCCATTGCGCAGTAGACCAGTCTAGCTCGGTGCGCTGGTCGAAATTGGTGAGAGTGAGTACGGCCGTTAAGCCCAGCCCGCCGATCAATTGCAGCCAAAGCTCAGCGTCGGTGGCACGAGGGCCGATAAATTTGTCCCACATGCCAGCCAGGCCGTCGCGTGGTTCGGGAGGTGTCCAGGAAATTTTCATCGTGGCTCCAGGGCAATAAAGGGAAGGAAATTATGCCCCAAGTTGCGATAATCTGCTTCGGTTGATGCATTGTAGCCAATGAGCTTGCCCAGGTTCTTGGCGGCAGTGGGATGGCGGCGAGCGTAATCTACCATGGCTTCGCCCGATTGGTGTGGGGTGAGGGGAACGGCCGTAACCGCCAATTTGCGCCAACCAATCTGAATGTCCACTTGAGGCTGTGCCAAAATATTCAAATACCAATCTGACTTTTTGCCAAAGCCTGAGGCGATGAAAAAAGTATCTGTCGCTTTTTGGTAATTGACGACTTCCAACACCGTTTGGCGCGGCTTGCCACTCTTGCGGCCGATGTGGTTAAGCAGCAAAAATCGCTTGCCCATTAGGCCACCCAGACCAATCCGGTAGAAAAACTTTCTGAGACCCGTCACAGGCTTATAGTCTGCTTGATTCATGATGTTCCTTCTTCTGAAAGCGTCAATGTTAGACTGCTTTGAATTTCGGCAGCATGGCTGTCGAAGTGGCGCTTGATGTAGCCAAATAGATAGTCTAACGAGACATCACCCGCTAGCAGCGGGTCCCAATCTGGATAATGGACATGCTTTTGCAAATCGGCTTCATCGAGGCTGTGCAAGGTTTGCAGAATACGTTCGTGTGCCTTGTCGTATTCGTCCGCTAAAAATTGGCGGTTTAATTGGCGCGCACCGTGTCGGGTAAGCCGTGCATTGAGCCAATGAAAGAGCCGTTCCGGGAACAGTTTGGGCAGCAGCTTGAGCAGAAACGGCCGTTGCAAAATCAGCTTCACGTCCGCCACCATGAATCGGGGAGCGATGCTCATGTGGTAGAGCAGTTCGCCAACTGTCCAAGCCGGGTTGCTGCTGAGTAAGCCAAATGCCTCATCTGGAATGCTTTGCAAGAGTTGGTGGAATTGTGCCTGAGTTACTTCGATTTCTGCCAGCAGTCGGGCTTTTTGGTTCATTTTGCTTCTAATCCTTGCAGCAAGTGGCGAACGGCCGTTTCTACATCATTGCTCAAGTCGATCAGCTCTGGCGAAACGGCCCAGAGGAGCAGGGCACCTTCAAATATAGCAATGAATGCTTTAGCAATCGCTTCACTGTCTACCGCGTGAAACTCACCATTGGCGATGCCTTGCTGCACTAGGGCACTAACCTTTTGCTGGTAGTTGTAAAAATGAGTTTGCAACAACGATTTAAGTCCGTCCTCCCGTGCCGCAAGCGCATAAAACTCTAGTGGTGAAGGGAATTGGGCGGCCATCGTTTCTACATCTGTGCTGGATAGGGCGGCAAGCTGCATGATTTTGGCAACGGCCGTTCCTTTGCTCGCCAGCACCTCGTCCAGCATAGCTAACTGACCCACAAAAAATTGGTCAAAGAGTGCGGCAATCAGTGTGTCTTTGCTTTTGAAATGCCAATAAACGCCACCCTTGCTCAAGCCGCTGGCCCGCACGATGTCGTTCATGCTGGCTTTGGCAAACCCTTTCTCGGCAAAAACGGCCGTTGCTGTGGCCAGAATGTGTGCCTTGCTTTCGTGTTCACTCATGGCTCTTTGAAAAAGCCACAGAGAATACAGAGAAAAAAGAGTTTACCTCTCTAAGCTCTGAGGTCTCTGAGGCAAAATCAATATTTTTCAATTGACTCACTCATGTGAAATTCTCCGCGACCGACCAGTTGGTCGGCTAGCGGGATAGTAGCATGAGAGACGGCCGTTTGTCAAGCAACTTTCGCAGGAATAGGCAGCCACATAATTACTGTTTTTATCGCTTCATTGATGGCGATTGGCTTCCCCGATTGGTACGATGAGACGTGTTGATCTAGTTGAAAAGGAGGCAAATGTGTCTAAGCCCAAAGTAAACGGCCGTTTCCGACTTGCCCTCATTCTCTTACTGCCCCTTCTGTTTTTAAGCAGCTTATGGAGCCTTCTCAACGGCAATCTATCCACTGCGCCAGAGGTGGTGGCTGCGCCTGCGGCAGAGCTTGATCTATATCTGGAGCTATTCGCTGATGGGCTCTCTTTGCCCACTGCCATTGCCAATACAGGGGTGCCGGGAGACGGCCGTCTCTTCGTCACCCAGCAAGGTGGCCAAATTCGCATTCTTACCGTGGACGGCACGTTGCTAGAGACGCCATTCCTGGATGTGAGTGGCGATGTAAGCCTGTTTGGTGAAAATGGCCTGCTAGGGTTAGCTTTTGATCCCGATTACGCCAACAATGGCTTGTTCTATATCTATTACACTCGCCAAAGCGACAAGAATAACGTGCTGGTTCGTTATCAGGTAAGCGAGGATGCCAACATTGCCGACGGCAGTAGCGGGGTCATTTTGCTCACCGTTGTCGAACCAAAGGATGGGCATAATGGGGGCGCGTTGGCCTTTGGCGCGGATGGCTATCTGTATGTTGCTGTAGGTGATGGCGGTTTGCCGGAGGGAAATACGCCAACAACGGTACCACAAGATAAAACCAGCTTGCTCGGCAAAATTTTGCGTTTGGATGTAACGGAAGGGTCGGCACATGCACCAGATTGCGGCACAGCGCATTACACTATCCCCGATGACAATCCCTTTCGCAATGGGGCAGGCGGCGATTGCGATGAGATTTGGGCGTTGGGTTTACGCAATCCGTGGCGCATCAGCTTTGATCGGGCAACGGGCGATCTGTTTATCGCCGATGTGGGTGAATTTGAGCAAGAAGAGATTAACTTCCAACCCGCGGACAGTAGCGGTGGCGAAAATTACGGCTGGCCTTGCCATGAGGGAAACTTGCTGCACGACGCGCCATCGTGCCAAAGCGTCACCTATACCTTTCCCGTCTTTACCTACAACCAAGATGAAGTGAACGGTGAAGGTGAGCCGATTAACCATTGCTCTGTGACGGGTGGTTTTGTGTATCGCGGTCAGCAATATCCGGCGATGCAGGGGCATTATTTGCTGGCTGATTTTTGTAGTGGCTTTCTCTGGAACCTGCATCCAGAAGCAGGTGGTTGGGAAGCACATGATTATGGTACGCTCGCTGCGTTTCCGACGACGTTTGGTGAAAATATTGATGGCGAGTTGTATTTGGCAGAGTTGTCAACGGGGTCTGTATACCACATTGTGGAAAACAGTGTGGTGGCTCCGACCACGCTAGCTATTCATAAAAGTGGCCCAACTGAAAGCGGGGCTGGTGCACCGATAATTTACCAAATCAGCGTGACCAATACCGGCAGCAGCCCAGCCGTTGGCTTGTTCATTACCGATACGCTGCCGGTTGGTGCCAGCTACGTGGCTGGTTCTGGCGGTAACTTGCAGAATGGGGTGGTCCGCTGGGATGTTGGTGAGTTGGCAGCAGGGAGTAGCACCACGGTAGCGTTTGCCGTTACGGCCGTTCAGGCAGTAACAAACTTTGATTACGGGGCACAGGCGGCTGGTGGTGTGTCGGTGCAAGGGGAGACGGCCGTTACCACCCAAATTCTTGCACCATCCCTGCGCATTAACAAAGTTGGTACGGTGCACGTGCAAACGGGAGAACCTATTCATTACACATTGACGGTGCGCAACGATGGCACGCTGCCTGCCAATAATTTGGTGATTACAGACAGGTTGCCAACAGGCACAATGTTGCTCAGTGTCACCGATAGCGGCCTGGAGTTTGAGGGCGTGGTGACCTGGAATCTTCTGCCGCTGGCTGCCGGAGGGGAGGTGTCTGTGGGCCTGGTAGTGACGCCGACAACGCCAATTATGGAAACGGCCGTCTTGCGGAATGAATTCTATGGAGCAACTGCTGAGGGTGGCTATGGTGCCACAGGGCCGCCCGTGGTGACCATCGTGAACGGGACACAGACGTTTACGCCCCTCATTTTACGGCCGTAGTGAACCATTTCCACAGCTCATATTGCTTGTAAGCTGCACAGCGAACTTAATTTGTTGTGCAGCTTTTTTTTTTGCCAGAAAATTACTTTTTCCATCAGGGATATGGGGAGGGGAACGGCCGTATCAACCGATCGGTTGATACACTTCGACTGGCCAGCGGAGTACGGAATCCACCTATCGCGAATGATTCTTCCATCGGTTGATTGGTTACAGGCGGCATTGCGCTTGCTATTGTTTAGATATCAATCACAAACCGAAAGGAGAATGAAATGACCACAAAAATTGAAGCAATTCAGAAACCCCAGCAAGCAAAATCGACTGTTCGTAAATTGGCCTGGGTAAGCCCACTGGCCATGCTCGCAGCCATTATTGCTAATCTTGGCTTGTATGCCGCAGCAGGTGCAGTTTATCCTGAAGTGACGGCCTGGCAAGGTGCTGGGGTCGGGCAAATTGTGGGTGCCAACATTGTGTATTTGCTCATCGGCACTTTTGTGTTTGCTCTGGTTGCCAGGTTCTCTGCCAAACCAGCACGTCATTACCTCATTTTGGCGACGATTGGCTTGCTGCTCTCGCTGGTGCTACCCATTTCGGCTGGTTTTGGCTACGGCGCGCCGGGTACAATCGCCCCTGGCATGGCAACGGTTGTTACTTTGAGTTTGATGCACGTTATTTCTTACGCCATTAGCGTACCGCTTTTCAACCGCCTGGTTTTGGCATAAAGTTGGCTCATGAAGACAAAATCACACGCATTATTTGAAGCATACCCATTGCAAAGTGACGTGGAAATCCCGGTAGGGCGTGTGCCTACGCCCTACCAAACGTATGATGGACACGGTACGCTGATTGGCGGCACGGCCGATTTGGGGCAGGTACAGTCATTGTTGCAAAATGAAACTGTGCATCCGCTGCAAACGGAAGGTGGCCGTGCCGTCATGGGCATCTGGGTGGTAGATTTTACAGAGGCCAGTTTGGGGCCGCACAAGGAGCTGCAATTTAGCTTCTTGGTGGCTCACCAGCCCCAACCCCCAGTTGCTAGCCATCCTCTGACCTTGCTGAAAGCTCTATTCGTTAACCCAGCGGCACGAATGTTTTGCTATGGCTTATGGAACGATACGGAAACGGCCGTTGCTTATAATCGTGAACTGCTGGGGCTGGATGCCCAGTTAACAAAAGCTGAAATTACGCGAACCAACGGCCAGAAGCGATTCCGCTTTGTCAATTCAGACGGTGAGATGATCTTTGCTGGGCAGGTGCAGGAAGCAACGCGTCCAGTGGCTCGCGTGGGCTGGTCTCTGCTGCGCCTGTTGGGTTGGCGGCAAACGGTGAATGCTTTACGACGGCCGTATCTAGGTGCAAAAGTTGTTAATCCAATTAGCGACCGGCTGCCATACAATGCCGATGCCCAATCCTACATTGCTGCCGATCAGCCCCTTATCCAATTCTTCGATCCAGCGACAGATTTAATTGAATTTGGCCCGGCAAATAACGGTCAATTTGATTTCCAGCCACAATTTATTGAGCATTTTGCCCCATTTCGCTTTGTTTATCTAAATCCAGAGAAGATTTAGGCATTGCCACGTTGATGGTGCCTGCTATGATTGGGCCTCATGCAGGGACCACATACCATTTTGCTCATTGAGGACGATACGGCCGTTGCCACCAGCCTGAAAGAAGTGCTTGAAGCGGAGGGGTATGGCGTTACCTGGACTAAATACGGCCGTGATGGCCTTCGTTTAGCTCAGGAACAGCCGCCCCACCTCATCATTTTAGATGTGCGCCTGCCGGATGGCTCTGGCTTTGATTTTTGTCGCCAGCTGCGCCAGCACAAGCTGCGCCAGCCCATTCTGATGCTAACGGCACAGCAAGAAGAGATGGACAAGGTGCTGGGGCTGGAAATGGGCGCAGACGATTACGTGACGAAGCCATTTGGTGTGCGTGAGCTGCTTTCCCGATTGCGGGCGTTGCTGCGCCGCGCCTATGGCGAACTGGCCAGCAGTACAAACAGCAACCGGCTTTTTGTAGCTGATTTGGTGATCGATCTGGATCGCAGCCTGGTGTTGCGCGGACAGACCCAGCTAGAGCTTACGCCAACGGAGTTCCGGCTTTTTGTGTATTTGGCGCGAAATGCGGGGCAGGCTCTAACGAGGTCACAAATTCTGCAGGGGGCGTGGGGGTATGATACGGCCGTCGAAGATGAGCGCACCGTCAACGTCCACATCCGTCGCCTGCGCGAAAAGGTGGAGCTAACCCCCAGTCAGCCTACGCTTATCCTCACTGTTCCCGGTGTTGGCTATCGACTAAGTAACTTGTAAAACCCGCTTTTCTGCATAATGGACCTCGAAAACCCGCATAATTGCAAAAGTTGCTTGACAAAGGGGACTCTTTCCCGTATAATATTCACATTACCCACTCAAGCGGGTAATACGAATTAATACATAGAGGATTGTTGATATGCCTGCTCCGACCACAGATATCGTTCGCAAACCACAGCAAGCAACTATCATGGTTGCGCTGGAACCGGTCTACCATTTGTTAAACAGCCTTATGCTGCTCAATAAGTCGGAGTATCTTTCTGGGTACGGCGAATGGGTAACGCAAACGGCCGTTTCCCTCTCGCCACAGCAGCTGCACCTGAACAAACTGGTTTTGCTCGGCTTACATTATGCCATTGTTCCCAATCGCAGCTGGTCCAGCTTTGAAGCGTATGTGGACAATTTGGCAGCGCATGATCCCGTTGCCCTGCGCAACAAGATTTTAGACGCTTACGAGAGTTTGTCCTGTAAGCCAGGAACACCCATTGTAGAACGGGCGCAGGTTTTATCTAGTGCTGAGGCTTATTTGGATTATTTGTACGGCCGTTTTCCTGACGAAAAAATTGATGAAGCCATCGAGAGGGAAGCGTATGCCTTGATGGTTGACCCGCCGACCATGCAGCAAACCATTGTCAACCATCTGCGAGAAATGTGGCAGATCATTCTCAAACCGGAGTGGCAGCGCATCCAGCCGATGTTGCAAACCAGCGTTACCGCCTTTGCTCATGTAGATTTTAGCGGCATGACCCCGCTAGAAGCGGCGCGGACCGTTGTGGGGCAAGATCTGCCAGAGCATTGGGAAATAATGCTGGGCAACGAAAAGGTAACGCAGGTTGTCTTTGTACCGTCGGCGCACATTGGGCCTTATTTAGGAACGTTCAAACCAAATGGAGCCGTGTGGCTGATTTTTGGGGCCAGGTTGCCAGAAGGAACAGACGTCACTTCGCCTGATCTGAGCCGCTCTGAGCTATTGGTACGGCTTAACGCCCTGGCAGACGACACCCGGCTGCGCATTTTGCAAATTATCAGCGAAGAGGGAGAGCAATGTTCGCAGGACATTATCAACCGGCTTTCGCTCAGCCAATCGGCTGCTTCGCGCCATCTCAAGCAGCTAAGTGCCACGGGTTATCTGACGGAACGCCGTCGTGATGGTGCAAAATGTTACAGCTTGAACCCCGACAGGATCGAAGGCATTTTGCAGGCGTTATCTTACATTTTAAAGAATTAATTGTGGGTTTTCAGGATTTGGTGGGGCTCAACTGATTTTTGCACCGAATTGGCGCGAATTCACACGAAAATTAGCGTTCATTCGCGTAAATTCGATGCTAACTCTATAAAATCCCAAAGAGCCTTAATTGTGTTGTATCGGTAAGGCAAGATTGTAATTCTCTTGCCAGCCTCACAAGGAGGTAAATGATGCACCCCGCAGGTGAGAGTTTCTTATTTGAACAACGTTTACGTGCTGCCAAGAAGGGGCAAAGCATGGTGAATCATAGGCCGGTTCGGCATCGGCCGCGCCTGTTGGTTCGGATCAACAAATTTTTCCAAACGCTGAACCATGTGCGCCGCATTCGCATTGAAGTGACGTTTGATTACCAGGAGGCGCGACCAGAAAGCGCCTCAAGATAAGACGAATATCCTCCTCGGATATCGGCCAGGGCTGGCAACGGCCGTTGGCCACCACAATAGGTTGGCCTGATTTTTGTGTTCATGAATCAGGCCAATCTGTTTTTTTGTCATTCAATGAATTTGTCAAAAATCTTCCGCAATTGAAGAAATAAATAATAATTGAAGAAAGGTGTAAAATTGTGTAAAATCTCCTGTAAATGGAGGTTCCATATGGCTATCAATATCAAAAACCAAGATGTAGAGAGTTTGCTGAATGAAGTAGTCAATTTGACCGGGGAAACCAAAACGGAGGCAATTCGCAAAGCGTTGGAGGAACGCCGTAGACGGTTGTCCTTGCATTTTGCCAGCCCCAATAAGCATCAAAGGCTTGTAGCTTTGCTCGAAGAAGAAATCTGGCCCCAAATTCCCGCTGACCAACTGGGCAAACGGCTAAGCAAAGAGGATGAAGAAGCTATCCTCGGTTATGGAGAATTGGGCATATGATTTTAGACAGCTCCGCCATTGTGGCTATCATTTTCAAAGAGCCTGGACACGAAATTTTGATGACAAAGATGACTGAGGCCACGGAAGTTGGGATAGGGGCACCAACTTTAGTAGAGTGCGGCATCGTCTTATCTGCCAGGCTTAACCAGGATGCGCGAGGCCTTCTGGGCAGGTTTTTGCGCGATGCGAATATTGTCACGATTCCGTTTAGTGAAGAACATTTTGGTACGGCCGTTGGTGCTTGGTTGAAATATGGCAAAGGCAGACATCCTGCGGGATTAAATTTCGGTGATTGCCTTTCCTATGCTGTTGCCAAGTTAGCAAATATGCCGCTGCTGTTTGTGGGGGATGATTTTCCGCAAACTGATCTGACCCTTGCCTAACACAAATTTATTGTTGTGTCTTGGGCTTGATACGGGTGTTGAAGATGAGCACGCAGCTAACCTCAGCCAGCCAACCCTTATTCTCGCTGTTCCCGGCGATGGTTATCGTCTTGCTGTTTGAAGAATAGATTCAGCCATTGATGCACTGGAGTACAAAGAAGCCCTTATAAGCAGTTCATAATCCGACTGCAGTATCCTTGTATAGGATTTTGGGAAACCTAATCTGCCTTAATTGCTTTGTCAGTCAAGAGTAAAACTGAATCAAGCAAAATCATATAGCATTCCCCCATTTGTTCGATAGCATCATCGGTGGATTGATTAGTCACTTCATCAAATATTATTTTACTAACAGCATCCATGTAGTCGGAAAATACGCGAGTTGAATCTACTGCTAGTTTTTCAGCACCAACACCAAATGCAAGTTGCCCATATTGAGTCATCACCAGACCATGTTTTTCTGTCCACGAAACATATCTATCCTTAATAGAATGTAACTCCTCATTAAATTTATTGATGATCTTTGATGATTCTTTTTCCAATTTCGTTTGTATATCAGAAGGCAATTCACTTTGAGGTAAGCCGGGGATTAATTCTTTAAATTCCGTTATGGAATCTTTAAAACCATGGCTCTTGCCGCTGACATACAAGTAGTTTCTGGCTAAACTTTGCCCTTCATTTAGCCATTGGATAATTTCATCGGTTTGCTTAAATATTCGGGGAGCAACTAATTTCTTTATTTCAAGTGCTCTCCCAAATTGCATTTGCCTTTCGAGAATTCTTTTTTGATAATAATATGTTACTCCCCAACCAATTATTGTAAGCAGTAACGTTGCGAGTATGCCGAATTCCTGAACAGTCATAGTGAGTCACCTCGTTAAGAATGATGGCAATAATTGCCAACTTTCAATACAAAATTTGACAGTTAAAAGAGTTTAAGCCTTTGGACAAGGTGGTATTCATTCGGATTATAACTGTTGTCTTTACTTTTCGACATATCATTTGGTCTGCAGATAGGCCAGGGCAAGTTAGTGAGTCCGTTTGATTACAAAACCGTAACCACGCATTACAAAGCTGAAATTTCCCCATAACCAAACCACAATCTAGCCAACTTATTCTGACACCATGTTGATGGAGGTCAGATAATGAAGCGTTGGATGATTATTGTGGCTGCCATGTTGGGGCTGGCGGTGGTTGGTGGGGCAGGCTATTGGGGGTATGTGTCGCAGCAAACGGCCGTTCCCACCACACCCTCTGCACCTGTCACCATTGCTGCCACACAAGGAGACGTGCAGCGCACGGTAACAGCACCGGGGCAGCTGGTTGGCACCCAGCAAATGATGCTGGGCATGGACGTAGACGGCGGTCTTATTGAGCTAAACGTGCGTCCCGGAACGGCCGTATCCGCCGGGGACGTCATCGCCAAAATTGACCCGATTCCGTACCAACTTGCTCTGGAAGTTGCCCAAATTGAACTGGCGCAGGCGCAGGAAGCGTGGGCGCAGCAGTTGGCCGAAGCGGAACTCTCTGCCGCCACCAGCGAGGCGTTGGTTGGTTCAACGCAGGCGCAATTTCCCCTGCTGACAGCCGCCGAGGTCAATTTGCAGCTCGCACGGGAGGCAGAAGCTCGCGCCGAAAATGAGTACAGCAAAGCGTTGGATCGTCATTGGGAGCCGCCAGACGTGATCGAAGCGTATCGGCTGGAACTGCAATACGCGCAGGCCAGCCGCCAGATTGCCGAGGCGGAGTACAACAGCGTGCTCAACCAGCGGTGGGCAGTGGGGCAGCAGGTGGAAGCCCAGCAAACGGAGCTGGATCGGGCCAATTTAACATTGGAATTTTTACAGGACGCTGGCGTGAATCCTTTGCTGGAAACGGCCGTTGCCCAAGCCGAAGCCAAACTTGCCGCCACCGTGTTGGTTGCGCCCTTTGATGGCGTCGTGCTGGATGTTTTTGTAACGCCTGGCGAAGCGGTCGGTGCGGGTACGAATTTGGTGCTGCTGGCTGATCCCGCCCTCGGCGAAGTGCGAACCACCGTCATCGAGGAAGATTTGGCCGATGTGCAAATTGGTCTGCCTACCGAGTTGTTCTTTGATGCCCGGCCCGATTTGGCGGTGCAGGGGACGGTAGCCCGGCTGGTGCCGCAGCGGGTCATTGGCGAAGCACGACCCCTTTATCATGTTTACATAACTATCGACGAGCGGTTGCCTGACGGCGTATTCCCCGGCATGACGGTGGATGCTTCGATTATTGTGGCCGAGGTGCTGGACACGGTGCGGCTGCCACGCACGCTGGTTCGGCCACGCTCAGATGGCACGGCCCTGCTTCAACTGTGGCAAAACGGGCAGCGTGTGGAGCAAGAGGTGACGGTTGGGCTGCGCGGCGATGTGTTCATGGCTATCTTGTCTGGTTTGCAGTCAGGGGATGAGGTGGTGGGCGAATGAGTGCCGTCATCGAAGCCCACGATTTGAGCCGCCAATACCAGATGGGCGAGCAAATTGTCCACGCCCTGCGCGGCGTCTCGTTTCAGGTGACAGCAGGTGAATTTGTGGCCCTGATGGGGCCATCCGGCAGCGGCAAATCGACGCTGATGCACCTGCTGGGCTGCCTAGATTCGCCCAGCGGCGGGCAGTACGTGCTGGCGGGCGAGGATGTGGGGCAACTTTCCCGGCGGCAGCGGGCCACCATTCGCAATGAGCAGATTGGCTTTGTCTTCCAGACGTTTAATTTGTTGCCGCGACTGACGGCTTTAACGAACGTGATGCTGCCTTTGCAGTACGGGGGTCGCCAGCCACAGGTGCGCCAGCGGGCCGAGGCGGCTCTGGAACGGGTTGGCTTGGCTGACCGGCTGCACCATCGCCCGACGGAGCTTTCTGGGGGACAACGGCAGCGGGTGGCCATTGCCCGCGCCCTCGTCGCCAACCCAGCCATCATTTTGGCAGACGAACCCACAGGCAACTTAGACAGCCATACGGGGGCAGACATTATGGAGTTGCTGGGTGAATTGAATAGTGAAAGTGGCAACGGCCGTACCATCATCCTTGTCACCCACGACCCGCAAGTTGCTAGCCATACCCAACGTATCCTACATCTCCACGACGGCCAAATCATCCGCGAGGAAAGGAACCAATCACTCGGGTAGGGGCGGTTCGCGAACCGCCCCTACAACAAGGCAATATGACATTACTAAACACAATTGTAACCGCCTGGAACGGCATTATGGGCAACAAGCTGCGGGCCACGCTAACGACGCTGGGCATTGTTATTGGCGTGGCCTCGGTGATTAGCATGTTGGCCTTGGGCAATGGGGCGCGGGCGGCGGTGGATGCCAACTTCCGCTACCTCGGCTCCGACATGGTGCAGATTAGCGTGAAGGAAAAGATTGACCAGGGGGAACTGGTTCCCGTTGGCGAGATTCTTTCTTTTGAAGATGGGTTACAGATGCCAGAAGCGGTGCCGCTGGTGCAGCGCGTCATCATGTCGGTAGGGGGCGAGGGCAAAATTCGGCGGGATCGCAACGTGCTGGATATGGGCGTGCTGGGCACCACCGCCGACGGGCTGGCCAATCTGGTAACGGAGGGGCAGGTACAGCCGGTGGCCTGGCCGGACGGGATGCCGCTAACGCCGGATGGATTTTTGGGAAACGGCCGTTTCTTCACCCCCTCAGAAGTGATTGCCAATGCAGACGTCTGCGTGCTGGGGCATAAAACGGCCGCAGACCTGTTTGAAGGGGACGAGCCATTAGACGAACTGATTTGGGTCAATCGGCGCAAATGCTTGGTTATTGGTGTTCTGGCAGAGCTAGAGGTGATCAATCCCTCGCTGCGAAACCAGCTGCGCCCCAATGAGGCGCTCTATCTGCCTATCAGCACCGCCATTTTGAACCTGTTCGATACCGAACCGTCGGTGGGCATCATCGCCCGCGTTAGCGACGAGGCGCAGATGGCAACGGCTCGCAACCAGATCATCGAATATCTGCGGCAGCGGCACGGCGTAGGGCAAGATGAATTGGGTGATTTTGAGGATGATTTTGAGCTAACGACGCGCCAGGAGATTTTGGGAGCGCAGCAGGCAGCGGCACGTACCTTTTCCTTTTTGCTGGCAGCGATGGCTACGGTGTCACTGGTGGTGGGCGGCATTGGCATCATGAACGTGATGTTGGTGAGCGTAACGGAGCGCACGCGTGAGATTGGCGTTCGGCTGGCCGTCGGGGCGCAGTCAGGTGATATTGTGCGCCAATTTTTATTGGAAGCAGTGCTGATTAGTGCAGCAGGTGGGCTTTTGGGAACGGCCGTTGGCATTCTCACCGTCCCCTTGGCGGCGTCGCTCAACCAGGGGGTGGCCTTGCTAGACCCGCGCAGCATCCCGCTGGCTTTTGGCGTGGCCTTGCTCACAGGGTTGGTTTTTGGACTTTATCCAGCGGTGCGGGCGTCGCGCCTCGATCCGATTGAAGCATTACGGTATGAGTAAAAATTTATCTACAGATTTGCACTTATAGCGTACGCAGATTTTTTATTTAGATGTCATTACCGCGCAGGTGGGAATCTATTCTGGACAAGAAGATGGATACCCGCCTGCGCGAGTATGACAATTGAAAAGGAGAGTTAAAATGAAACGTTCAATTTGGTTAGGAATTGGTTTGGTTGGTGTATTGGCGGTGTTGGGAGCCGGGGCGTTTACGGCCGTTCGCCTACTCAATCCGCCAGAAAGTAATGATCTGCCCGCCGGGGCGCAGGTGTTTGAGGATGTGTACGATGACGGCAGCGGCAGTCCGGTGACGGTGAAAACCGTCATTTTGCCGGCAACTGAGCTGCCAACTGAGGAATTTGCGGCGGGCGGTGTCTTTTTGCGGCAGGAGGATAACAGTTACTTCGTTGGCACTGGCTCTACCAGCGTCAATGTTCAAATTGAAAATGGTGAGCCGCAAGTGGCAGTGGATCACAGCGGCCCAGAAGTAGAGGTGGTGGTAACGCAGGGCACCATCTTTTATGAAGACATCACTGAAGTGAGCTTTGAAGCCTCGGAATCGAAGGAGCAGACATTACAGCAGGCGGTGCGCCAGGTTGATCCGCCAACTGACTTGCAGGGCGGGGCATCCATCACGGCTTGGGGTGAGCGGCGCGGTGACCGGGTGGTGGCGACTGTGATTGTGTTTGCGGAGACGCGATGATGAACAGGCGAACAGTTTTGATTGGCACGGCCGTTTTCGCGATCATCGTTTTATTGGCAGGTGGGGCGTACACGGCCGTTCGCTTATTGGGCAGCGGGGCAGATGGGGAGGAAACGGCCGCTGCTGCCAGCGGCGGTGGCAAGGTGGTTCAATCCATCTCTTCCCAAGACGGCGGGCCGTCTGTGGCTGTGCAAACCACCATCTTGCCTGCGCCCGAATTGCCCAATGAGCCAGCCGCCGCCTTCGGTATTTTGCAGAGCCGGGAAGACAACACCTTGCTTGTTGGCACAGGCACCATCGGTCTGGAAGTGGATATTGAAGTTAATCCAGATACCGGACAAGAAAGCACCAGCCTCATCCCCACCACAGATGGTCCGGTTTTAGAGATTGTGCTGACGCCAGACACAATTCTTTACCGCGACGTGACAGACTTGAGCTTGCAGCCTGGGCAAGAAAGCGGCGAGCGCGAAGTGGTACAGCAGGTCCGCCAGGTCGATTCCCCTGACGACATCACGGGCAATGTGGAACTGGAAGTGTGGGGCGAGCGGCGCGGCGACCGCATTGTGGCCACGGTGTTGGTGTACGGTCCGCTCGGCGGAGGCGCGTTTGAGTAAATAATGGGCCGCTGATTTTCACTGATGAACGCAGGTAAGAGAATAGATCAGTGAAAATCAGTGATCATCTGTGTCCAAGTTCTATAAGGCAGGTGTGTGATGAAACGAACCGTTTTATGGAGTGGTGGCGTACTCATTTTGGTTGTGGTGCTGGCTGCGGCGGCGTATACGGCCGTACAGCTGTGGCAAACCCAAAAACAATCAGTCACTTCCGTCGAAGAGCCACTTATCCAAAGTTCGGGGGATGGGCTGACTATTTCCTTGGCCAGTCGGGTTATCCGCGCAGCCGAATTGCCAGAACGGAAGGCGGATGTGGTTGGCATTTTTGTGCGTCGCCAGGATGATGCGTTTGTGGTTGGCACTGGTGCTGTGCATATGAATGTTGACATGGCTGACCCGGAACGGCCGTTAATCGCCAGCCATGAAGGGCCAGAGATTGAAATCGTGACCAATCGAGACACGATTCTGTATCGAGATGACACCATCACAGCCGGGCAAAGCGGCAGCGTGCCGCAGATTGTGCGGCGGGTTGATTCAACGGAGGAGATTGGCGAATTAGCCACCATCTCTGCTTGGGGAACCCGGCGCGGTGACCGCCTCATCGCTGAACTATTGGTATACTCTTTGGAGAGATAATGCCTAATTTCCCCGGAAACTATCAGTTTCCGGGGAAATCGTGAAAGGAACGATGCCAAAATCACTTCGTTGGCGCCTGCCCATCAATTACGCCCTGATTGCCCTTGTGGCCACATTAGTGCTGGGTGCTGTCTTGCTCACGACATTGCAGCGTTTTTATCGCCAGCAAGAGCTAGATTACCTGGCCGGGAATGCCCAGGTGATTGCCGAGCGCGTCGTGCCATTTCTGCAAGAAATGGACATTGGACAGCTGCAGGCTAACGTCAAAGGGATGGCCTTCTTGTCGCAAACGCGGGTGCAAATTTATACACCAGGCCCAGACCCCGTTGCCTTGCTAGCCGATTCCGGCGATCCGCGCCAGGCTGATGATTCCACCCAGATTTCAGTTGCCATTGAGATTGATGGCGTCGAGCAGACCTTTGAGCAGCCAGTTTCCAGCAGCAACTTTCAGGAGGTGACGGAATCAACAATTGTGATCCAACCAGGGCTGTTTGGGGCTGTTGATGAGAATATAACGACACAGTTGATTGAGGACGGCACCCTTGAAGAAGGCGTGCTAGTTGATGAGGAATTTGAGGAATCCACAGGCGTTATCACCCGCACCACAACCGTGACGCGGGAAGTAGTTAGCGACGTGTTGCCGGTAGTTGGCACTCAGTTTGGCTTTGGTTTTGGGGATGGGACAGCTTCGGACACGGCCGTTTCCAATCTCAAAATCAGTCTCCCCGTTGAAGATGAAAACGGCCGTCTCCTGGCAACCCTCGAACTGTCACAAGGTCCGGCCTACGGCCGTGATATTTTGCAAAATGTGTTTGTGGGCTGGCTCATTGCTTCGCTCGTGGCGATGGTTTTGGCTGGACAGGTGGGCTGGTGGGTGAGTCGGCGATTGGTACGGCCGTTGCTCACCCTCACTGAAGTCACCACCCGCATGGCCGACGGCGATTTGGCAGCGCGAACGGCCGTGCAGAGGCAGGATGAGCTAGGCACGCTGGGCAGCAGCTTCAACAAGATGGCCGATCAGGTGGAAGGCACCATTACCACCCTGCGTCAATTTATCGCCGACGCCGCCCACGAACTGCACACGCCGCTAACGGCTCTGCAAACCGATCTGCAAACGGTGAGCCAGGCCAATTTAGACCCCGGCCAAGCGGCCAAAATTGAGCGTGCCAAAGAGCAGGCCGTGCGCTTGGAGACGCTTACCAACAGCCTGCTCGACCTATCGCGCATCGAGGCCAACAGCAATGACGATAGCGAAATTGTGAATGTGAACCAACTACTGCAAGAAACGGCCGAACTGTTTGCCTCCCGTGCTGAACAAGCCGACATCCAGTTTGGCCTCACCTTGCCAGACGAGCCACTGCACGTTTTCGGCAATCCGCTGCGTTTGCGCCAAGCCGCCCAAAACCTGCTGGACAATGCCCTCAAGTTCACCCCCGCTGGCGGCGAGGTGGCGGTTTTGTTGGCGCAAGAAGGTGATTTTGCCTGCCTCACCATCACGGACACGGGCATTGGCATTCCCGCAGAAGATATGCCGCATCTGTTCGGCCGTTTTCATCGCGGACGCAACACGGCCGATTTCCCCGGCAACGGCCTCGGTTTAGCCATTGTGCAGGCGATTGTGGTGGGAATGAACGGCCGAATCGCCTTCCACCACCAACCCCCCGGCACTCAGGTCTTTGTCCACCTTCCTTTGCAAAAAAACTAAGCCACAGATTTCGCAGATTACGCAGATTAAAAACAAAAAATCTGCGAAAATCTGTGAAATCTGCGGATTTTCAGGTTGAAGGTGACAGAGTTCACGCGGCTTCGGTGCTGTTCTTCCTAATGAAATCGGATTACAATTTAGTATCCTACCCAAGTGAGGAGTAGGGCATCCTCAGATGCCCGTCACCGTTCGCATCTGAGGATGCGAACTCCGCTAAAACAAGGGGAAATATGAAACAAATTGTTGTCCTGCACCTGAATCGCCCGGAAGATATCGAAACCGTCACCTTCATGGGGCAATCGCTCCAGATTCGCCACCTGAACTGCGCTAACAGCCTAGATACAGCGCGTGAACTCATCACCAAACTGGATGGCCAGGTAGACGCGATTGCGCTGCACGGCATGCCTGCCCAGCTAGAGCTTGGTCCAGCCAAACGTGATCATGCAGATGGGGCTAGTTTAACGGCCGTTGCCCAACAAACACCCGTGGTAGACGGCCGTATCATCCGGGCTGGCCTGGAGCGATGGGGCATCATTTTGGCCGATCGGGCCCAGCCGGGCATCTTTAGCCGTAAGCGGGTGCTCATGACCCCTGGCGTTAACCACAACGGCATGGCCCGCGCCCTGGAAAGACACGGCTGCACCATCCGCTACGCCGATCCGTTCATCTATTTCCATCTGCCCAAGGTGCCGGGCGTGGGCTTCCGCCAGACGCGCAATCAGGCCGCACCCTTCACGCTAGATCGCCTGAAAGATGTATCGTATGAAACGCTGTATCCGCAGGCAAACGGCAAGCTCGCCACCAACCAAGCCCCCTTCGACTGGGCCGACGTGATCGCCGGAGACATTGGCACGATTCGACATTTTGCCCCCGAAACGCTCAAGCGCAAAACCATCGTGGTAGAAAACGCCAGCGAAGCAGACCTGGCCGACTTGCAGGCGCGGGGCGTGGACATTGTCGTCACCCTCATGCCCGCGCTGGATGAAACGGCAGGGCTGGGACAATGGTCCGCCGCCACCGTCGAGGCTGCACTGACCGCTCTGCGCCCCGATCCCAACGCATCGCTCGACGAAGACACCTATCTGGACATGATGGCCGATCTGGAGTGGACGCCCGCCATCCGCACCCTCCAGCCAGAAAATACAGATATTAACCGCTTCGCTTTTGTCATCCACCCCCTCAGCATCAGCTTCATTCACAGCCATCGTGCCTTCCGCTGGACCAAATATTTGCCAGATAACCTCGTGGAATACTTTGCCGCCTACATTCCGCCGATTCCTATTTCACGGATTACCGGCGGGCAGTCGCCCACCACCGGGCAGCGGATCGAGGGGCATCTGTTTAGCCTGGGAGCCACGCCGCGCCAGATGATGAAGCACGGCGAACGGTTCACATACGACCGGCTGCGCCAAGCGGCGCATATGTCGGAGCGCAAGGGCGCACGCATCATGGGGCTAGGTGCGTTCACCAGCGTCGTAGGGGATGCGGGCATCACCGTCGCTCACGAAGCTGATATCGCCATCACCAGCGGCAACAGCCTCACCGTCGCCGCCACGCTGGAAGCTGCCAAGCAAGCGGTCATCAAGATGGGTGCCACCAATCTCACCAAAGGCAAGGTGATGATCATCGGCGCAACGGGGTCGATTGGCTCCGTTTGCTCTCGCCTGCTGGCGCAGGCCATTTATGATGTGGTGCTGGTCTCGATTGAGCCGGAGCGGCTGATTGACCTCAAACGTACCATCCAGGAAGAGACGCCGGGGGCTAACGTGGCCATCGCCACCCGCCCCGACGAGCTGATTGGCGACTGTGACCTCATCGTGACGGCCACCTCCGCCTTTGGGCAGCGTATTGTGGACATCACCAAATGCAAGCCCGGCGCGGTCATCTGCGATGTGGCCCGCCCGCCAGACATCAGCCCCACCGAGGCCGCCCTGCGCCCCGACGTGCTGGTGATCGAAAGCGGCGAGGTGCTCATTCCCGGCGACATTGATTTTGGCTACAACATTGGCTTACCGCCCAAGACGGCTTACGCTTGTTTGGCAGAGACGGCGCTTTTGGCGATGGACGGCCGTTTCGAAGATTACACGCTCGGTCGCAACATTTCTGTGGAGCGGGTCAAGGAAATCTACCGCCTCTTCAAAAAGCACCAGTTCCAAATTGCCGATTTACGCTCTTTTGAAGATGTTGTCACCGACGAACAATTTGCCCAAAAACGCCAGCTTGCCGCCGAGTTAAAGGCTGATCCAGCACAATTTACTCAGCTTCAGGTAGAATCCAGCGCAGCACTGGCCAAGATTCCGATTCAGGCCAAAGGGGTCAAATCCCGCCGCAAAAACAGCGGTGGCATCGTTGCCGCCATTGCCGCAGGCGTTGGCGGCCTCGCCCTCCTCCTCTGGAATCGCCGCCGCTAACCCAGAAACCAAAAACCGCCGGTAGGAGTGGGATGGCGCGGCAGAAGATGTCCCGAGCGACATCATTTGTCTCCGCGCCATCTCACCCTTTTCAATGCCAAATTTGGGCGAGACGACCGGGAGACGAGAAGATTCATTTAGCAAAGATGAAACCCGGTCGTCCTGCCCCTACATTGCCCTCTTGCCATTTTTGTGGATGGCTTTACAATGTGGACACAATTGCTTCCAAGCCTTGCCTGTGTTCATGATGAAGAAAGTAAACATCAAAATCGACTCAACTTAACTAAAAAAACCGTCACGATTTACTTCATGTATCGATGAGATATGCAAGCTGCGCCTGCATATGAATTGGAAATTTACAACTCCTGTTCGAGGGTGAGTTATTTGCAGGCAAGAAATAGCTGTGTTTTGAAGTCCGTTTAAGGTAAATGAAATATGTCAGACGAGAATAAAGACCAAAAAAAGTCAGATATCAATGTTGGGAATATTGAAAAGAGCCAAGCCGTCGCCATTGGGCCTGGTGCCACAGTTATTTATGGCGTTCCTATTCAAGACATTGAGCATTTACCGCCAGAAGCAGGCGCTCCTCCTTATCGAGATTTGCATTATTACGATGAGGAAGATGCTGATTGGTTTTTTGGCAGGGAAAAGGTAGTTGCAACACTTGTTAATCGCCTTCATGAAACTGATTTTCTTGCCGTTGTAGGGGATTCAGGCAGCGGGAAATCGTCTGTTGTGCGGGCTGGGGTTGTGCCCGCCATGAAACGAGACAAGCCACTGGTGGATGGTTATGTGCCCCCATTAGGAGATTGGCAAACGAAAGTGATGACACCAACCTCACGACCGTTGGAGAAGTTAGTAGACACCTTTTTCCCGAACGATAGACATTTACAGTCAACGATTTTACGCAAACTTAAAACGGATGCCAATACGATTCGGAACAGCTTAGGCAAGCAACTTCCAGCTGAAAATCCCTTGCTGATAGTCATTGATCAATTTGAAGAAATATTTAGCCAATGCAAAGATGAGGCGCAGCGAGAGGCATTTATTGCGAATGTGGTAAGGGCTGCCCAACCTAATTGCAAAATCATTATCACTTTGCGCGCAGACTTCTATGCTCCTTGTTTGCGCTATGAACCACTGCGCCAAATATTAAAAGAGAGGCAAGAGCTACTTGGCCCGATGAGCCAGGATGAGCTGCAAGCGGCTATCCTGGGACCAGCAGCCAAAGGAAACTGGAGATTTCAGAAAGGGTTGGTAGAGGAGATTTTAGAAGATGTTGGTCAAGAACCCGGCGCATTGCCTTTACTCTCCCATGCACTGTGGGAAACGTGGGAACGGCGACGTGGTCGTATGCTGACACTGTCTGGCTACCGAGCAACTGGTGGGGTAAAGGGAGCAATCGCCCAATCTGCAGAGAATATTTATCTGGATTTACCTAAAAGCGAGCAAAAAATAGCGCGGAGCATCTTTTTACGGCTGACAGAGCTGGGTGAAGGGACGCAGGACACACGTCGCAGGGTTACGTTGAGTGAGCTGGTACCGCAAAATGATTCGCGCAGTGGTGTAGAGAATGTGCTAAAACAGTTGGCCGATGCTCGTTTGCTAACAACCAGTGAGGATGGTGTGGAAGTGGCTCATGAAGCATTGATACGGGAATGGCCTACGCTGCAAAGCTGGCTGGATGAAGATCGCGAGGGTTTACGCTTGCACCGCCAACTAACCGAGGCTGCGCTTGCTTGGGAGGTCAATAACCGAGACAGTAGCTACCTTTATCGAGGTGGGCGATTAAGCCAAGCTCAAGAGTGGATACGAATCAGTGAACCTAGGCTTAATCACCTCGAAGAAGACTTTTTGCATGTTAGCCACCAACAGCAGCGGAACGAACTGGACGAAGCAATGCGTCGCGCCAAAATCGAACAAACCTTAGCTGAATCCAACCGCCTTTACGCCGCCAGCCGCCGCATAGAGCAAACTACTAATGCTTACGAAATCTATAAAATCCTGGTTGATTTTGTCCAGGTTACCAATATTAGCCACGCAGCCCAAATCATGGTTGCTGATCCAAAAGCGCCTAACTACTTGATTGTTCCTGTTTCCTGGAGTCTAGACCCCATTGAAGCCGATGAAAACCATCGTTTCCCTCAGGGAAAATACGACTTTAACGACCGCATCACCCACACCGAAATTGTCATTTTAGCCGATATCCAAACAGAAAAGAAATTTGATCCTTATACCCGCTGGTTGCTTATCCAACACGAGATGCGAGCCGCTGCTTTCATCCCTATTTGTACTGCTGAAGAATGGCTGGGAACCCTGGTGCTGGCACACAAAGTGCCGAATTTCTACGCTGTCGAAGCCCTACAGTCCGTCCGCACACTGGCTGATCAGGCTGCTATTATTTTAGTAAATCAACGCCTTATGCGCCAAACAGATTTACTTTACCGTATTGGTCGAGCACTAAACCAAACAATCACCCGCGACGACGCGCTCGACATCACCGTCCGTGAGCTGCAAGCGTATACTGGGGCGTTTCAATGCCGCTTTGTTGTTTATGAACCAGGAGAAGGCAGCGGCAAGCTGGTGGCCAGCTCTAACAACAAAACGTTCGACAAACCATACCATCTGCCATTGCTGGGCGATTCAATCTTTGAGCGCCTCAGTCGTGAGCAAAAACCGATTATACTGTCTCCAAAAATGGACAAGGTGCCAAAAGAAGCAATTCAGCAGCACGTGACCCAATTTGGTGCAGATGCCTCTTTGCTTATTCCGGCAGCCAGTCAGCAAGAGCTTCTTGGTTATTTGGCAATTGATGCGCTGTATGGGGAACGATCGTTTTCCCAATCAAACCTCGTTTTTGCCCAAACAATTGTCGATCACCTCATGACCCAATTAGAAAATATTCACTTGTTAGATGAAGCCCTTCACCGCGCTCAGGAACTCATAACCTTAAACCAAGTGCAGTCCAACATATCTCGCGAGTTAGTAGATATCCAACGTCTTGCCCAAAATATTTATAGAGAAGTCGGTCGATTGCTAGATAATACCATCTTCCAACTGGCACGCTACAACCCAAATACTAATGAATATCAGCCATTGCTCGTCATAGTTGAAGATGAGCCTGTTCAGCTAGAAAGTCGTATCCTTGTGCCAAATGATCCACTTCACGCCTTCCTTCATCAGGACAAATCCCAGTTTTTGAATGCCTCCCTCATGCAGATTGAGCTATTTACTATAACAGATCGTCCAGCCAAATCTTCTATATGCGTTCCATTGTTACAAGAAAGCAGCCCGACGGGATTAATATGTTTGCAATCTTATAAAGCACACGCCTATAGGGAAATAGATATTCCGCTGCTGCAGAGCATTGCGAACCAAATCAGCATAGCCATTGCTAATGCCGAGCTATACTAAAATGCCAAAATCAAAAACAAGAGTTGCGCGATGTAAATAAGCTGAATATACAGTTCCCCCGCTAGAGTAAGGTTTTCGGACACCGAGCCCCTTGCACTACTGCAGCACGGCGGGGACGCCCCAGTGCTTATTATATACTTGGCAAGAAAGGTTCCCTGTCTTGCCAATAGATGAAATCTACCCATAGCGGAGGTGCGATCCACTTATTCTGGAACCAATTTTTGACAAAAGCAAGTACGCTGCAACTTGGCTGACTAGGGCGAAAGTGATGGACAATGGCCGTGTCCCAAGCATCATAAATCAAGCAAAGTTAAAAAGGCGGCAGGTTGGATAACGGGGAGGATGCCGACCTTAAAATCGCGGGGGTTGCGGGTGATAAGGTAATCAGCTTTGGCATTCACCGCCGCCGCCATTTGCACCGCGTCTTCAAAATCTGGCCAGCCCCAGGCCAGGGCTTGGCGTATGACTTGATCATCTACGGCCGCCACGGAAAACGCTTCTAGCAAACCGGTTATGGCGGTAACGGCCGTTTCCCGATTCCTAACTCGATTTATAACGTAAAACAACGTGGTGAAACTGTGCGCTGCTAGCCAACCCGCTGCCTGCCCCCGCACAACGGTATCCACCACCCGCGCCGATTCTTCGTAAAATGGTTGACGCTGCTGGATTACGTCCACAATCACGTTCAAGTCCACTAGAATTGTGGGTTTATTGGCCATACTTCTCTATCAAATGATCCCCGTGAAGCTGCTCCACGTCTACAGATTCCGGCAATATGCCCGTTAGCTGGCGGACAAGTGGGGTATGGTCAGCCGCATCATCATTTTTTAAGTGCAAAAAGTAAGTTTCCACTAACTCAGAAACCGAAAGATTGTGTTTGGCGGCATACTTTTTGGCTTGCTCAATTAGCTGCTTGTTCAAGCGAAGCGTCAATTTCTTTTTTTCTTGAATAGCCATAGCAAACTCCTTTGCCGTACAGTTTAGCATGGATATGTACGTCAGGACAAGGTGTTCAAAATGAGAAATCGCGTCGAACGTTAATCACTTCTCAGCCAAAATCAGCTCACTCGGCACGCCAAGCTGCACAATGACTTCCCGGTGAATGATAGAAAATCTGGCTTGCTGCACCAGCGGTTGTAGCTGCAACGGCCGACAGCCGCCGAGGAGAAGTGGGTGGAGACGATAGGCTGCTTTCCAGAGCCCAACGAGCGTTCGGCTAGGGGCATTGACGCCTTCGGTGAGGGAAACGAGGATGAGCTTGCCGCCGGGTTGGAGGACGCGGTGAAATTCGGTGAGAGTTTGGGGGAGTACGGCCGTTTCCAACAAATCCAAAACATATGTACAAAACACCCGGTCAAAGCTGCTGCTCGCAAACGGTAGCTGCCATGCCATTGCCTGGGCAAGCTGCGTCTCCGGCACTCGCCGCTGCGTTACTTTCAACATTTCCCCGGACAAATCAATGCCAAACGCTTGCCCGCCGGGCGGCAGCGCCGCCTGAATGGTGCGCTGCTCTTTGCCCGTACCCACCCCCACGTTCAGCAGCCGCTGCGCCGAGCCAACATCCAGCAACTCCAATGCTCGATCCTTGGCCCGACGCTCAAAACGGCCGCCTACATCATGCTTCACCCCCAGCCAGTCGTAGAAGCTACGGGCAGTTTCTGGCGTTATGCTGTCGGTCATTTGGCTAATCCGTTACCGGTAATCGGTATTCATAGCTTGTACCGATTACCGCTAACTGTTTACCGAAAACTGGCTAACTTTGGTCTTCAATCGTCAACGTATACTCGCCGCCACTGCCCTCTTCTGTGGAAACTTCCAGAATAATGGTGATGTCGATGCCGAAATCCACGTTTTCAAAGCCGGTTAGGGTATCGGGATCGGTAGCGGCCAGGAGTTCGCCGTCCTCGTCGTAAACGGTCAGGATAAACGGCCGGTCACTGCCGCTTTCCAAAATGAGACCAACAACCTCTCCCGCATTGAGGGTGACGGTATAGCGCGTGCTGCTGTTGGGGTCGAGAACGGCCGTAACCGAATCCCCCACCGCCAAGGTTTCACCCTCAGACACGTCCGGTGCCTCGCCATTGATGAAGGCAAAAGCCGCTTCCAGCACCGGATCGCCGTCGCTGAACAATGTTTCCTCGGTCAGCGGCACGCGAATGTCTGGCACCACGCCGATTCCCTCGATGTGGATGTTGCCATCAGGATCAACGGCCCGCCCCTGCGTAAAGCGGAACGTCTCGTCGGCAGGCATCGCCACGTCATCCACGCTGCCACCCAAACCGGCCGTCGGGTACGTGCCGACAATGGTGGCCCGATCGTCCAGGGTCATGTTGTAGCTAAAAAATTCGCAAGCGGACGCACAGTCAGGCCCGACGATCACCACCACGTTGCCGTTGTAGCGAAACTCTTCTGACGGCAGGATGAACGTGTCTTCATAATCTGGGTTAAAGTAAAATTCATCCCGATCTTCATCATAAAATCCGGAATTCCCAGTCACGAGCGGCTCGTTGAAAAAGTAAGCGGCCATCTGATCCGCCAAAAAGCCGCGGCCGCCACCATTGCGCCGCATGTCGATGACGAGGTTGGAGACGTTATTTTCGTTCATCTCCTGAATCATCCGCTCCCAAAGCTGCACGGTGAGCAAATCGTTGTCGAAGAAGCTGAAAATCTGCACGTAACCAACCCCTTCTTCTTCTAGAAATTCGTATTCCAGCGGCAGTTCAAAGCCGTCGCGGGTTTCGTCTTCCAGCCAGAAATTGAAGCTTTCTACCTCACCCACTGCCTCCAGCGTGACCGTCTCAGGTAAACTGCCAGGGTTTTGGAAGGTCACTTCTACCTCTGTACCGACGGGGAAGCGCGTGGCAAACAGAAGCTGGTCTAGTCGCCGGTTGTGCGGGGTGCTGTATGGGGCAAAGTAGCTCACCGTGTTGCTAATGTAGTCGCCGATGGGCTGGCCGTTCATTTCCAAAATTTCGGAGCGGATTTCCATACCAGCCTCAGCCGCCGGGCCGTCTTCTAGCAAGAAGTTAACAAGCACACGGCCGTCATCCAGTTCCCGGATCGCAATGCCAATGCCGCCAATCGCCGCAGCCCGGAAATCATCCCCCAGGAACGGGCCAGAAATATGCCCATCGGGGATTTGCCAGGAAAAGTCGCGTAACGCCCGCAAATATGCCAGTTCGTCGTTGTTGGTGTCGGCATCTTCAAACCGGGGGCGATATTCATCGCGCAACGCTTCCCAATCGATCCCTTTGTATTCGGTGAACGCATATTCGTTGCTGAGTTGGTCTACCAGCGCATCAAACGCCTCCGTATAGCTCAGGTCAGAGTAATCCACCAGCGCGGCTCCTTCCGGCTCGATGAGGTCAATCACCGGATTGCGGGAGCGGTCGAAGGTGAATGGCTCGGTATCCAAATTGACGATTGTGTACCCTTGCGGCAGCGTCACGATGGGATCGTCTTCGGTGAAGAGCAGCATGTCGTCGCCAAAGCCGCTGGGGAAGCCCTGCTGGTCGTCCTGAGCATACACCAGGAAGTAGCCACCCACAATTTCCCGCTCAAATTCCGGGTCGTCGCTGATGATGGTGGAAGCATAAGCTGTGGACCAGCCGCCGCCGCCCAAATCTCGCTCTTCCAGGAAGGGGTCGCCAAAGACATTGTTCCAGTAGGCCACTGCAAATACCTGCACCCCAATGTCTTCCTCGCCATCGTTGTCCACATCGCGGAAGCCACCCTTTGGCTCAATGGGCAGGGCAATGGAGTAGTTAAATGGTGAGGTGTAGAAGTCTGAGGTGATTTGGCCCAAGGATTGGGATTCAACGGGGAACAGATAATCTTCGTCTCGATCCACAAAGCCCGCCTGATCCTCTAAGATGACAACCGGGGCAGCCACGCCCACGTTGAAGAAGGGATTCGTGTATTCCACCTCGCCGGTGATGCCCACTGGGCCACCTTCATCATTAACGATTGCCGCTGGTGGGCCAGGTAAATCGGCCAGGTCAACTGGACGGTCCTCAACTTCATCGGTGGCTGGTGTGGGCGTGGGGGTTGCTTCGATGGGTGCGTTTGGCTCCGGCGTGGCCGTAACGACGATTGTGACTTCAACTTCAACAACTTCGGCCGTTGGCGCGGCAGCACCATCGTCGTCATCGTCAACCGGGCGTGGTGTGGGGGTGGGGTCTCCGCCGCAGGCCGCCAGCAGCAGTCCCAGGCTGAGAAGCAAGAGGAAAAGGTAGCGTAACTGTTTCATAATTTCTCCATCAAGGTGGAGTAAGCATCCTCAGATGCGTCTTGAATGATCCGTTCGCATTTGAGAATGCTCACTCCTCGTCACAATTGTTACTGGGTAAGTTCAAGTTGGTAATGGGCTGGTTCTAGCGTCATGGGGCTGGTGGCGGCGATGATGATGATTGGTGCTCTACCGCCCGCCCGCGCTAACGAAAATTGTACCGCAGCTGTGTTGTCCTCCGCCAATTCAACCTCACTGGCAACCGGTGTGCCGTTTTCATACGTGACCAGGATGACGTGCCAGCGCTGTGGCACGTAGCCAGTTGCCCGTACAAAGCCCTCAGCTAGCCAGCCCGCCTCTTCCTCTGCTCCGTCGTAGAAACCAATTTCGGGGATGGCAATATTGTCGAAGGCAATGCCGCCGAGGGTCAGGATGGGATCGGTGACGTACTCAAAGCGAATTTGCACTACCTGCCCACCGTAGGTGGAGAGGTCAATTGTTTCCTTGACCCAGCCACCGCTATTGTCAGTGTAAAAGCGGTCGGTGAAGGCGGAATCGGATGAATCGTGGAAGAACTCAGTGCCCTGCATATTTTGGCCCACCAAGCCTTGCCACGTCTGCCCGCCGTCTATAGAAATTGAAACGTAGGCAAAGTCGTAGCTCAGTTCAATATCGTGGAAGACGGCATAGGCCAGGGTGGCGTTGCTCACGCCGCTGAGGTCAAATTCGCGGGTGAGGCGCATGTTGCTGTAGTTAGCGCGGTTGGCCAGCCACATATGCTCCCCGGAGCGGGGCAGCACCTGCATGAGTGGCACATGGTTGCTGCCGATGAAGTTCAGCGTGGCATTGCCGCTGCCGGATAGTTGGTAATAGTCGGCTGCGTACTGGCTCACGGTTGTGTTTACATTGGTGGGGAAGTTGTTGATGCCGGTGAAAGCGGCCGTATTCAAGCCATCCCGCAGTTCATAAACCGCAGGGGCATTGGGGTCGTCGTGAATAGCTAGTGCCACCAGCCAATCCAGAAAGATATCCATGCCGTCAAAGCCCAGGTTGTTGGTGGCAGCGATGGCATCAATGGCGGCAAAGCCCGGCTCTGGATGGGTGGCAAAGTCGCGGTACAGCTTTTCACCCAGCCGGTTGTAGATGTACCGGTTCATTACGTATCCCTGGCCGTAGTAAGGCAGGGTAAAGGTGTCGCCCCAGCGGTTTAGCTGCTGGTCTGGATTGCTCAGGAACGCATTCCCCCGCGAAATTGGGTCGCTGGAAAAGCCCAGCAAATCTTCGGCCAGCATGGCAGAACCTTCTACCTCCCAATCCCAATCGTTAACGTCGTAGTTGGCTTCTATCATGTGGCGAAATTCGTGGGCCAAAATGTCCAGGTAGCTACCCAGGCCAAACAGGCTGCCGTTCATGACGAACATTTCGCGCTCGTTCGAGCTGGGGTCCACGCTCTGAGGCAGAATGTCGCTGGAGCCAAAGTAACCGCCGAGGCCACATTGGTTGGCGGTGGCGACCGTGACGCTGCAAACAGAGACAGGAGAAGCATTAACGATATGAATGCGCGGATCGCCATCAACGCCGGGATTGTCTTCAGAGCCGAAGATGATGGTTACTTGTTCATAAATCTCATCGAAGGCTGCTCCGGTTTGGGCCAACGCCTGCTCACTTGGAAACGTGAGGCCTGGTGTGGTGTCGAACCAAAAGTAAGCATGGTCGCTGATGTGCAGCAGTTCAAAGTCAGGTGTTGAGAGGGTGATGGTATCGATGTTGAGGATTGAGATGGGTTCGCGATCACCAACGGCGTATTGTTTGGGATTGGTAACGGCAGTTGGCAAATCTGTCAGGCCCCGATAAGCAATTGCCAGAGCCACGTCGTCCCGCTCTGGCGGATAGTTGGCTTCCAAAGCGGCAAAAGTGGCCTGTTCAGCCTCGGTGACGGGGGCACGGCTTAACGTTTCGTAGGCAGTGGGTGGGGGCGGCCAGCTAAACGTTGTGGGGTCCGGGGGAGTGGTTGGATCGGGCACGGCCGTTTCCTCTGCTGGCGTCTCGGTTGGTGTCGAGGGTTCGGTTGGTGCATTTGTTTCGCTTGGCGTTGGCTCATCTGGCTCGTTCGGGCGAGGAGTGGCGGTTGGTTCAGCCTCTTCGGTGCAGGCCACCAAAATCAACAGTAACAGACCCAGGCCAAACCAGCGTTTCCAATTGTGCATAAAATGCTCCTTAAGATTATTTGTCTGGATTATAAAGGGGAAGTTATCAACAATGAAGAGGTTAGGACCAAGGGGTAATGATCTGTTCAGGTAGAGACGTTGCATTGCAACGTCTCTACAATTATCGTGGTGTTAGCGTCATCATTAACTGCCCTTTGGGGCACAGGGTGATGAGCGGCTCAAGCTCTACCTGCGTGTCGGGCAGCAACGTTAGCCGATAACGCTGCACAATGCTTGCCAAGAGCAAGATCGCTTCGGTCATGGCAAAGCTGTTACCGATGCAAAGGCGTGGCCCACCGCCAAAGGGGAGGTACGCATAGCGCGGCCGTTCCGCCTTGCGCTCCGGGGTGAAACGCTGCGGATCAAATCGTTCTGGCTCGTCCCAAAACTCAGGATGGCGGTGGGTTACGTAAGAACTCATGGTGATGACCGAATTTTTTGGCACGTAGTAGCCGCCAACCTCATCTTCCTCGTTGCCCCAGCGGGCCAGCGCGTAGGCGGGCGGGTAGAGGCGCATACTTTCTTCTAGCACCATGGTGGTGTAGCTGAGGTTGGGTACGTCGTCAAAGGTGGGGAGACGGCCGTTCAAAACCCCATCCACCTCCGCTTCCAATTCAGCGAGCACGTCTGGATGTTCAGAAAGCAAATAAAACGTCCAGGCCAGGGCAACGGCCGTTGTTTCATGACCCGCCAGCATAATGGTCATCACCTCGTCGTGAAGCTGCTGATCGCTCATCCCTTCGCCCGTCTCTTCATCGCGGGCGGCCATCAACATGCCCAGCAGATCTTCGGTTTCTAAGCCAGATTGGCGGCGTTCCTGGATGATGCCGTGAACAACCTGGGTGAGAACGGCCGTGTGCTTATTCACCCGCCGCGTGCTGGGCAAGAAGGGAATCTTGAGGCCAATATCGGCAAAGGGGATGCTGGTGAGCCGGGCAATCTCCTCGTTAACGGCCGAAAACGCATCGCCCACCGTGTCTGCTTCGCGGGTCAGATCAATGCTGAACAGCGTTTTGCCCACAATTTCCAGCGTTAGGTGCATCATCGCTTCGTTAATGTCCAGGGGACGGCCGTCTTTGGCCACTCCGTGCCAGCCTTCCAGCATCGTTTCGGTTGAAGCGGTCATGGTTGTGGCAAACTCGGCAATGCGCTTGCGATGGAAGGCGGGGGCCGCTAGCCGCCGCTGCCGCCGCCAAAAGTCGCCATCGCTAGTGAGCAAGCCATTGCCCACCACCGGCTTCAGCATACTCAACGAGGGATGCGGCATTTTGGTGTAGTTGCGGTTGTTGTCCTGCAAAATGTGCTTGTAATGGTCAGGATGAAAGAAGAGATAGCCGTAAAAATTGAGCGCGGCGCGAAAACGAATCGCGTCGCCATATTCACGAAACATCTCCATCATGGTATCGAGCGGTTCATCCTGAAACTGTTTGAGAACGCCCTGGGGCCATTTGCCCATCGGGCCAGGGGGATGGGGCAGGCGTGCCTGCCGGGTCGTTGCGGGTGCAGATGACATGAGCTTACTCCAAAGTGCGATCTGTCCAAACAAATTTGGACAACATCGGATAGTTGAATTAGCGAGTTGTGAAATAGTTCACAAACTAATTTTAGCAAATGTGGACAAATATTGTCAAGAATAGTTGGCTAAGGTGTGGCTTGAATGGTTGGCAAAAAGAGAGACTTGTCGAAGATGCGCACTTGGCCAGAATCTGGGTGGAGCTGGAGCGGCGTGACATCGACGGCCTCGAAGTTGCTGCCGGAGATAGATTTGATCTGGTCAAGAATGTTGTCGTCCCAGCGCTCATCTGGCGCGCCGGAGATGAACCAATCTGAGCCGTTATCAGCCAGGATGAGGCCATACGTTTTCATTGCTTGCAGGATGACCTGCACGTCGGGGTGGAAGCCGGAGATGTCAAAATTGGCTTTGAGGCGGAAGCGTTGCCCCATGGGCGGCACGTTGCTGTCGGTGATGCTGGAGGCGTAGTGGCGGGCGGGCCAAACGTAAGCACGCTGGGTTTGCACGGCCGTAAAGCGAATGGCGTGGTTGATGCTGCCTGCGGCGACCTCATCGTACCGTACCAGGCCGGGGAAAATGGGCAGCCCGGCAGCGTCGGCAGAGGTCCAGCCGTCTGGCCGCAGGGCGTAGCCGTTGAGATCGTACATCGCGCCGGAGCTGGCGTCCCAACTGGTGCCGCTATTGACGGGGAAGGCGTAGAACAGTTCGTACAGCAGGCAGTTGTCGCTGTCTAGTACCAGCACGTGTCGGTCGCCGTCGCTGCTGGGGCCGCCTTCGATGGGGGCGTCTGGCGGGATGGGGAAGGGGCCGGGGTCGCTTTCGTCGCCATAATCTGTGTAGTTGATGGGTACGTTTGGCTGGGAGCCGGGGACTTCTGCGTAGGGAATGCCAATTGGGCCGCCGTTCCACAGGCCAGAGCCAAAGTCGGGATGCAGGTTACTATTGAGACCAATGCTAGCGACGTAGGCGTCGGACAGGGAATGGATGGGCATATTGTCTATGGGAGTGTTCCAGATGTGGTCAGTGGGGAAGATGTTGCAGGCGGTGCCAGTGGGTGTTTGCGGGGATGATTCGCTACTCATGTTGGCAGAAACGGCCGTACAGGACAAAAAGAAAATTGTCGTTAGTAAAAGCCAAAGTTGAATGTTGCCTTGCTTGTGCATAGTTGCCTCCCATATTGATAGGTGCATATTTTAGCAAAGAGTGGCAAACGGCCGTAGTCGCTCAACACCATCCGCAAGGATGGTATTTGGATGGAATTAGTTGACGGTATGGATGATCCGGTATAATATATGCTCCATACCATCCATGTGGATGGCAAAAAGATGACGAGGTGCAATATGGCAGATAGCGAAAAAATTACAATTAATATGAGCGTTGTGGATTTGGGTAAAGTGGATTTGCTAGTAGATGAAGGGTTTTATTCCAACCGCACCGATTTTATTCGCACGGGTATTCGCAATTTGCTGGATAAACATGCGGATGAAGTAAAGCAGACGGTAACGCGCAAGACGATGGCGGTAGGGGTGGTGATGTACGGCCGTACCTATCTGGAAGAACGGCGTGCGGCTGGCGAAAAGGTATCGGCTTGGGTAGTTGGCAGTCTGATTATTGAAAGTGATGTGTCGGTAGAATTGGCGCTTGACACCATTGAGTCAATCAAAGTTTACGGGGTGCTAAAGGCGAGCGACAAAGTGAAAAATGCGCTTATGAGCCGCATTTTATAGGGCGGAATTTTCCCAAAGGATTCGGAACAGTGAAAGGTGGCTATAAAATTAAGGGGTTGCCCCCAGCAGAGGCATCGAAAGATGATTTTATTGCTTTGCAGCGGTTTGTAAACCAGATGCGGGCCGAGCGTTTGCCAGACGACCCGCCTCGCTCGATAGAGGCGATCAAGGCAAATTTGCTTTCGATCCCACCCTTTGTGCATTTGCGCCTGTGGCTGGTGTGGGATGAGGCGGAAACGGCCGTACTTGGCAGGGGTACGTTTGTACATCTAGACACAGAAGAAAATCAGCATTTAGGGCAAGCTGATATTGAGGTTTTACCAGCGCATCGGCAACAGGGTATTGCCCGCCAACTATTGGCACTTGTTGCGGCCGAAGCAGAGGTACACAATCGTCGGCTGCTCATTGGGGAGACAAACGGCCGTGTAGCGGCAGGAGAACAGTTTGCGCTGCGAACGGGAGCGAGTCGTGGGCTGTCAACGCACATGAATCAACTAACGCTGGCGAATTTGGATCGCACCTTGCTGCAACGGTGGCAGCAAAATGCGCCTCAGGTGCAGTTTTCCTTAGGCTGCTGGCAGGGGGCGTATCCTGACAACCGCTTGGCCGAAATTGTGGCTTTGCGGGAGGTGATGAATGAGCAGCCTCTTGAAGATTTAGATGTGGAAGATTCACGTCTCACTGAAGATCATTTGCGCCAAATTGAAAAAATGTTCGCAGCACAAGGCATGGAACGCTGGACGATGTTTGTGCAGGAGCGTGCTACTAAAAAGTTGGCGGGCTACACGGAAGTGGTCTTGCGACCTGACCAAATGACAATTTGCAATCAAGGGGATACGGGTGTGTTCCATGAATATCGCGGGCTTGGTTTGGGCAAGTGGTTGAAGGCGGCGATGTTGGAGAAGGTGTTGGCGGAACGGCCGTCTGTGCAATTCATCCGCACCACCAATGCAGACTCCAATGCCGCCATGCTTAAAATCAATCGAGATTTAGGCTTTGAACCGTATCAATCTCAAACAGTTTGGCAAATCGAGACGGCGAAGGTGAACGATTATTTAGCTGGATAACAAATTAGCGCAAGTTGCAGCTTTGATTTTGTTTTAGGTTTGCAACGAATTTATGCGAATTTTCACGAAATTAGACTCAATTCGTGAAAATTCGGGCTAATTCGCTGCAAAAATGCCTAAATTGACAAATCTTCTAATCACCAAAGCTAATACCTTGTGCCAGCGGCAAATCTTTAGACCAGTTGATGGTGTTGGTTTGGCGGCGCATGTACCCTTTCCAGGCATCGGAGCCGGATTCGCGCCCGCCGCCTGTTTCTTTTTCGCCGCCAAATGCGCCACCAATCTCTGCGCCAGAGGTGCCGATATTGACGTTGGCGATGCCGCAATCGGAGCCGCCTGCGGAGAGGAAGGCTTCGGCGGTGCGGATAGAGTCGGTGAAGATGGCACTGGAGAGTCCCTGGGGCACGCCGTTGTGAATTTCCAGGGCTTCCTCAATCGTTTCGTATTCCAAAATGTACAAAATGGGGGCAAACGTTTCTTCCCGCACGATGTCGGTTTGACGGGGCATTTTGACGATGGTGGGTTCTACAAATTGCGGGCCGACGTCGGGAAGCGTGTTGCCGCCCACGACGATTTCGCCCCCTTCGCTTTGGGCTCTGGCTAGGGCGCGCTGCATGGCGGATACGGCCGTTCCCGTACTCAGCGGCCCCATCAAGGTACCTTCCACCAGTGGATCACCAATTTTTACTTGCTTGTAAGCGTTTGCCAGGCGGTTGGTTAGTTCAGCGGCGATCGATTGGTGGGCGATGATGCGGCGGGTGCTGGTGCAGCGTTGCCCCGCCGTGCCTACCGCGCCAAACAAAATGGCACGGGTTGCCAAATCTAAATCGGCATCGGCGGCGACGATGATGGCATTGTTGCCACCTAGCTCCAAAATGGTACGGCCAAAGCGACGCGCCACCGTCTCGGCCACGATGCGGCCGGTGCGAATGGAGCCAGTGAAGGAGACGAGCGGCAGGCGGCGGTCGTTGGTCATTAGCTCGCCCACGGCACGATCCCCAACGGCGAGGGTAAACACGCCGCTGACGCCATGATCGGCCATGACTTGGTTGGCGATGTGCTGAATGGCAACGGCCGTTAACGGCACAAGCTCTGACGGTTTCCAGACGACGGTATCCCCACAAACGGCCGCTAACGCTGCATTCCAGGCCCAAACGGCCGCCGGGAAGTTGAAGGCGGTAATGACCCCGATTGGCCCTAGCGGGTGCCACTGCTCGTACATGCGGTGGCCGGGCCGCTCCGAGTGCATGGTGAGGCCATAAAGCTGCCGCGAGAGGCCCACGGCAAAGTCGCAAATGTCAATCATTTCCTGCACTTCGCCAATGCCCTCGGCCCGAATTTTGCCCATCTCCAGGCTCACCAGTTCGCCCAGCGGCTCTAAATTGTCGCGCAGGGCGTTGCCCAAGTCGCGCACCAGTTGGCCGCGCTGGGGGGCTGGGGTGCTGCGCCAGGTGGTAAAGGCAGATTGGGCGGCAGCAACGGCCGTGTCATACGCCTCGTCTGACGCTGGCATGACCTGGGCAATAGGCTCTCCACTGGTAGGATTGAGAGATAGAAGAGGAGATGCGTTGGTGTGAAGCCAGCTGCCTGGCCCGGTGCAAACGCCAAGGTTGTTTGTTTGAATCTGTAATTTGTCCAAAACTGCTTTCATGGTGATTCACTCCTACTCGCTGTCAATCGCTTCCTTACTCGTTGCCGCATCATCCCCCTCTTTGGGGTTTGACGGAATTTTAACGAGCATTTGCTTTTTGCCATCTGCTACGGCAATGACCGTTTCCACGTTAATATCTTTGGAAATGAGGCCAAAATCTTGTAACGTCCAAATGGTTGTGATGCGATCACTCAGGTTGGGCCATTGATCTTTGGCCCAATGGTAGCGGCGGCGGCTAAACTGCCAGATAGGTTCTGGCTGAATTTTAGGTGAGTAGGCGCAAAATTCCTCCCAGATGACATCCGCTTCCGTCTGCGGGAACAAAATGTTTAACATCGCCTTTTGCACCACAGATGCATCTCGCCCATGCTCTTCAGATACCCAGTTGATGTGGTAGTTGTGAATAAAGGTGAAAATGCCAAAGTGGGAGTAATCTTCCACGTCTCGCAAAATTTTGTCACGCTGTTCATACGCTTGCCGGTATGTTTCTTCTAGCTCGCTGCTTGGCTCTTGAATGCGTTCATGGTGGGCGTCGTTGTGTTCAAACAGCTCAGGCTTTAGCTGATACAGGTGGCAAATCAATTCCCGGATTCTGTGTGGCCCCACGTTGAATTTGGCAAATGCTCCTTCGTGAATCATATCTTCGACTGCATCTACGATGCCGCGTTGCCGGGCTTCATCATGTGCCCGCAGCAAGCCCATCTGAGTTTGCACATCTTGCGGTTGCAATGGTGAAGGTGGTCGCACCGAAATATTGGATAATTTTTTCAGGCCACCATTGGCGTTGACGATTTGGATGATGGTGAGCAAGGCACCAAATATGACGATAACAACCAGCGCATCTGTTTTTTGCGTTATCAAAATGATCATCATAATGTAACTAGCAATCATACCGCGCAAGCCTGCAAATTTTAGCGAACGCGCTTCAGCAGAACCAGGTTCGATGCCCCGTTCGCGCATGGCACTGTCGCGGACAAAAAAGACGGTGGTGCTGGTAATGACAAAAGCACTAACAAAGCCAAAGGCGTAGTAGGACTCAACGATAACTACTTCTCGGATGATGGGAATCAAAATGGCGGCAAGTCCCCAAATCACGGCAATACCAATGCGATCATCGGCAAACATGCCTGGGAGTCGCCCTAACCGAGCGGCGTTGGCGGCAACGGCCGCACCCCCCACATAGCCACCGCCTTGTGCCAACAGCAGGATAATCGCTAGCAGGGTGCCACCTACAACCAGGAACGCCTGCCCAGATGTGCCACTGGTAGCAGAATCCAATTCACGCGAGAGGGCTAAATCGTAGGAGACTTCATCAATGAACTCACCTCGCGAAAGCTCGACACCTTCACTGTGAACGGCCGTTCCTTCCCCCAGTAGCTCCTCTTCAGCGTGTTCAACCGAGCGTAAATCATAAATTTGGCCGGCTGCATTGCGATCTTGTTCGGTGACCACAACATCTGCTTCGTCAATGCCATTGCCAAATGTTTGGGCGGCAATAATTTCGTACTCAATAAGCAAGGTGCTATACCCTTCTGTGGCCGGGATTTTCCATTGCTGGGCAGCAAAAAGCTGCACCACCCCCGTGCCAATCAAGAAGAAGGCGGCCAGCGTGAGGGACGTGTTAATCACTTTCCATTTGGGGCGGGCCGCGTGTTTGCCGCTAGCCGGAATCACTTCATAGCCAGAAAAGCCAAGCATGGCACTGGACATTGAGCGCAAAAAGAGCTGGAAGAATACCACCGAACCAATGGCGGCAATATCTTGTTGTGCTCGAACGACGTGCTCTGCAACGCCATTGATCTCCAAACGGCTGACAATGCCTTCTGTTAAAAAGGCCCATTCGGGATTGCCCATAGCGGTTGTTCCCACGATGCTGAGGGCCACAATAGTGAAGAGCGTAAAGGCACCACCACCAATGAGGAAGAGCGGTACGGCTCGTTTGGGGCCTAGCGCAACCAAAACCACCATGATGAAAAAGGCAAACAGCTCTGCCAACACAATTCGGTAAGGAGCCAACTCTGGCAGGAGCAGCATGGTGACATCGGAGGCGGAGATAGAGCTGATAATGATTGTGAGAATGGCGTCCAGGAAGAAAAGGCTGGTGCCAATCCAGGAGAGCCAGCGCATTTTGGGTGGGCCAATGGCTTCTACCAACGGGCCACTGCCGCCTGCGTTGGGGCGCAAATAAGCCCCGGCTTTATAAGCTGGCACAATGCCCAATAGCAGTAAGGCAGACAGCACGATGAATGCCAAAATTGCAATTTCATGATGACCTTCTGCGCCATGAATGGCAAGCAAGGTTTGATAAGCTGCCACACTAAAGGCGTCGGCAGCAATTTCGAAGATGAGCGCCAAAACGCCCAAGCCAGTTCCGCCCAACAACAAGCCTTCAACCATCAATTTTGGTAGCTTCCGGCGTGCTTCTTTGCTTTCTGCTGGGTCTATGTAACTTCTAAACATCTTCTTTTTTAACCTCCAGGTCAGAATGACGTGCTACTTTCATTTTTGCAATTTGGAAAGCACGTGCTGCTCACTAGGGAGCCATCTGAATTTGTACAGGTTCCCCACCATTTGGGGAGCCAATGTGATTACGTCGCCACTTGAATAAGGTTGCTCATTTGAGCATATGCCACAGTATCCATTTGGGAACCAGGCGACAAGGGATTCTACTCAGGAAATGAAATTGGTCGAATTATTTGGTGGATTTTTACACGGCCGTTCTGCCGCTACAGGTGGGGAACTACGGCGATGGTGTTGGCGTGGACGTAAAAGTGGGAATTGGGGACGCAGTGTAAATGATAGTTGGCGTGCTGGTTGGCTGCGGCGTGGGGCTAGGCAGCGGGGTCATGGTGGAGGGAACGGTTGGCGTATTCGATGGCGTGAAGGTTGGCGGAATGGGGGTGTTGGTTGGCTGCGGTGTATTGGTTGGTACTGGTGTGTGGGTGTTGGTTGGGAATGGCGTATTGGTTGGCTGGGGTGGAACAGGCGTATTGGTTGGTTGGGGTGAAACGGGTGTGTTGGTAGGCACGGCCGTATTGGTGTTCGTCGGCTGGGGCGTATTCGTAGGAGATGGTGTGTTGGTGGGCACGGCCGTATTGGTATTGATTGGTGACGGCGTGTTGGTAGGCACGGCCGTATTGGTGGCCGTTGGCTCTGGCGTCTTGGTGGGTGACGGGGTGTTGGACGGCGTAACGGTTGGCGGGAAAGGAATAATGCTAACAGGGGTTTGTGAAACGGCCGTGCCAGTTGCCCGCAACGTTTCCGAATCATCTTCAATGGCTGCCGCTACCGTTGGGTCTAGGGGGGCAAATTCAAAATCAAATTGATCACTGTAATCGGCCGTGGACTGTGCCAACATGCTGGCATTGAGCGAATCAATCTCCCCAACATTAAGCCCCAACCACATCGCCGAGAAAATACAGGCAAAGTTGATAATCAATGCCAGCAGCAGCCAGGCATACATATTGCGCCGATTGGTATGTGTATTAGGCTTTGGCGTCGCTTTGGGCGGAATCATGGGGGAAACGCGCATCAGGCAGGCTCCATCAGCGGCAGCTCAATGGAAAAGGTGCTGCCAACCCCCAATTCACTATTCACACGGACGCAGCCGCCGTGCATCTCGATGACGGTGCGGGTGATGTAAAGACCCAGCCCCACGCCGCGTGCCGCAAAATTGACGTTGTTGTTGGCGCGGAAAAAGCGATTGAACAAATGCGGCTGATCAGCGGTGGCAATGCCAATGCCATTATCCAGAACGTCCAGCCGGACACTGCCATTCTCTTCATAGACACACAGTTCCACGTGGCCGCCTTCTGGCGTGTAGGTAAGCGCATTGCTCAATAAATTTTCAATGGCGCGTCCCAAATGCTCCGCATCCGCCTGTACCCACAAATCCCGCTCTGGCACGCTGCTTTCCAGACCAATGTCTTTCTGCTCAAATCGCTCTTGCCATCGCGTGACTGCACTGTCTACAAGGCTTTGGACATTCACCTGGGACATTTTCATAGAGATCGTGCCCGCTTCCAACTCAGAAATGCGGATGAGCTGATCAATGTGATGCTCCAGTTCCTCGCTCCCTTTGTTAATGTAATAAATGAACTGTTTCTGATGCTCATCAGCATGACCGTTGAGCTTGGTTTGCATCAGATTTGTGTATGCCTTGATGACGGTCAGTGGGGTGCGCAGTTCATGGGAAATACTGGTGATGAAAGCAGATTTTAGGTTGTCGGCTTCCACCTCGCGGGTGATGTCGCGCATAACAATCACGCTGCCAATGGGCTGGTCATTTTTGTCTTGAACGGGAGCTGCCAAGGCACTGAGTACCCGGTTGCCCAACTGATACCGCCGTGGGTGTTGGCCACTGTCCTGAATTGCCAGCAAATCCGTCACGTTTGCAAACTCATGCTTGCCACTGGTGTGCCCATTGGCCGCAGCGTTTAGCTCGCGGACTGGCCCAGAGAAAAAATCCTGGGCCAAATCTGCCAGCAGCTTTTCGGCCGCAGGGTTGACGCTGAGAATGTTGTCTTCGGTGTCTAGCACAATAATGCCGTCCACGATACTGTCCAGGATCGCTTTTAGCTGGCTGCGTTGAGCATCGAGGGTTTGGTTTTGCTCGGCCAAAGCGGCCGTCATGCGGTCGAAGGTGCGGGAGAGTAGCCCGATTTCATCATTGGCCCGAATTTCAGAGCGGCGTTTGAGATCACCATCCGCCACGGCAACGGCCGTATCAACCAGATGATGAATCGGGTTTGTAATGCGCCGCGCAATGAGAAAACCGCCAATGAAAACCGCTACTATCGCCAATGTGAAGATTGCGGTGAACTGCTGCCGGCTCACGGCCACAGTGCTTACAATAAAGTTGCTGGGCAGAGCCACGCTGTACATGCCAAAAGATTGGCCGCGCAACTGCCAATCACCATACGCCAAAACATACCGCTGGTCTAGCACCGATAGGCGACGCAGCGGCACCTCGCGGCTGGCCGTGCTGGCCACCAGCGCGTACTGCTCTGGCGACTCGCCCAGTTCGGTAATGACATCTTCAAAAATTTCTGGATTGTTCTGGTATAGAGCCGTAATCCCCACTTCACCCCCACCCAATGAGGTGTCCAGCACTTCGCCTTCCACATCGTAAAGCGTGACGCGGGCCACGGCGTTGAGGGTGAGTTCCAGCATCATACGGCGGCTGTACGTGCCAATCATCGCCACGCCCACCTGATTCCCCTCATAAAATACGGGCGAAACGGTAAACAGCATTAATCCATCGTCGGTTTCCGTGATGAAAACATGCCGATTGCCCAAAGCATCTTCTTCATTGTGCAACGCTTTTTGTACCACTTCGACATCCGAAAAATCAGTGCCGCTGCTGGTAATGCCGTCAATATCATCGGTGGCGTTGGTACGCCGCCAACTGTACATTTCTACGCCGTTCATATCTAGCAGCATGACGGCATCGGTGTTGCTGTTGATGACAATTTGGGGGGCAAGATCGCCAAGCGTGGCAGGCTCATTGTCTGCCATTGCAGCAGGAATGCCGGTGGTACCAATGACGGTACGCAGCGTTTGCAGCCGTTGTTCTTCGTGGCGAACCATACCTTCGGCTACAATTTGTCCCGCATCCAGCAGTTGGTTGGTGATTCTTTCTTCTAGCGAGCTGGCAACGAGGTTTGTAACAACGAAGGCACCCACGCTGGCGACCACAAGCGTGAGCAAGAAATACGGCAATATAATCTTCGGACCAATGCCAAGCGCGACTTTGGTTCGGGCGGCGGCGAGCCGTGTGCGTAGATTTTGATACTTCATCTACGGTATGTTAATAGATTACCCACTGGTCACGGGTTAATGCGACGTGAAAAACAGGACTATTAGGGGATAAAGATGAGTTACATAGAATGGCTTAGAAAACAGGCGGGGCGGCGTTCAATTACACCCATGCCAATGGCGACTAGGTTCAGGATGTGGGGGCCGTCTTTCGGGCGCGGATTGTGGGCGGAGCGGAAAAGTGGGCCTAAGCAGAAGTGGCCGCGCTGCGCTGGGCAACGCCGGAACAGATTTTGACGGAGGTTTGGACTGGCAGACGGCCGTTCGTCACGACTATCCTGCAACATCTGGACGCTGGCACTTTTGTTTGTTAATCTCAGCACCATGAACCGACGTGTCCTTGCCCTCATTGTTATTCCCTTCATTCTGTTTGCCATTGGCACCCTGGGATATATGCTCATCGAGGGGTGGAACGTTTTGGATGCGTTTTACATGACGGCCATCACCCTCACAACGGTTGGTTTTGGCGAGGTTCGCACGCTGACGACCGGGGGACGCGTGTTTACTGTGGGGTTACTGGTAGCTGGCGTAGCCTTTATTGCTTACGGATTAGAATATTTACTGACGGCCAATCTTGGCGACACCTGGAGAAAAAGACGCATGACCCAAACCATCGACAGAATGGAGAACCACGTCATTGTGTGTGGTTACGGCCGTGTGGGGCAGAGTGCCATTGCCTCCCTCATCAATAGCAAGCGCCAGGTGGTAATTGTGGAAAGAGATGCAGAGAAAACGGCCGTACTCGAAGAAGCCGGATTGATTTACTTAGAAGGCGACGCTACGAGAGACGAAGTGTTGCTGCAAGCAGGCATTAACCGTGCTTGGGGCATGTTGGTTTGCACGGGCGATGATTCGCGCAATTTGTTCATTGTGCTTTCGGCCAGGGCGCTCAATAATAATTTGTACATCGTAACCCGCTCGGTAAATGCTGATAATGAACGCAAAATGCGCCGCGCCGGAGCCAATCGCGTTGTATCCCCTTACCAAATTGGCGGGCAGCATATGGCCAACATTATCATACGGCCGCACGTGACCGACTTCTTTGACGTGGTGACATTAGACGGTGGCATTGAGCTATGGGTAGAGGAGCTGGTCATTGGCGAAAACTCGCCGCTGATTGGCCAAACGGTGAGTGATGCCAATATTCGCCAGGAAACTGGCGTTTCCATCATTGCCATGTGGCGTGAAGGCCGCTCGACCATTCCCGATGCCCATACAATTTTGCAAGCGCAAGATGAGCTAATTGTCATTGGCACCCGTGAACAGCTCAGCAGGTTAGAAATTTTAACCGGGGTGGAAATTGGGCATTTGTGAAAATGAAGCAACTTTGCCCTAAATCAAAGGAAATATTAACAAAAAGCGGTTGCCAAGCAGTTTGTGAATCTGTACTATTGGGTCAACCTGTAGCCTTGGGCTGCAAATCTATGCTTTGGAAACGTTATGTCAACAATTGAACCTGAATTAATCACAATCATTGAAGGCCCCACGCCGGAATTTCGCCCCACGCCAGTCGATTGGGTACAGTCTGTATTGGAAGGGCCAGAAGACCGCATGGTGGCAATGTGCCAACTGCGCACCGGCAACGGCGAAGACATCATGGATCGGTGCCGCAGTGCCTGGAAAGACGGCCGTCCTGTTCGGCTCGATTTCCCAGATGAGATGCGAATGCGGCAGCAGCTAGATGTCGTCTCGATTCGCCTGGATCAGCGAGATGAAGGAGAAGCACTCATGCTGTGGGTAGCGGTTCCTTTAACCCATATTGAAGAAATTGAAGAGTACGACGACAGCGACGAAGATGACGATCCATTTTTCCCCTAGTTGATTATTACCTTCTACAAAACATGAACTAAAACGCGGTCTGGAATCACCAGGCTGCGTTTTTATTTTTGCCAGCGCAGTGGTAGCATAGCGGCAAATTGAGCATGTTGAGGAGGATGTAATGGGTTTTGAAACAATTTTGTTTGCTGTAAAAGATGGCGTAGCCACCATTACGCTAAACCGACCCCAAAAGCTAAATGCGTTTAATGATCAGATGATTGCCGAGACAACGGCCGCTTTTAAGCAAGCTGGCCGCGACAAAGAGATTCGCTGTGTGGTGCTAACCGGAAACGGCCGTGCCTTCTCTAGCGGGCAAGATTTGAGCGATATGGCTGACAGAGGCGATGCGTTTTCCATTGGCGAGCATTTGCGCCATGGTTATCATAAGCTCATTAAGCAAATGGTGCGGCTAGAGAAACCAATTATCGGGGCAATTAATGGCATCGCTGCTGGTGCGGGCGTTGGCATAGTCCTGGCCACCGATATACGCATTGCTGCCGACAGTGCCAGCTTCATGCTGGCCTTTAGCAAGGTGGGGTTGGTGCCAGACAGCGGCACCAACTGGCTGCTGCCCCGGCTCATCGGGCAGGCGCGTGCCTACGAGATGGCCGTCACCGCCGACAAAATTCCGGCAGACAAAGCACTCGATTGGGGCATGGTGAACCGCGTGGTGCCTGCCGCCCAATTGATGGAAACGGTGGCCGCCTGGGCTGGACCCTTGGCAACTGGCCCCACCTTGGCCTACGGACTAGCCAAGCGGGCCATGAACAAAGCGTGGGAAACTGACCTGTTTGAGGCACTGGAGTACGAAGCCTATCTACAAGAAATTGCCGGACGCAGCCACGACAACCAAGAAGGCGTGATGGCGTTTTTGGAAAAGCGGCCAGCGCAATTTAGAGGGGAATAAACGGTAGACAGTTATTGGTTGTTGTTACTGCTTACCGTTCACTGAATACCGATTACCGAAAAGGGAATGGCATGAACAGAGTTGCAGTTATTGGTGCAGGGACGATGGGAGCGGGGATTGCCCAGGCGTCGGCGTTGGCAGAATATGATGTTGTGTTGTATGACGTGGCGGACGGACTGTTGGCGCAATCGCTGGAAGGCATTCATGCCTCAATTGATAAAGGAGTAGCGCGAGGCAAAACGGAGGCGGAAGTGGCAGCGAAGGCTAAAGATGCGATCCAACTGACCACTTCGCTGGAAACGGCCGCACAAGCCGACCTGATCGTCGAAGCGGCACCTGAGAAGCTGGATTTGAAGCGAGAGATTTTTGCCACGCTGGATGCAGCCGCACCTGCCCACACCATTTTGGGCAGCAACACGTCTAGCCTCAGCATCAATGCGCTGGCTGGTTCCGTCAATCGCGCCGACAAATTTTTGGGAATTCACTTTTTCAATCCGGCTCACATTATGAAGCTGGTGGAGCTCATTCGGGGAGATTTTACGAGTGATGAGACGGTAACGGCCGTTCAGAATTACGTTGCCAAGTTAGGGAAAACGGCCGTTCTGTGCAAAGATACGCCCGCTTTTATTGTGAATCGAGTGGCACGGCCGTTTTACGGCGAAGCGTTTCGGCTGCTAGGTGAAAACGCAGCCGATCCCGCCACCATAGACAAGCTCATGCGTTCCATTGGCTTTCGCATGGGGCCATTTGAGCTCATTGATCTGATTGGTTGCGATGTCAATCTGACCGTCACGCAATCTGTTTACGACGCATATTTTCAGGAGCCCAAATACCGACCTCATCCCATCCAGAAGCACATGGTAGAAAGCGGCCGTTTGGGCCGCAAAACCGGGCGTGGATTCTTTGATTATGACAAGTAAAATCTAAATTTGCCGCAGATTTCGCGGATTTTTGTGTTTTGTAAAATCTAATCTGCGTCATCTGCTTAATACATCGTTAAATAAAAGAAGTAAAAATCTTGTTGATGAGCAAATAGTTCGATAAGCTGGAAGGATGAAAAAAGAACATGTTACCCTCAGTGAAGCAGATCGAGCTTATTTGCAAAACTTGATCAAGAAAGGCAGTTTACCCGCCAAAACCTTTAAACGAGCAACCGCCCTCATCGAATTAGATCGAGGTCGAACCTTTACAGAAGTTGCAGCCATCGTTGGTGTCGTTATCCAAACCGTATCAACCTGGGCCAAAAAATATCAGGATTCAGGGTTGGCTGTCTTAACCGACAAACCAAGGCCAGGCCGCCCAACCGTCATTGACGGACTGCAACGAGCCAAGATCACAGCATTGGCTTGCTCTGACCCGCCAGCAGGATAGGAGAAATGGTCATTGCGGCTATTAGCTGACAAAGCCATCGAGTTGGAATTAGTCGAGACCATTTCCTATGGGGAAGTGCGACTCATTCTCAAAAAAACGAACTCAAACCGCACCTGAAACGATATTGGGTAATTGGCAAGATAACCAGTCGGTTTATTGCCAAAATGGAGCGCATTCTTTGGCTTTATGCCTTGCCTTACAATCCGCTTTACCCGGTTGTCTGCTTTGATGAACGACCCTGTTTTCTCATTGATGATGTGATGCAACCCATTGCTATGCAGAATGGCAAGGTGCGTAAAGAACATTATGCCTACGAAAAAAATGGTTCCTGTGCGCTCTTAGCTGCCATTGAACCATTGACTGGCAACCGCTTGGCGCAAGTGCATCGCCAGCGTACCAAAAAGGAGTTCACCCTGTTTTGCCAAGCCTTAGCAGCCGCTTATCCAGATGCGATCAAGATTCGTCTGGTCTTGGACAATCTGAACACACATGATGAGAGTGCTTTTTACGAAAACTTGCCTGCAGACAAGGCGTTTGCTTTAGCGCAACGATTTGAATTCAATTTCACGCCGAAATCGGCCAGTTGGCTAAACATGATTGAAATTGAGTTTTCAGCACTGACGCGTCTTTGTCTTAATCGTCGGATTCCGACCATTGAGAAACTAGAATCGGAAGTGATGGCATTGATCACTGAGCGAACGCAAAAACGCATCAAAATTAATTGGCAGTTTTCCATCAAAGATTGCCGCAAAAAGCTAAATGCTCGTTATTCGGTTGTTAATGAGGCAAATTCTAAATTCAAGAAAGCTTAATACTTCTTATTTAACGGTGTACTTAATCTGTGGATTGTATTTTTGATGGAGAATTTTAACGAACAAGCTGGCATTTGGTTACGGAGTCATGGCGTAACCATCTTGATTATTATTTTGGTTAGCATCGCTGCTTACTATTTGCTAGGCATCACCACAAAAACGCTCAGCAAACGCATTCAGGCAATGGATGATGTGGAAGACAGCGAGCTGGATCGGCGTACCAAGACAATCTTCCGCGTGGTTCACAGCACTGGCGTGGTCATCATCATCGGCACCGCTATCATGATGATTTTGACGGAGCTGGGCGTAGCTATTACGCCCGTACTTGCCAGCGTGGGGTTTGTGGGTCTGGCCTTTGGTTTGGGTGCACAAACGTTGGTGAAGGATATGATTGCTGGCCTGTTTATCCTCATCGAAGACCAGTACACGGTGGGGGATGTGGTTGAAATTGGGGGTATCACTGGCACGGCGGAGCATATGACGCTGCGGGCGACGGAGCTGCGTGACGTTCACGGCACGGTGCATATCATCCCCAACGGCGAGATTCGTATTGTGGCCAACAAATCCCGTGACTGGTCGCGGGCAATTGTGGATGTGGCCGTCACGTACGAAGAAGATGTGGATACGGCCGTTGCCACCCTCAAAGAGATCGGCCAAATGGCTGTGGATGACAAAATGATGGGACTGCTGCTGCAAGAAACCCCGGTGGTTACGGGGGTAGAAGGGCTAGAAGATTGGTCAATACGGCTGCGGATTATGGTAAAAACATTGCCCAACGGCCAGTGGGAAGTGCAGCGGTACCTGCGGCGTCAAATTCGGCTTGTTTTTGAAGAGAAAGGGATTGATCTTGCCTTCCCACGTCATGATGTGATGATCAAGAATATCGGCAAGAAAACGCACCCATCACAAAAAACAAAATAATTGCCGCGAATGACGCGAATTTACACGAAAAATAAAACGATTCGCGTAAATTCGTGAAACTCGTGGCAAAAAACTCTTTTACTGCTCTACCTCAAAACCGGCAGCTTGCCAAGCCAGAATGCCGCCTTCCATATTGTGCACATTGTCATACCCTTGCTGCCGTAAAAAGTCGGTGATTTGTCCGCTGCGATTGCCGCTGCGGCAGGTGACGATCACTTCTTTGTCGGTAGGGATTTCGCTTAGGCGATTGGCAACTTCGCCCATGGGAATGAGCGTAACGCCGGGGATATGCGCTTCATCATACTCCCATTGCTCACGTACATCTAAAACCAGCACATCGTCTCGCTCCTTAACGGTGGCCACCATTTGCACGTCCACCGTGTCTGGCAAGTTCAGCACCTCATTGAGATCGGCGGAAATGGCTGGTTGAACATCAGTTGTTGCTGGTTCACTGCCGCCGCAAGCAACGGCCGTACCCAACATCACCATCGCTAAAACAAAACTAAGCAAAATACGTTTCATCTAAAAACCTCCAAATTAGTAAATAAATGGAATCAGTTTGCGCACGCGCTGCTGATAATCGGCATAACCATCATACTTCTCGTGTAGCCACTTCTCCTCTCGCCTCGATTTAATGTCAAAAAAGAGAAATAACACCAGCGCATACAGTAAGGCTAGCCAACCCCCACGCAGCAAGCCAAGCCCAAACGCGCCCAAAATGATCCCGCTATAAATGGGATGACGCACGACGCGGTACGCACCGTGTTCAACCATGTGGGCGTTATCTTTGGGGCGGGGGACGGCCGTTAAATTGCTGCCCAGGCTAAACAAACCGAAAAACACCAACACGCCGCTCACACCAATCAAAGCAAAGCCCGCTATCAGCGAGAGGCTGTGCCATAGGCCGCTCCATGCTGCCTGACCCGGCAGCGACGCGGGGGCAAAGGCCACCAATCCAAACAAAATGAATTGGATAACGACATACCACTCTCCATTTGGGCCTTTCCACCACGGTTGTTTGTTCATTAGTCAATCTCCTTAGCTTACTGACGAGAAATTTTAGCATAGGTTACATAGTTGGCTCTGATTTTTACACAACGCTCAGAAGCCATTAGCAATAGGCCAGCCAAAAGCGACGCTTTGCAGCTGGGCATTTACAATGTAGCTGCGACTGTTTTCACCACGTTTTGCAAGGTGGTAACCGCTTGGAAGATCGGTTTTGGCAGGGCAAACGGCCGTTTCCGCACCACCCGTACCGCCGCACAAAGCTCAATTTGTACAGCTGGAATGCCTAGCGTTTGCGAGGCAAAGCGGGTGACGGTATGGTTTGCTAACCCTCCGGTAAAGCGGGAGTGGTTCAAAACAAAATGATTCCAATGCAGCCGGAGGAAGGATGCCGCCGTGGCTTCATCCGTTTGGGTAAATTGCTTGGCAACGGCCGTAACAATAGCTGGCTCATGATTTGGGCAGGAACGGCCGTTCATGCTGCCCAATGCCACGCCAATTTTATGCCGATTGGACATGCCGTGTAGGTCCAGTACAAACTGGATGTTGTGTGCATGTACAATTTTCTGAAGCTGCCGCTTGTATGGACTGTGTGCATCCCAATTTGGATCATCTGCGGATTGATAGCGGCAGTATAAGGCGTGTGCCCCGGTTGTCTCTGCCACCAACTGGGCCAGCGCGCCTGTAAATCCTTCCTCGCGCTTCAAGCGGTGTTGCCGCTGGTGGACGGTGGCATGTGGGGCAGAAATAAGAACCGGCAGATTGCCAGCCTGGTGTGCAAACGGCCGTTTACCCGTTGGTGCCACTGTTTTGTGCGCAACGGCCGTTTCCAGTTCGAGCAGTCGATTCAAGACAGAGAAATTCATGAAAATGATTGTAAGCCAGCTTCACTTTCTTGACCGCTGAGCCACAATCCGGTTGAATAATGATGATTCTCAAAAGGAGCAAGTTCGGTGATGATGAAGATTATCCTGCCAGGTGTAAAAAACATTATCGCGGTTGCCAGTGGCAAGGGCGGTGTTGGTAAAACAACGGTCACCGTCAATTTGGCGTTGGCATTGCAGCAGCAGGGGGCCAACGTTGGCATTTTTGATGCCGATATTTACGGGCCAAACGTACCGATTATGCTCGGCGTCCATCGCCGCCAAGCGGCCAAAGGGCTGGCCGCTATTGCCCGCCGCAAAGAGGCACCTGCCTACATCAAACCCCTCAATCGCTTTGGCCTCAATATCATGTCGATAGGTTTGCTGGTGGGGGAAAATGAAGTGATCGATCCGGCTCGCAGCCCAGACGCAGTCGGGCAATTGGTGGTGCAAACGCTCAAGGATGTCATTTGGGGAGAACTCGACTATTTACTCATCGACCTGCCGCCTAGTGCGGGGCAACCCCAGGCGTCGCTCATTCAGCGGGTGCCGCTGCGTGGGGTGGTCATCGTCACCACGCCGCAGGATTTAAGCCTGCTGGATGCCTCCCGCTCGCTGCTGATGTTTCAGGAAGCCAACGTGCCTGTGCTGGGTATTGTGGAAAACATGAGCTACTTCATCTGCCCTAACTGTGATGAAAAGCATGAGATTTTCCAGCGTTCGGCCAAATGGCGGCCTGCGTCTCTAGATGATGCGCCAATTTTGGGCCAGATTCCGATGACAACGGCCGTTTCCCGCAGCATCAATCAAGCCCACCCTCTCATGCACGACCGTCCAGACACGCCCCAAGCGGCCGCTTTCCTCAAAGTTACAACTGCGTTAAAAGAGCGGCTCGCTCCGCCCACCACTGCCTGAGCTTGCGCATTCCCGCCCCATTCAGCTTGTGGCCCGTGTCGTACTCCCGATACTCTAAAAACGCGCCCATGGCGCGTACTGCTTTGCCACTCTCGCGGGCAATCTCTAGCGGTACGCTGTCGTCTTCCTTGCCCACTGCCATAAAAACCGGCAAATCGGATAAAGCGGCCGTATCAATTGCATCCTCCACCTGCCGCGGCATAAATCCCACCAAACTGGCAATTCCCTTTATGCGCTCTGGTTCGCGAATGGCAATGGCAAATGCAGCCGCCGCCCCCTGGCTAAACCCCATCAGGTAAATCTGTTCCGGGTCGGCTTCGTACTGTTCTGGCAAACTGTCTAAAAATTTGATGAGCTGGTCAACGGCCGTATCAAAATCTGTCAACGTTGGCCATTCATCCCGCTGAGGGGGATGCCAACTATAGCTATCTTCTTGTTCCTGCACGATGGCGCGGGGTGCAACCAGCAGCCACTCTTTGGGCAGCGTCTGGCTAAAAATCCACATCACGTCTTCGTTCCCCAGGTAACCATGAATCATCACGACGGTGGGATGTGGTCCAATTTTCTCTGGTTTTAGTACGCGATGGGGGAGAACGGCCGTTGCATTAGCAACAAGAAATGGTTTAGCGTCAGGCATAGTTGCGTCCTAATTTCAAATAGGCAAAAAAAGGAGGTGGCGAACTAACGGGCGTTAGTCCGACCACCTCTGGGGGGGGAGCCGCTAACAGTATAGCAGCTTCACTTTTTTTCGTCAATCATTTTGTCAATAAGGCAGAAGTACCGATTGAGGAGGTCAAACTTTGCGGAGTACGCCGATTAAAAAGAGCAGAATAACTGCACCTAAAATTGCAACCAGTAGACTGTAAAGATTAAAGCCTGTAACATTCGAGCCGCCAATCGTGTTCATAACAAATCCCCCAATAAAGGCCCCAACTATTCCGACAACAATATTCCCAAGGGCTCCCATTTGATTGTCACGATTCATGATCTTGCTGGCTATCCAGCCTGCAATTGCGCCAAAAATTAACCACGCAACGATATTTATTAAAGACATTGCTAATCTCCTTGCTTCGTTATTCTGTATAAGCTGTCAGAAATTCGTCAACTTCTTTTTCCGCTTCTTCTTGTGCACGGCCGTATCGTTCTTGAATAACGCCAACCAATTCCTGACGTTTACCTGCAATCCGATCGACATCGTCATCTGTAAGTTCACCCCATTTCTGACGAACCTGTCCTTTAATTTGCTCCCACTTGCCCTTTAAAATATCTTCGTTCATTTTTTCTCCTTCGTGCATAATATGTTAAATGTTTAGCCTGAAGCCCAATTCGGTTCAGGTTTACGTACTCTAGAGGCGCATTAGGTTTGTCGCCATGTATCTTAGATATAAACTCAGGATACAAATTTATTTCTACCGAAACTTTTCATTTCATTAGCTTTTCCAGTGGTCGAATGTTATTTGTGAACGCGAGGTGTCTTCTCTATCTTGATATTGCCGACAGAGGCAAAGGAATCAGGCATGATACAGATTTTAGTGGTAAATAGGACCAGGCTGATTTGCAGCATCATGGCTTCAGCCTTGCGCGATGAACCAGATTTACAGGTGGTTGGGTATGCAACTTCAATTGAGGAAGCGATAGAGAAAGCTGAAAGCTGTGAGATCATGGCAATCGATGTGCATATGCCAGATGATGGTGCCCTCGAATTAACAAAAAAGATCGCCGAAAAATACCCAGGGATTCGAGTTGTTATTACCGGGGTAGAGGAAGAACCACAAACAATTTTGTCTTATATTGAGGCAGGTGCAAAAGGATATGTATTAGAGAAAGTAGATATTGATGAATTGGTTGAAAGTATTCGTGCCATTCACAAGGATCAATCTTTTGCTTCACCAGATATGGTGATGGCTTTTATGACACGTTTGAATATGTTGTCAAAAATGTGTGCAGACCTGGATGGCCTGGCTGAGTTGATTGAGGAGCTGACACCTCGCGAAAAAGAAGTTTTGGATTTTTTAGGGGAGGGAATGAGTAACCAAGCGATTGCCGATGAATTGTGCATAGAGGTGGGCACGGTAAAAAACCATGTCCACAATATCTTGAAGAAGTTGGAGGTGGATAGTCGCTATGAAGCGGCTGCCCTCTATGATCAGACGCAGCTGATTAATGGCAAAAATGAGGAATAATGAAGTGAATTTGATAAGCACTCGATAGTTGTGGTATGATTTAGCCGTATACCCCCCCCCATAGGGGGTGGGGTTGAGTGAGGACGATATGGACAACGTAACTAAGAAAGCAGTGACCCAACGAATAGCCAGTGCGGCTGGCCATTTGAAAGGCATCGAACGCATGGTGGCCGAAGATATTTATTGCATTGATGTCATCAAGCAAGTGCAAGCTGTGCAGGCGGCTCTAAACAAAGTGAGTTCGATGATTCTGGATAATCATTTGCATACTTGCGTTACCACGGCCATTCGTAATGATGAGCCAGATGAACGTGAGCGGGTGCTGCAAGAAATTACCAGCGTTTTCACCATGTCTAACAAGATTTAGGGGCTGGTGGATAGTTGTTGGCCTTGTGTTGCTAACCAACTACAAGCCGCTAACTACCAGCTACTATCAATTTTTAATAGGAGACACTCATGACTAAAAAAACATTTACAGTGCCTAACATTAGCTGCGGCCACTGCACCCACGCCATCGAAACGGAGTTGGGCGAATTGGCAGGCGTACAAAGCGTGAAGGCAGAACAGGAGACCAAGCAAGTAACGGTTGCCTGGGATGATCCTGCGTCCTGGGAGAAAATTCAAGCACTCCTGCAAGAGATTAATTACCCGCCAGAGGGTTTGATTCAGATTAGCTAATGTCGAAATATCTTGGCAGTCTCAGCAAAGCAGACTTTGCAATTATTGGGTTTGGGCTTGTTACGGCCGTCATCCACCTCTTGCTTGCACGCCCACTCTTAATCCTGAACGGCTTGGGGTATATTGCCTTGCTTGCTATGTTGTTTCTGCCGCTGCCGCGCCTGGTACCTTTGCGACCTGTAATTAGGTGGGGATTGATCGGCTATACGGCCGTTACCATTGTGCTTTACTTTGTTACCCATCGTGGCGGCCTGTGGATGGAAGATGGACTGGGTTTGATGACCAAAATGGTTGAGATTATTCTCATCCTGCTTCTATTTTGGTCGCAAAATAATGAATAATAGCCGTTCGGAATTATCTTAATGGTTTTGGGATTGAACGGCTACTTTAAGCCCATCCGCAGAATAGTGGCTGTTCCACAGCTTGGAATTGGCGAATGGGCACTTAGCTCTCTGTAGCTGCAAGGATGGAATCGTGTCTACAGAAAAACAAATTACGCTGCCCGTGTTGGGCATGACCTGTGCCAACTGTGTGGCATCAGTCGAGCGAAATTCAAAGAGAGTGGAAGGCGTCACCAACGCCATCGTTAATTACGCGAACGAAAAAGTGACCTTTAGCTACGATCCTGCGGTGGTGAAGGGGCAAGAGGTGACGACGGCCGTTATCGAGCGCGTGAAACGGGCTGGATATGAGATTCCCACGGCCGAGCTCGAACTGCCGCTGCTGGGGATGACCTGTGCCAACTGCGCCGCCAACATTGAGCGTGCCTTAAACAAGGTGGACGGCGTGCTGTCGGCCAGCGTGAATTATGCCAGTGAGAAAGCGGCCGTTTCTTACGCACCCGGAACGGTAAGCCGAGCCGAAATGGTGGCCGCTGTGCGCCGCGCCGGGTACGACGTGGTGGAATCTGCCAGCGACGACGATTTGGAAGATGCTGAGGCCGCCGCCCGCGAGGCCGAAATTCAGCACCAAAAAACAAGGCTTCTGGTCGGTGTTATTTTCTCGTTGCCGCTCTTTCTGTTCAGCATGAGCCGTGATTTTGGCCTCATTGGGCATTGGGCACATGCCACTTGGGTTAACTGGCTCTTTTTGGTTTTGGCCACACCCGTTCAGTTTTATGTGGGCTGGGATTATTATGTTGGCGCGTACAAAAGTTTGCGCAACGGCAGTGCCAACATGGATGTGTTGGTGGCAATGGGTTCCTCGGTAGCTTACTTTTACAGCGTAGCCATCTTGCTGGCCCAAACCTTCTGGAACAGCACTGCGCTGGGCGATCACGTTTACTTTGAAACATCTGCGGTGATTATCACCCTGATTGTGCTGGGTAAGCTGCTAGAGGCGCGCGCCAAAGGGCGGACGAGTGAGGCGATTAAGCAGCTCATGGGCTTGCAGGCTAAAACCGCCCGCGTGGTGCGGCAGGGCCAAGAGTTGGACATTCCGATTGCGGAAGTGGTGCAGGGTGATGTGGTTATTGTCCGACCGGGTGAAAAAATTCCGGTGGATGGCGTGGTGGTAGACGGCCGTTCTGCCGTAGACGAATCCATGCTCACCGGAGAATCTTTGCCTGTAAGCAAAGAACCAGGGGATGAACTGATTGGGGCCACGCTGAACAAGCAGGGCCTGCTCAAATTTGAAGCGACCAAAGTTGGCAAAGAGACCGCCCTGGCGCAAATCATCAAGCTGGTTGAGCAAGCGCAGGGCAGCAAAGCCCCAATCCAGCGGGTGGTAGACCAGGTGGCTGCTTACTTTGTACCGTTTGTAATTGGCGTCGCTATCCTGACTTTTGTGATTTGGCTGTTTAGCGATGCCGGTTTTGTTCCGGCACTGATTCGGCTGACGGCCGTACTCGTCATCGCCTGTCCGTGTGCCATGGGGCTGGCCACGCCAACCTCCATTATGGTGGGCATGGGCAAGGGAGCCGAGAAGGGCATTTTGTTCAAAAGTAGCACCGCGCTAGAGCAAGTGCAAAAGCTCAACGCCATCGTTTTGGATAAAACCGGCACAATTACGCGCGGCGAACCAACTGTTACGGATATCGTAATCAGTAATCAGTATTCAGTAATCGGTGAACAGTCAGTAGCAACCGATTCACTGATTACCGATAACCGGTCTACTGATCACTGGTTGCAGCTAGCTGCCAGCGCAGAGCGTGGCTCGGAGCATCCGCTTGGTGAGGCAATTGTGCGGGCGGCGCAAGAAAAAGGGCTGCCCTTGGACGAGCCCACCAATTTTTCTGGCATTGCTGGTCATGGGGTCGCGGCGGAGGTAAACGGCCGTTCCGTTCTCCTCGGCAATTTGCGGCTGATGCAGCGTGAGGGTGTCCACCTCAACGGGCTAGAAGCCAAAGCCCAGGCGTTGCAAGACGAAGCCAAAACCGCCATGTGGCTGGCCGTTGATGGTCAAGCCAGTGCCGTCATTGGCGTGGCTGACATCATTAAGGAAGGTTCCAAAGAGGCTGTAGAAGCGATGAAAGCGCGTGGCCTCACCGTTGTGATGATGACGGGCGATAACCAGGCAACGGCCAATGCCATTGCGGCCGAAGTGGGCATCGACCGCGTCTTTGCCGAGGTGTTGCCGGGTGACAAAGTGAGCTATGTGAAGCAGCTACAAGAAGAAGGATACAGCGTTGGCATGGTTGGAGATGGCATCAACGATGCCCCCGCTTTGGCTCAGGCAGACGTGGGGTTGGCCATTGGTACTGGCACCGATGTTGCCATGGAAACGGCCGATGTCACCCTGATGCGCGGCGATTTGCGCAGCGTGCCGCAGGCCATTCACTTGTCCAAGGCAACGATGCGCAACATTCGCGAAAATCTGGTTTGGGCATTTGGTTACAACACGGTTCTCATTCCTGTGGCAGCGGGTATTTTGGCTCCGTTTGCCTGGGCACCGGACTTTTTGAAGCAGTTGCACCCCATTTTGGCTGCTGGCGCGATGGCTTTTTCCAGCATCAGCGTGGTTACAAATGCGCTAAGATTGCGACGTTTGCAGGTGTAAATTTCTCATGAGCAACAGGCTATGGCCAATAGGCCGTAGATAATAAACTACAGGTGTAACAGCCGCCAGGTTCATGACCTGGTGGTTTTTATTTCCAAAAAGCTAATGTAGCCTGAGACGAACATGAACATTCATGAACATTATTGATAGATCAATGATCCTGAGGATAATTGTGGCCGATTCAACAAAACCACTTGGAGAAAAAACGTGAGCAAATCATCATCTGGGCGAAAGCGGAGTAAACGGGAAATTCGGCGGGAACAGGTGGCGCGTGAGAAGCGCATGAAAGCGTTGCGGCTGTGGGTGCCAATTGGGGTTGTGGTTGTTGCTCTCATTGGCCTGCTTATTTACCGGGCAACGCGTCCTGAGGTGGAGGGGACAACGGTCGTAGAAGCTGCGGCGTCCAATCAACATGATGATAGCTTGGAAATCTCCTTTGGTGGGCTGCCCCCAATGGGTGGACCTCATGCTTCTGTTTGGCAAAATTGCGGCATTTACGACACGCCGGTTTCTGGTCAATATGCCATTCATTCTATGGAGCATGGCGCCGTGTGGATAACGTACAATCCTGATTTACCTACCGACCAGGTAGTGGCCTTGCAGGCAATAGCCAGCGGTGATCCTTACATGCTACTGAATCCGTACCCCGACCAAACCAGCCCCATTGTGCTAACCGTTTGGGATAGGCAGCTAGCGGTAGATTCGGCAGATGATGCCCGTGTTGCCGAATTCATCGACCGTTACCAGCAGGTGCGCGGACCAGAGTCTGGCGCAAGCTGTTCTGGGGGCATAGGAACACCAATTGGGTAGTTGAACTTACTATTACTACTATCTGTTCAATTATTTATTGGCCACAGAGCACACAGAGATTTTTGAGGCGCGGTTTTATTCTCTGATTTCTCTTTTTCCTACTTCGATTTTGCTCAGCACAGGCCTGTGGCTTTTCGGGTAGATTCTTATTTTTTGGAGCAGAGGATGTTTAGCAATCGTAGAAACTTGATCATTTTGGGTATGGCTTTGGTGGGCGTGGTGGGCCTGGCAATTATTGTGTTCCTCAATGTACGGCCAGATCGGCCAATTGAAGGCGTTGTGCAGTTTCCACGTCCGGCGCGGGGGCATGATGATACATTGGTGTTTGATGGATTAGAAGTGCCGCCAGCCGGTGGTGAGCATTTTGGCATTTGGCAAAATTGTGGCATCTATGCGGAACCAATTGATGCGGGGAACGCAGTGCATTCGATGGAGCATGGGGCGGTTTGGATTACTTACCAGCCTGATTTACCGGCAGATGATGTGGCGCAATTGGCTGAGGTGGCACGTAGCCAATCATTTTTGTTGCTTAGCCCGTATGAAGGGCAGCGAAGCCCGGTTATTGTAACGGCCTGGGGTTTTCAGCTTGAGGTTGATTCGGCAGATGACGGCCGTATTGAAGATTTTATTGAGCGGTACCGGCTTGGGCCAACAACCCCTGAACTGGGTGGTGCCTGTGTGCAGGGTGTTGGCGTCCCGCTGCCATAAGCCTCTGTTATTTTATGCTGCGTTCTCGTCTCATCTTTGTTGTTTTGTTTTTAGCGTACCTGGGGGTGACTCCGGCAGGCGTGTACACTTGCGTCTGCTTGGTGCCAGTGCAGCCTGCCCCACAACAGGCAATGACTGTTGATGAGATGCCGCAACAATTTGATATAACAAATGCGGTCGTTGTCACCCTGGTAAACTATTTTTCGCTTGCTTTTTTGGTGACAGCGGCCTTTTTGCTGGCGGCTAGCCGAAGTTCTTTTTACCCTTGGCGGCTCCATTGGCAGCAGCCCTTGTTGTTTTCTGAACCCCCTCCCACACCACCTCCTCATTTTGCCTGATTTCCTTCAAGCCTGTTAGACAAGCTCAGCGGGAATTAGAGCTTTTCTGTATTCCCACTTGGGCAGCAGATGATTGCAGATGAGAGACAGTTGAAACTGGGATTGCTGCCGATTATCATGAACCCAATAAGAAGATAGTGCAAACAGTTTACATAAACAGGAAATAATCTATGACAACGCAACTTGCCCACCAAGTTCGGAAAATCGTTTTGTGGGGAACGGCCGTTTTTCTGGCCCTGCTCACCTTAACCCAAACCAGTGGCACTGCTCTGGCACACACCCGGGTTGAAGTCGGTCCATATGCTATTGTGGTGGGGTGGCTGCAAGAGCCACCCATCGTTGGCGAGCGGAATGCACTAACCATTGAAGTGACCGAAGAGAAGCAGCCGGTGGCCGGGGCCGAAGCGACGCTGGATTTAGAAGTGCTGTATGCAGGACGAACCTGGCGGGTGAACATGAATCCCACCGAGACGCCGGGCTTGTATACGGCGACGCTTTTCCCCACCGTACGGGGTGCTTACACCGTGCGGCTGTTTGGCAGTTTGCCCAACGCCGAGGTAGACGCGACGGTCGATCCCGAAGAGGTGCTACCTGCCAGCACGTTACATTTTCCGCAGCCGCTGCCGGACACCATCGCCTTGCAAGAGCAGGTGACGCAGCTTGAGGCTGAGCTGCAAACTGCCCGAACCTGGTCTTTTGTGGGTAGTGGAGCAGGGCTGGCTGGCATTTTGCTTGGTTTGGTTGGGCTGCTGCGTCGTCGTTCTGGCTAATGAGAGATTTTTGAGGGAACGGCCGTTGCGCCCAAATCTGCCTAAAATAAAAACAAACTCAAATAGTTGCCAGCAAGATCAAAGATTGTGCTGGCCCGACGTTTCAAGGAAATATTATGCTAAATAAAAACACCCTCATTCGTACGTGGCTGTTGATTGGATTGCTTTTTGCCGGTTTTGTTCTGGTAGCTTGTTCTGGCGCGGGTGACCCTGAGCCTGATGCCGACGGTGAATCTATGGAAGAGATGGACGACGCCAGTCATGATCACGAAGACAAGCCAGACCGCATTCCCAACGAAGGAGGGGCAACCATTTCAATCATTTCCCCAGAGGAGGGCGCGACTTTTAACACGCTTGATCAGGTGTTGATTGAAGTAGAAGTGGACAATTTTGTGCTAGGTGAAGATGGGAACCATTGGCATGTGTATGTGGATGGCGTCTCCTTTGGCATGGTGATGGGGGGCAACACCGACCAGGCTTTGCCCGGCTTAGACCCTGGTGAGCATGAGGTCTCTGTGTTCATGTCCATCGACACGCATGAAGAGTACGCAGATGGTGATTCTGTAACCATCGTTGTTGAAGAGTAATCTTTTACAAATGGCGATAAGTAAAAAGTAAATAATTCGCTTTTACTTATCGCTTTTCAATATCCTATGATGAAGCTCCGCCGTTTTCTACCTATTTTGTTACTTGCTGGTCTGCTTTGGCTTTGGGTACAGCCTGTTTTTGCCCACGCCGTGCCAGAATTTTCTAATCCGGCTCCCAATGCGCTTTTGGATGAGCTGCCTGAAAATTTGATTATCCAATTCAACGAGCCGATTGTGGCCAATCTGAGCCGGATCGATTTGCTGACGCAGGGCGGAGAGGCGGTTGAAACCGGGCCGCTGCAACTGATTGATGCCAACGGCCGTACCGCTGCCGTCTCTTTGCCTGATCTAGATCAAGGGGCTTATCTGGTAAGCTGGCAGGTGCTTTCTACCGTAGATGGACACACCACCAGCGGAACCTTTGCCTTTGGATTTGGCGTGGCGGCAACGGCCGTTGCCACTGAAAGTACCGTCATCGCCCAATTGTCACCGCTTAGTGCCGCAGCCCGTTGGCTCACCCTCACCGGTATCGCGCTGCTGATGGGCTTGTTTGCCTTCCGCCTGCTGGTCTGGAACCCTATCGTAGCTGACGTTGATTTGGAAGCAGAGGAAGAAGCACTGGACCTGAAGCTGGCTCAAATTGGCATTCGCATGGGCATTATGGGCATTGTCCTGGTTGGGCTGGGGCTGGTCGTCATCTTTATTGATCAAAATCGCGTTTATAACTTACTGCAAACGGCCAACATGCAAAGCTGGATTAGCACACGCTTCGGCACCATGTGGTTGATCCGCTTCCTTTTGTTGGCACTGTCTCACTTCAATTTGAGCCTGTTTGTGAATGTGAAAAACGGCCGTAAAGAGCTGCGCGGTTGGGAATGGTGGCTCGGCTTTCTGTTGGCTATTGGACTCTCACTCACGGTTTCACTCATAAGCCACAGTGCTGCCCTTACCGATGAGACGGTCCAGGCTGTCTTGATAGATTGGGTACACGTTTTGGCAGGCACCATCTGGGTTGGGGGCCTGCTCTTTTTGGCGATTTCACTGTGGCAAGCCCGTTCCCTGGGCAATGAACCCCGCGCCTGGCTTAACTTGAGCTTGATGATTAACTTTTCGGCCATTGCGGCCATTTCCGTGGGCTTGTTGCTAACCAGCGGTGGCTATTTGGCGGCCAAGCATGTAGGCGGCTGGACCGAGCTGGTTGGCACGGCCTATGGTTTGATGCTGGTGGGCAAAATCGGCTTGGCTTTGCTAACTTTGATGATTGCCGGAATCAATTTGCTGTTCGTGAAGCGACGCCTCAGTGTTGCATATGAAGCACCAGAAAGTGATCGTGCCCCTCGCGTGCTGCGCGGCTTTGGTCGCCTGGTTTGGGTAGAAATGGTCATCGCGCTGCTCATTTTGGCGGCGGCGGGCGTACTCACCGATTTGCAGCGCGGTGTGGATGCGCCTCTGCTGGCGGACGCGCCCGGCCAGGCCACAGTCACGCAATCGGCCGAAGATTTGCAGGTGGAGATGCAAATTGAGCCAGCGTTGGTGGGAAATAACCGCTTTGACATCCTCATTACTGATGAAAATGGCGATCCGGTGGCGGATGCAGAAGCAGTATCGGTGCGCTACACATTTTTGGGGCAATCCATCGGTTCGTCTACGGGTGAGGCGGAATCGTTGGGCAACGGCCGTTACCGTCTGGAAGGCAGCTACATCAGCCTCATTGGTACCTGGCAGGTCGAAGTCTCCATTCGTCGCCCCGGTACGTTTGATACCTTTGCCGCCTACCGGCTGGAAGCAGGCGTGGGGGGCAATATTCGGGAGCTAGATAGTGGGATACGGCCGTTAGAATCCTTCGCCAAATTTATGAACCGCACGGGCAACGGCGCAACCGGCGCAGGCATTGTGCTTTTTGCCCTGTTTTGGGGTTTTGTAGGCGTGCGCGCCGCCAAAAACGAAGGGCAACTGGTGGCATTGTTAGCAATTAGCTTGCTTTGTTTCTGGTTGGGTGGCTCACAGTTGTTCACCTTCTTCAACGAGGAGTATACGCCCGCCAAATTTGCTACCAATCCCATCTTGCCAGATGTGGAATCTATCGCCGTTGGGCAGGAGTTGTTTAACGAAAACTGCATTGCCTGTCACGGCGCAGAAGGGCGTGGGGATGGCCCTACGGCACTCAGCTTGTCGCCGCCGCCAGCCGATTTTGCTGCGGGACACACCGCCACTCACACCGACGGGGACCTTTTCTACTGGATTTTGGAAGGAATTGAAGAAACGGCCATGCCTGCCTTTGGCGAACAGTTCACCGATGAACAAGCGTGGCACCTGGTTAACTACGTCCGCCGCCTCAGTGTCCGCGACGATTCGACGGTATCATCACAATAGTATTCTCAGTTTTGAACGAGATGTTTTACTTAGGCACACTTCCTATGCTAAACTGAACCGTACATCAGGTAGAGAAATTCATATGCCAACAGTATTAAGAATTGGACCTTATCGTTTTTACTTCTATTCTTATGATTGTGATGAGCCACGACATATGCACGTTGATCGAGATAACAGAAGTGCAAAATTTTGGCTTGATCCCGATGTTTCATTAGCCACAAATTATGGGTACAGTCGTAAAGAGTTACGAGATATTGAGCGAATTGCGAGACAAAATATAATGAGGTTACGTGATGAATGGGATGACTTCTGTGATGGCGGCTTCGCCGAAGGCAGTTGAAGTTAAAATATCTGATGATACTTTGACTGTTGATTTGGAAGACGGCCGCACTATTTCTGTGCCCATTGGCTGGTTTCCTCGTCTTGCTTATGGGACCCCAAAAGAACGAGCCAATTTCCAAATCAGTGGTGCCGGAAGAGGTATCCACTGGCCAGATTTGGATGAAGATATTGGTATTGAAGGATTACTGATTGGCAAGAAATCGAGTGAAAGTGCCGCCTCCTTTAAGAAATGGCTCGGTCAAAGACATCAGACTGAGTAGCTGCTGCAATTTCCCACAACGTTTACTTGCTTGTCTTACGGCCGTATCCAACTCACCCCGCCCAACGTCCCCACCCAGGCAGAGCCGTCTGCTGCGATGGCCAAGTGGGTTATTTGATTGCCCGCCAGCCCGTCAGCGGCGGTAATCATTCGGGACTGCCCTCCCTGCAAAACGACAATGCCAGCCGTCGTGCCCAGCCACACCGCGCCATCCGGGGCGATGGCCAGTGCCGTAATCGTGTCGTACGCCAACCCGTAGGCGATGGGCAGCCGCTGATTCCCCTGCACCCGCACCACATCGGTTTGGGTGACGTACCAGGTGGTGCCATCGGGGGCAACGGCCGTTACCGGCAAAGCCAACGTTCCCAACACCTCAAACCCAGCCGCATTCCCCCGCTGCACAATCCGCTCCGAGACAAACCAAAGCTGCCCAGAAAAATCAGCCGTCAGCCCAGCCGCTGCCGGAAACTGATCCGTCACCAGTTGGCAAACGGTGCGCTCCCCCACGGTGGTGATAGAAACCAAGTTCTCAGCGGTGGCTAGCCAAAGGGTGGTGGGGTCAGAAACGGCCGCTTCCCACACGCGCTCGTTGTAGATGGGTGGATTGGCCGGATATGGTAGCCAACGGTTGCCGTCTAAACGGGCGACGCTGCTACCGAAACTACTGCGCCACAGCGTGCCGTCAGCAGCGGTAAACAGGCTGCTGATCGGTGCGGCGTCCCCGCCAGTGGCGTTGCTCACAATTGCCGTGGCTTCCCCATCCCAGCGCAAGATGGTGCCAAACGTCCCGCCCAGCAGTAGGTTGCCGTCTAGCTGTACGGTGAGCGTGGAGGTGGTTTCTGCTAATTCGGCCTCGGTGAGCGGGATTGCTTGCCAGGTGCCATCGTCCAGCTGGCGCGCTGCTCCCCGATTGCTGCCCAGCCAGAGACGGCCGTTTTCATCTGCATGTACGGCGAACAAATCCGTGGCGGCCAGCGGTTGCTCCAGCGGAATGGCACCGTCTGGCTCTAACAAGAGCGGGGCCGAGGCAAAGCGAGTGGCGACCACCGGCTTGCCATTGGGCAAAAAGGTCATGTCGGTGATGGCCCGAATGAGTTCTGGGTATTGGCTGGGCTGATTGAAATTGCCGTCCGGCAGGTTAAACCGCCACAAGCTGTTTTCATTGCTCGCCCACAGACGGCCGTTTGGTGCCAGCCACAGGCGTGAAAACGGTGAAGATTGGCCGTTGCTAGGGAGCGTGACCTCATGCCACGTCCACGTCTGGCCGTCAAATTCGGCCAGGAAATGCTGCTCTGTACTTGGGGTTTGCAGGTGGGCCGTGAGGATGAGACGGCCGTCTGCATCCACCACAAAATCACGCACGTTAACGTCTGGGTCAGGTAAATCAATGGCAATGGGTTGCCAACTTTGTCCATTGTAGCGGTGTAGTTCCGTACCGCTGCCAGCCCAGACAGTGCCATGGCCATCGGTCGCCAGATGCGCCGATTCGTAATTAGACCAATCACCCACGGCGGCAAACGATTTCCAGCTTTGGCTAGCCGGATTGAACTGGATGATGCCCTCTTTGGTTACCGCCCAGATTGCGTTGCCCACGGTAAGAAGCTCATACACCTCGTCGGCAGGCAGGCCGTCGAGCGTGGTGAAGTTTTGCCAACTTTCTCCATCAAATCGGCTGATGCCGCCCAAACTTGCCAGCCAAACGTCGCCGTCTGCGACAGTAACAACGCTGGTGATGATGGGATGGATCAGGCCATTGACGGCAGGTCGCAGCGTGGCTTGCCAATGTTGGCCGTTAAAAAAGCTCAGGTAGTTGTGGGGGATGGTGTAGCTGCCGTAGCGGCCACTGCTCAAGCCAGGCCCATCCGGCAGATTTTCGCTGCTGGCCCACACGGTGCCGTCGGCGGCGACGCCCAGCGCGGTGGCGCGATTGCCGGGTAACTCTGTGCCGCTGCTGAACCGTACCCAACGGCCGTTTGCCCCCTGCGCTCCGTTAAAAAAAGCCACCCCTTCATCTGCCGCCAGCCAAAATCCTTCTGCCGTTGCCAGCACGTCGTACACCTGGCTGACGGGCGGCGACCGCAAAATCTCGGTTTGGTCACCGCGAATGCGCCAGACGGCATCTGACGTGATAAACCAAACGGTGCCATTTGGCCCGATGGCAAGTTCACGGATGTCATCGCTGAGTTGGGTGGTGAAACGGCCGTTCACGCTCACCGCCAGCCCTGCACTGGTGCCCACCCACACGGTGCTGTCGGGATGCAACGCCAGGGCTCGGATTTGGCTGCTCGGCAACCCGTTTTCTTCCGTCAGCAGGTTCCATCGCTGTGTTTGCGTATCAAATGTGGCTACGCCAGCCTCGGTGGCAAACCAGAGCAGGCCGTCAGCCGTCTGCATGATTTGGCGCACGTTGGGGGAGGCTGGGCCGCTGACGGGGCAGCTTACCGTTTGCCAACTATCACCATTGGGGTTGAATATGGCAGCGCCTTGCCCCACGCTGGCAAAGGTTGCCCAGATTTGGCCGCTGCTGTCCTGGTTTAGGCTGGAAACGGCCACTGCGACTTTGCTCAGTGCAGGCGTTTCTGGCAAGCCATCGACCCCTTCCCAATTTGTGCCGTTGAAGCGGCTTACCCCAGATGCTGATCCCAGCCACGGTTGTCCGTTGGCAACGAGCAGATCAACAAGCTCATTGGCGGGGATGTCGCTGGGTGGGGTAATTGTTTGCCACTCACCAGCAGCATCCTGGCGCAGAAGGCCAGCGGCACTGCCCAGCCACAGATCGCTGCCATTGGCGTAAATGACAAAAATCTGGTCGTTGGGTGAAGAAACGGCCGTTGCCATCGGAATGCCATTGCTCAGGTCAAACCGAGTCAGGCCAAGCCCTTGCTCACCGTAGCCTAGCCAGACGCGGCCATCTGCATTGGCGGTAACGGTGCGAACATCTTCGCTGGCCAGGCCGTCGGCCGTGGTGAATAGCTGCCAGCGGCTGCCGTCGTAGATGCTTAATCCGGCTTGTGAGGTCGCCCACAGACGGCCGTCTGGCGACACGGCCACGTCCTGCACCGTGTTCACTGCTTCACTGCCAACTTGCGCCAGACTTTCCCAGGAACGGCCGTTAAATTGCACCACACCTTCTGCGGTTCCAGCATAAATTGTGAGGCCGTTCGGTCCTACCGCCAGGCTAGACACATTGTTGCTGGGCAGTTGCAGCAGGGTGCGACTGCGGGTGTAGCTAAACCAGCGACGGCCGTCGTATCGGCCAATCCCTTCAGATGTAGCTACCCAAATCGTACCGTCTGCGCCCACAGCTAAATCGCGCACGTTGTTGCTGGGCAAGCCATCTTCGCTGGTAAAAGTTTGCCACGTCACCCCGTTGTACTGGCTAACGCCTGCCGCTGCGGTGCCGACCCAAATGGAGCCGTCGTTGCCGACAGCCGCGCTGGTCGTACGGTTTTCAGCTAGGCCGTGTTCGCTGGCAAATTTAACGATTTGGCTGGGGTTGCTTTCTTGCCAAACTAGCAGGCCACCGTCGCTAGCTGCCCAAAGTAGTCCGTCCCGCTGAACAATGGCGTTCACTTTTTCGGTGTTGCTGTAGCTAATGAAGTCCGGATGGGTGACGCTGGGGGTGGGGAGGCTGCGCCAAATGATGGGGGGGTTGGAAACGGCCGTGCTGCCCAGGAGTGGAAAGCTGGTGATTAGGTAAGCCATCCCGCCCAGGCAAAGAAACATGAAGAGAATACCGGCCAGCAGCAGCCAGCGGCGGCGTGTGCGCTTGGTCATGGCCGGAGAGCTAGGTATTGGTTTGCCGAAGGTCTTGCACCAGCAGCCCCAAGCCCCATCCCAAAAGTAAGGTAACAACGGTGGTAATCATTATGGTGATGAGAAGACCGCTGCCACTGAGATTGAGATAATTCCCCATAAGGCCCCGCGCTCCCAACAAGTGAATGCCAATTGAAAACAACAACATCACACTATTCGTCACTCGACTGTGCTGTCGGCTTGTTGGTGATTTGTCGGCGGACTGAAGCATGAGTGCCATGACCGAAATGGTGGGGGCAACAAACATGAGGATGAGAACCAATATTGTAACGATTGACATAGCTTGCGTTTAGGTGAAGGTTCCCCGGAAGCTGCTTTTGGGAGACAGTTTCAGACAGAAGCTTTCCGAGGAACTGTTTACGATTCCACTCACTTTGAGCTTATAGCGTTGTACGGCCGTTCTCCACCTTTTACAGCAACTGTTAATCTGTCTCTTGCGTGGGGTACAGATCCGGCACAAAGGTTTGCTCGTTCATTGGGGGCCGGATATAGCCAGACTCTTTTTTACGAGGTGGTAGCTCAATGGTGGGTGGGGTGATGTCTTCATAGTTGATGGAGCTGAGGATGTGGTTGATGCAGTTAAGCCGGGCGCGTTTCTTGTCGTCTGAGGGCACTACATACCACGGGCATTGCTTGATATCGGTGTGGTCGAACATAGCGTCTTTGGCACGGGAATATTCAACCCAGCGATTGCGCGACTCGACGTCCATTGGGCTGAGCTTCCATCGCTTAACGGGAGTTGAAAGGCGCGATTGGAAGCGGCGTTCCTGCTCTTCATCGCTTACAGAGAACCAATATTTCAGCACTGTAATGCCAGAGCGAACCAACATCCGTTCAAATTGGGGGCAGGAGCGTAAAAATTCCTGATATTGATGGTCGGTGCAAAAGCCCATCACGCGCTCAACCAGCGCGCGGTTGTACCAACTGCGGTCAAACAGCACAATCTCGCCGCCGGCAGGCAATTGGGCCACATACCGCTGAAACCACCATTGGGTTTTTTCGCGGTCGCTCGGTGTGCCCAAGGCCACGATGCGACCAATGCGGGGATTCATCCGTTCCGTGATGCGTTTGATGACGCCGCCCTTACCGGCTGCATCCCGCCCTTCAAACAAGATGACCACGCGCAACCCTTTATCTTGTACCCAGTACTGCAATTTGATAAGTTCTTCTTGCAGGCGGGTTAGCTCTTTTTCATAAAATGCCGTTTTGAGCTTGCCGTTCTTGCGCAGGATGGATTTTGGTTTGGAAACGGCCGTTTCCGGTATCGTACTTTCTTTGCCCATGATCGCCTCCTCATTTGCTTGGATAATGGTTAGAAGTTTGCTCTAAAAATAGTACACAATGCCTATGACCCTTGTGCTGGCGGTCAGAATATTTTAGACTTAACGTTACTGTAAGGTTTTTCGTAAGGTCAATTTTAGCAGATAATGGCTCTGCTAAGCCTCACAAATCGGAAGATGTATTCACCATAGCGCGTCCAACATTGGTTTCTGGTTCAGTATAACATATAACTTTAGCTCGGGAGGTGCCTGTAATGATAAGATCGTTTTCTCCAGCGGCAACGACAGAATCTGCTTGGCATTATTTGCCAGTTACTCCAAATACCTGGCAGCGGCCACGAAGTTATCCAACCGAAGTGCGACGAATTTTGTTGCCTGTTCAATATGAGAACCTCACCGATATGGTTGTGACATCCGTCTTGGATTTTGCCGCAAAAATCAAGATGGAGTTGGTGCTTTTGGTTGTTTGTGAAGACAACAAATTTGACCGAGAGCTGTTATTTTCTGCATTGCGGGGGTTTCGGGCACATGCGCAGCGGTTTGGCGAGGTGTCTCTTTCCATTAATACGGCCGTTGGCTACAATGATGATACCATTTCTCATTATGCAGATTCTTATGGTGTGGATGTGGTTATTTTGGCCAGCGACCTTTCTAAATTTGAGCCAAAAGGAAAAGAGCACTTTGCTGTGTGTGCCACCACCTGGCAGCCCTTAGTCTAAACAAATCGGTTAAGCTCCCCACCCTCCTGTAGGCGTGGCGCGTGTAATTCTTGCACGTGCCACGCCTTTTTGTTTTGCGACCTTAACAATCAGTTAACCGCATTTTTGGTACTTTATGGTAAAATTCGCCCGAATTTGGCAGGTCAATTGTGAAAAATTTAGCCAATGCGCAAGATGACAACTGCTAAATTCATGAGAAGTTGCGAGTAAGATCAGGCTTTTCATTGTTTACATAAAAAGGTTTTGCAGGTTTTACGGGCTTGATCGATTTTGCGGATCGGTCAATTGCAAGGAGAAGAACATGGTTGCAGTCCTGCTCTTGAATGCAAGCTACGAACCCCTGGCAGTGATTCCAAAACGGCGTGCGTTGTCTTTGCTACTGCGTGAAGTGGTAGATGCGGTTTCTGAAGAAGTTGTGGCCCTATCCGGCGCGGCAACGACCTTGGAAATCCCTACCGTGCTGCGTCTGCGGCGGTATGTGAATGTGCCCAAACGGGGTGCTTCCTGGAGCCGTCGGGCCGTGATGCGCCGCGACAGCTACACTTGTATTTATTGCGGTGTGCAGCCTGGCAATCGGAAAAACGGCCGTATTCTGCGCCACGCCGATTTTTCTGTAGACCATATTGTGCCCAAAAGCCGCAACGGCCGTAATTCCTGGACCAATACCGCCTGTGCTTGCTCCCCTTGTAACAACCGTAAAGGCAATCGGCTCCCCCATGAGGCAGGGATGCAGATGCGTTGGGAACCGAAAACGCCCCGTGTAGATTACCTGGTTGCCTCCGGCAGTATTCCCGAAGAGTGGAAAATCTACCTACAGATGTAGTTTGGTTTGTGTGACATTGATCGAACCTGTGCGTGCCGTTCTTCACTGTTGAAGAACGGCCGTTTTTTTTACACTGCCTCACAGATTGCAGTAGCTTTGTAATGTGTGGAAAAGGAAGTGAACAAATGGCAAAAGCTGAATGGATTAAACTGGGCACCAAGAATTGCAGTTTTGTGAATGGCGAGGTTGAGCTTTTTGAGAAGCGCGTTTACCCGGTTGGGTTGATGAATAAAGGTGGCGAAGAGTATCGCGTTTTAGACCGCAAATGTTCGGCTGGCTACCAATGCACCCACATGGATGACCCGTGTGTATGGGTAGAAAAGGACGGAGACGGCCGTTTATATAACCGTTAAGCTGAACCAGACCGTTACAATTGAATGACTCTTTGGCGACCTGTCTTGCTGGCAGGTCGCTTTTTTGTGGCCTAGGTTGCCCTAAAAAATGAGAAAATTGCCAATTTAATGACAATCTTATTCGACTATGCTATTCTTTGCTTCGTGATTAATAAGTAACAACGCTTGCCAACCCTGCCTGATTCCAACTTTTGTACGAAGAACTCCTTACGAGCCATCGCCCTAGTTAGACACAGTTTAGGAAAGACCCCCGCAATGTTTTGTGCTGTCTGTTTTTGTGAACAGCGTAAAAACCTATGCGGGATGGCGTCACAAAATAAATTTTGGGTACAGTCGTTTCGGCCGTACTTTATCGAGAACACAAATTTCAGACTGCTCCTGGCTACCGAGCAGCAAAGGATATAGATAGAAACGTTTTATGAGTAAAAATTTGAAGATTATTCCCCTGGGCGGCCTGGGGGAGATTGGTAAGAACATGACAGTAATGGAATACGGCCGTAACATGATTATCATCGACTGCGGGGTAATGTTCCCCGAAAGTGATTTGTACGGGATTGACCTCGTTTTGCCAGACTTCCAATACGTACTGGACAACAAAGAGATTTTGCGCGGCATCGTGCTGACGCATGGGCATATGGATCACATTGGCGGCTTGCCCTACCTGCTCAAGCAGGTGAACGCGCCTGTTTGCGGCACCGACCTCACGCTGGGCATGGTTGCTGGCAAGCTGGAAGAAGCGGGCATTCGTGAACAGGTAACGCTGGAAACAATTGATGACACCCAAACAATCCATCTTGGCCCGTTTCGGGTGAGCCCGTTTGCTGTGGCGCATTCCATTCCCGCTTCTGTGGGGTTGGTGATTGATACGCCTGTTGGTGCCGTGGTGCACACAGGCGACTATAAGCTGGACGAAACGCCTGCGGGTGGCCGCACTACTGATTTGAAGCGGTTAAAAGAGTTGACTCCCAATGGCGTGTTAACCTTGCTAGCCGACAGCACCAATGCAGATCGTCCAGGGCGTACCCCGACTGAACAACTAGTAACAGACGCCTTAGATGAGTTATTTGCGGAAGCAAACGGCCGTCGCATCATCATCGCCACCTTTTCATCCGTGTTGGCACGGTTGCAGGAAATCATTAATTTGGCTTACAAATACAATCGCAAGGTGGCGCTTACGGGTCGCAGTCTCAAGCAAAATGTAGAGCTGGCCCGCAATTTGGGTTACCTCAAGATTCCCAAGAAGCTGTTGGTAGACATTCGTGCCAACGTGCCGGAGAGTGATTTGGTAATTTTGTCTACTGGCTCGCAAGGTGAACCCCGCTCTGCCCTAAACCGCATGGCCAAGGGGGAGCACCGTGAAGTGGAAGTACACAGCGGTGACACTATCATCATCTCTGGCGGCACCATTCCTGGTAATGAGGAAGACGTGGGCCGGATGCTCAACAATCTGTTTAGCCGGGGTGCCAACGTGGTGTACGGGCCAATGGCGATGGGCCACGTTTCTGGGCATGGCAATCAAGAAGATATGCGGATCATGCTGGAGACGGTGCAGCCACGCTTTTTCATTCCGGTGCATGGCGAAACGCGCCATCAACATTTGCACGCACAGTTGGCACAAAAGCATGGCATAACCGCCAACAACATTTTCATTCTGGAAAATGGAGCGGTTTGGGTCAGCGATGGCGAACAAGCATCGCTGGAAGATGCTGTACCAGCCAACGATGTGTACGTAGATGGCTCGCTGATTGGTGAAATTGGGGATTTGGTGCTGCGCGACCGGGAACGGCTGTCGCAAGATGGCTTTGTGCTAGTGTACGTTCCCATCGACAAGCGGCGCAAGCTGGCAGGGGATGTGCAGCTTATCAGCCGGGGCTTCTTGCGTATGGATGCCTCTCAGGATTTGATGGATGAGGCGAAGCGGAATTTGAAGCGGGCATTAAAGCGAAACGGCCATTCCCACGACGACACCGTCCGCGAAACGTTAGAAAAGTTCTTCTACCGTCAAACCCAATCTCGCCCGGTCATTCTCCCCCACATCGTCCGCATCTAAAATTCTTAGAAGTTCAACTTCTCAAAGAAGTTGAACTTCTTGGGTAGCGAAATTGTCAGATCAAATAAGCTTGCCAGATTTTGTAATCTAATCTTGGAAAAAGATAGTGTCTAATTTTCCTTTAGTCTTCACTCGCCCTGATTTTGTTTTTTGGGTAACAGAAAAATTGCTTTTATCTTCAATCCAAAGCAATATGGATTTGCGAAGAAGCTGTTCTAGTTTCTTGACATCTTCTTCGCTCAATTCGTATTTGCTTCCATGAACAATTTTGCTTCTCATTCCATACATTTTTCTTAGAAATTCAAAAGTCTTTTTCCTCATCGCCCCTGAAGATAAAAGAAATGCAACCCTTAATGAAAGCCTGAAACTCAGTTCCGCGTTTCCATCCGGAAGATATAAAGCTTCTAGTCCGATCATATAATCAATAAGCCGATCTTCTGGGCTTCTTCGCTCTATCCCTGAGGAAAGTCGCCTTTTTGCAACCAAGAACCGGCTATCTTCTTCTCTGCAAAGAAAATTAAAAACCTTACGAAGTGTAGCGATTTCATTAGCCTCAATATTGCACTTCCCTCCCACAGCAATATTTTCATAAAAGGGGGATCTCTCAGTTACGCCGCCATGAGGTTGGAAAGTTATACTTTTAGATTTTATTCTATGATCTCGATAAATGGCTGATGGTTTTAGAATCCTCAATGAATCAATTACTAGGTCAAAGAGCAAGGGTGACTCATGTTGTTCATTGAAGATAACATTCTGGTCTATTTCTCCAGGGTCACCGATTATTTTTTTTGCTTCATAATCTCTTTCTATTACAAACATCGAATTAGAAAATGCAGTATATGGTTTATACATTCTTTCGATATACTTTTCATAATCAGTTTGTTGCAAAAATCTGGCTATTGGCCTCCTGATTGTTACCCCATGCCCAAGTGCTAACTCGCTGTCAGCAAATGAAAAATTATACAGGTTTGCTGAATCTTTATATACTAAATGGTCAGAATAAAAAAAATCTTCAAACGATAAATATTTCTTATCGAACACACTTTGATCGTACTGATTTGATTCAAGATAAATCTGTTTTAAGAAACCTAAAATGCATGTTTTTTCATCTGCCACAAGACTATAATGACTTCTAGTACCAACCAATTGACCTAGTTGCTTTTGGATTTTCTCATCTTCTGCCATTATCTTGCAGCATAAATCAAATTCAGGAATCTTTGCAATTTGCTTATCAAGCATGGTTAGCATAATTGCAACATATTGTTTATCATCTTCGAATCTGTCATCTAACCGCAACCCATTCTCGTAATAAGGGTAAATAATCTGTGTTAGTGATTTAAGGCTTTCTCTTAGCTGGCTGTTTTTGATCATATTTATTTACTGTAACTATTTCGATTCTAATGCTTTCGGGATGGTGGCAAGGCTTGTGGTTGATTGTACTTGCTCCATAAAATTCTTCAAAAACTTTGTGAATTCGAGCATGGAATTAAGAAAAGCTTCTTGTTGAAGATAATTTGTAATTGGTGTCAATTGGTCGTCATCGCCACGCACAACCTGTTACAATATTTGTGTGGAAGGTAAACGCAAGGGGATTGATGCGCGATGAATGCACGAAAATTTGCACGGTTGGGTGTGCCACAGGGGGAGGCAATGCGGCAGGCAGGAACGGCCGTTCGCAATGCCCGCAGCTTTGGTATTCCCAAACGTGATATTCCCCAGTTGATTACGGCCGTTGTCGAAAACCCCGCCAACCATTTGCAAGATGAACTGTTTGGCGACCTCGCTGCCGCCATCATGATGCACGAGCAGACGCAGCCCCGCTTCAAACCCCGCCAAGAACCCGCACCGTTCCAAATTTGGGGCGAAAACCTCGACGAAAATTCCATTAAGCAGATGAAAAACGCGGCGCAGCTACCCGTCTCTGTGCGGGGTGCGCTGATGCCAGATGCTCATCTGGGGTACGGGTTGCCGATTGGTGGGGTGTTAGCGGTGCGCAACGCCGTCATTCCCTACGCGGTGGGCGTAGACATTGCCTGTCGCATGAAGATGAGCGTGTTGAACCTGTCGCCCCATACGCTGCGCGGCGAGCAAAAGCGGCTGGCCAATGCTATCGAGTATGAAACGCGCTTTGGCATCGGGGCCAATTTCCGCAAAGGGGAGCGGCGCAATCATCCGGTGATGGAGGCGGATTGGGGGGTAACGGCCGTTACTAAACGTCTGCGTGATAAAGCGTGGGCGCAGCTAGGCACCAGCGGCAGCGGCAACCATTTTGTTGAATTTGGCATTCTCACCATTTTGAATAGTGAACTTGGCTTGCCCGCTGGCGAATATCTGGCCTTGCTGAGCCACAGCGGTAGCCGAGGGGCGGGGGCCACGGTGGCCAACCATTACAGCAAGTTGGCCATGGATTTACGCCCTGAACTGCCCAAGGAGCTGCGCCATCTGGCTTGGCTGGATTTGAAGAGCGATCCTGGCCGGGAATATTGGGCAGCCATGCAGCTAATGGGGCAGTATGCCGCCGCCAACCACGCCTGCATCCACCAGCACGTTGTGAAAGCACTCAACGCCAAGGTACTGCTGGACGTGGAAAATCACCACAACTTTGCCTGGCAGGAGCAGCACGATGGCGAGACTGTCATTGTGCATCGCAAAGGGGCGACGCCAGCAGGGGCGGGGGTATTGGGCATCATTCCCGGCTCGATGGGGGCACCCGGTTTTGTGGTGCGCGGCTTGGGCAACGAAGCGTCGCTTCAATCGGCGGCGCACGGGGCAGGGCGGCGCATGAGCCGCAAAAAGGCAAAACAATCATTTACCTGGTCTGAGGTGAAGAAATTTTTGCGCGAGCGAGACGTGACGCTGCTTTCTGCTGGTTTAGACGAGGTGCCAATGGCGTACAAAGATATTCATGAGGTGATGGCAGCCCAGGCAGATTTGGTGGAAACAATGGCGCGGTTTGATCCTAAGTTGGTGAAGATGGCTCCGGCGGGCGAACGGCCGGAAGACTAAATAATTGTGAATTGTGAACGGTTAATTTTTAATTGTTAATGAGGGCGTTTTGCTGCGACGAATTTTAGGCTTGCTACGGCCGTCTCCCGCGAATAAAACAACTTTTGTGCCACCCGTGCAGCCAAAGGTGCTGTTAGTGATTCATAACCCGCGCGTGCCGTCTTACGGCGGGCGGCGGCTGCACGAGGTAATGCGCTGGCAAAACCCCGACGATCTGGTTGGACAATATATTTTTGATGTGAATGTAGCCAGTCATGGGTATGTGAATTACAAAATTGCGGAGCGCATTGAAGTAGATGGTTTCCCAGTGAAGCAAGATGGCTTTGTTTATGATCCAGATACATATGTGCAGCGTTTTGTAACCAGAACTGGCTTTCATCAACCGGATGGGGTGGATTACGGCCGTATCCTCCGGGAGTTCAACATCATCCCCAAAATCAACGCTGAAGCCGTTGATGAAGTGTGGCTCATGGCTTTCCCATATGCTGGCTATTATGAGTCGCGCATGGTGGGCAAAGATGCCCTTTGGTGCAATGCGCCGCCGCTCCTTGAGCCACAAGTACAGCGTCGCTTTGTGATCATGGGCTTCAGCTTTGAACGCGGGCCAGGGGAAATGCTGGAAAATTTAGGCCATCGGGTGGAATCCATCATGAGCCACGTCTACCACCGTCAAAGAGGGGAAGCCAATTTGTGGGACAAGTTTATTCGCTACGACAAAACGCATCCGGGGCAGGCAGAGTGCGGCAACGTGCATTTTGCCCCCAACAGCACGCGGGATTACGATTGGGGTAACCGGCAAATGGTGCCCAGCCGCAGCCATACCTGGCTTAACTTCCCAGACCTTACTGGCACGCCAAAGTTAGTAAATTGCCGTGAATGGGGCAATGGCGATATTCGGCAACACCATTTGTGGTGGCTGGGGCATTTACCTCATGTCGCTGGCCAAACGCGGGGCGTTGCGCACAACTGGTGGCGGTACATCATTAATCCCAATTTTGTGCAGTAAATTCTAAAAACCACGGTCCTGTACGGTATGTACTAGTGACTTCCCTTACGAAAAACCTTACACTCTCATTATTCTTACGGATAATCTTACGGAAATATTGAGTAGCTGTTTTACAAATTGAAGTTAAGAGAAGATACCGGAGTGACCACTATGACCATCATCATGACCTTTACCGCCCTATCCTTTGTAGCTTCTGCTTTGGTTGTATCGGCTTGTGCCTTGTCTTCACGCTTGAGCCACCGAGAAGGGTTTGAGGAGTGCTATGCCGAGCAACTGGAACCCGCTCAGGTATCCGCCAAATCAGTTACCCCATTTTCTGTGAATTAACCTTATTGCGCCACCTCTGTTTGGGAGTCTTAATACGGCCGTCACGCTGCGTGACGGCCGTTTTGCTTTACCAACTTTTTCCGCTTAACTCTTTTCTCGGCTAATCGTCTTCATCATCTTCGGGGGTGTCGGGGCCATCGTTGGCATCATCCCCGTCATCTTCCAGCTCTGTTTCCAGAATTTCGCCAGTGGCGGCATCAATTTCTACCTCCATGCCGTTGTCAAGCTGCACCTCGTACACATCCAGGCCGCCCTCACGCTCTATTTTCACATCCGTGGCGGTTGCACCGGGGCTTACAGCCTCAGCAGCAGCTTTGGCTTCATCGGGGGTGAGTTGGCTTTGCTGAGCATTGGCACTGCGCGGCGCGTTCATCAACACGCCGACCAGTACACCCCCCAAAAGGATGCCGGTAACCAAAAGGGCAAAAATTGTTCGCTTTCCAATCCAGTTTATTTTTTTCATCATTGCCTCCGTATGCAGATAGGTTGATTGTCAGTGTAAAAGCAAAAATTAAGAGAACGATGAAGGATGTTTAAGAAAGCGAATTGCGGTGCTAAACGGCCGTCGCCGGTAAAGTAACAATAAACGTGGTTCCCGCTTTAGGCTGACTGGTGACGCTGATTTCTCCCTGGTGAATTTTGGCAATCTCCTGGGCAATGGCCAATCCTAAACCGGCACCCTGAAGGCTACCCGTTTCGGTGCGCGTGCGGGCGGCTTCAGCGCGGTAAAAGCGGTTGAAGAGGTGTGGCAGGTGTTCTGGGGGGATGGGTTGCCCGTTGTTGTGCAGCGTAATGATGATATTGGGTAGGGCTGTTGCTGCCTTGAGCGTGATACGGCCGTTCACTGGCGTATATTTAATCGCATTGTCCAGCAGATTCAGGAACAGCCGAATGAGCAAATCGAGGTGGCCGTGAAATTGCAGATCGGCAGAAATATTGGTATGGATTTGAATTGATTTTTCTTGGGCCAATGGCCGTATTTGGTCCAGCAGCGCATTGAAAAAATCCGCCACAATGATGATTTCTGGGGAGAGTGGTAGCTGATCTTGTTCCAATCGGCTTAGATAAAGCAGGCTACTGCTTAAGTGTATGAGCCGCTCCACCTGTTGAGACATCGCTTGCAGTGTATTTTGGTAATCTGCTACTTGGCGAGGGCGGCTGAGCGTCACTTCTAGCTGTCCCTTAAGAGCTGTGAGCGGGGTACGCAGCTCGTGGGCAGCATCCCCCGTAAACTGCTGCTCTCGCCGGAAGGCTGACTCCAAGCGATCCAGCATGGCATCAAATGTTTGCGCCAAACGGCCGATTTCATCCGCTGGCCCCTGGTGTTGAATGCGTTTACTCAAATCTTGCCCGCTGCTGGCTTGGGCCGTTTGCGTCATGCGATCCATGGGGCGCAGAGCTCGCCCCGCTAAAAAGTAACCGCCCAATCCTGCCAGCAGCAACGCCAGGGGCAAGCCCAGCAAAATCTGGTTGCGAAATGCAGCCAACGTGTCTTGCACAGGTTCTAACTCTTGCGACACTTGCAGCCAGCCTGTTTGATTGCTGCCTGGCAGACCTACAGGCAAATTATAACTGCGCCACATTTCTGCCCGATCGGCAAGGGTAAACGGCCCAGCTCCTGAGGGAAGAATAAGTGGTATATCGTCGTCACTGGTTAGCTGATCGAGAAGTTCGCCGCTGTCACTCAACAGGCTGATGGCAAAATCGTCGTCGAGGCGGCGGCTGAGGGTTTGGCTGTTGGGGGTAGATTGAAAAGCAAGACGGCCGTCTTGCTCCACGACCATCACCTGTGCCTGAACCGCGGCCAATTCCAGAGCGGTATCCATCTGGTTGAAAAGCGTGCGCTGAAGTTGAAGATATAAAAATCCGGCAAACAGCAGCAGCAGCAGCCCCAACACAACCAGATACCACAGGGTGAGGCGAAGACGAATGGGAAGAGGAAACGGCCGCTTCAACACAGCTATCCTTCATGGCGCAGGCAATATCCCACGCCGCGCACCGTGTGAATAAGAGATGGCTCCCCTGATTCATCAATTTTGCGGCGTAGGTAACCAATGTACACGTCTACCACGTTTGATTCATTGTAGAAATCAAAATTCCACACGTGTTCCCCAATTTGGGTGCGGCTAAGCACCTGGTTGGGATGGCGCAACAAATATTCCAACACGGCATATTCGCGGGGGCTTAGATCAATGAGACGGCCGTTTTTCTCCACAATGTGCCGAGCTGTGTCCATGCGCAGATTGCCGATTTGCAGAACGGTTCCAGTTTGTAGCGGCGGGCGGCGTAATAACGCCCGTACCCGCGCCAGCAGTTCTGGGAAGGCAAACGGTTTTACCAGGTAATCATCGGCTCCGGCATCTAACCCTTCTACCCGATGATCCACCGTGTCGCGGGCGGTTAGCATGAGGGCGGGCGTTTTGTGGCCGTTGCGGCGCAATCGTCGCAATAGCTGAATGCCGTCTAGTTTGGGCAGCATGATGTCCAGAATCAGCACATCATACTCGGCGGCCAGGGCATAATCTAGTCCCTCGCGCCCGTCACGTGCCACATCCACAGCATACCCGGCTTCGCTAAGCCCCTGGCGCACAAAATTGGCAATGGTGGGTTCATCTTCTACAACTAAAAGGCGCATAAGATGAAGTGTAGCAGAGCCGATTAAGAAAATCATGAAGGACGGCCGTTCCATTTTTTGTTACACTCGCCAGATGAAGGTTTGGTGGAAACGAAACTGTTTTTTCCTGTTGATTAGCTGCTGGCTGGCCGCTTGCGCTTCCCAGCCCGTCACCCCGAACGACTTGCAGCCGCCGACCTTTGTACCCCAGCCGCAGTCTGAGCCAGAACCCACGTTAACGGTAGATGATGAAAAGTTATCGGTAAGCAGTAACCATGTAGAGGCGTTGCCAGCAACTGCAACACAACCTCCAAGCTCCAATCCTTCGGCAAACTCAGGTCAGGTTCTCGAATCTCCTACATCTGTGCCGCCTACCGCAACCTTGCCACTGCCCACGCCAAATCCTTATGCCGATTTGACCATTGAGGCATTGACGGCGCGGAGCTACGGAGGCGGGGAATTGGAGATCATCGACACGCTGGAGGAGAACGATCTGTTTACACGTTACCTGATTACTTACCCCAGCGACGGACTGACCGTTTATGGTTTCATGAATGTACCCAACGAGGGTACCGATTTCCCCGTGGCTCTGGTGCTGCACGGCTATATCGATCCGGCCGAATACGACACGTTGGCCTACACCCAACGGTATGCAGATGCGCTGGCAGAGGCAGGTTACTTTGTCATTCACCCCAATTTTCGCAACTATCCGCCGTCAGATGCGGGGCCAAATCCATACCGGGTTGGGTACGCAGTTGACGTGCTGAACCTGATAGCGATTATTCGGGAGCAAAGCCAGGACCCGCTGGGCTACCTGCGGCGGGCGGATGAAGATCGCATTCATTTGTGGGGGCACAGCATGGGTGGCGGCGTGACGTTACGAGTTCTCGCCGTGAACAATGAGTCTTATTTGCGTGCGGCCGTTCTTTACGGGGCGATGAGCGGTGACGAGCGACAAAACTATGAGAAAATCCTGGTTTGGTCGGGTGGGGCAACTGGCTCGTTTGAACTGGCTGCCAGCGATGCTCAATTGGGGGAAATCTCTCCCATCTACTTTTTAGATCGCATCAAGACGCCGATTAGCATCCACCACAGCGAGGCGGACGAAATCGTGCCCATTATCTGGAGCCAGAATTTATGTGAGCGGCTGCGGACACTGGAAAAACCAGTGGAATGCTTCACCTACTACGCCACGCCGCACACCTTTCGCGGCCAGGCAGATGATCTGTTCATCGAGCGCGTGACTCGCTTTTTTGATGAAAATTGAATTTGCCACCGAGGGTACGGAGGAAAAGAGGGTTTTCAGTCTGAAACGGCCGTTTCCAAATTTGGGTTCAGTTCTAAAGCCCTATCTAACGCGGCAGCAGCGGCCGTTTCATCCCCCAAAGCTGTGTAGGCATAGCTGCGATAAAGGTACGTTTCTTCCACATTCTGACCGCCTTCTGTGGAGAGGATGGCATCTGAAAGCGTGAGTACGTCGTCGATACGGCCGTTTGCCAAATACGCCTCATACGGTTCAAACTGGTACCACAACATGCGCCACGGCAAGCCCACGGTACGCGCCTGGTCAAAAGCCGCCGCCGCACTCTCCGGCAGTGACGGATCGCCGACGAGGTTAGAAAGATGCACCAAACTGCTGCCTAGATTGAACCAAACGTAGGGATTGTCTGGTTGACTCACCGTCAATTCCTGATTGGCTATGGCAGCCTGCGACCACATAGTGACGGGATCATTGAGTTTTGACGGTAGCAAAGCCAGAATATCTGACTCATCCTCCGGCGGATAGACGAGAATGAAGGTGTGGTTGAACTGCTGCCAAAATTCGTGAATGGTTTCGTAGCTGTCGCGCCGCCCGCTGCCATCCCATGGCCCCAAAAATGTATCCAGGCTAATGAACTCCTGGCTGCTGTCATCATAGCCAACCAGCGTGAGGTAATGTCCCATCCACCCTTCCCAAGCATTGGGGTACAGCCCTTTTTCGATGATGACTGGGTAGCCCGCAGCGATAAGCTGCTTGAGCAGGTTCACATCTCCGCCCACAAAGTAACGCGCCCCCATTGATGTTTCATTATTGACATAATCCACTAATTCCCAAGGGCTCACATTGCGATCATCGTAATTAGGCTTGATAAGCCCCCCGACGTCAAGCTGATCCACCACAACACCATGATACCCCAAGGTGATGGCCAGGTTGGCGGGGCCGCAGTTGTTGAATTTTTGGGGGATAATGTCGATATTCTCCAGGCGAACGGCCGTTGGCAAGGGCGTGACGGTTGGCGGCAGGGGGGCGTTGATAGCTGTTGGTTCCGGTGAAGGCGATTGGAGAGCCTGCCCTGAGCTTGCCGAAGGATCGGAGATTGAGGATTGGGGCGTAAATGTGGGAGGCAAGGTAGCTGTCGGGGATGGCGTAATCGTTGGCTGCAAAATCGCTAGCTGTTCACTGATTACGGCTAACTGATTACTGTCAGCAACGGCCGTTGGCGCAGGCAGGGCTGTCGGCAGCGGCGTGGCCACCAAAAAAAGTAGCCGATTTGGCACAGCCTTGGGATAACGGGCGTGAGTGGCCAGGATGAGGCGCGGGTACAGCAAGTAAAGACTAATGCTGCCCACTAAAAGCAGCCCAATCAGACCCAGCCACAATATCCGTTTGCGCGTCATGCAACCATTGTACTTGAGATTTTGGGGGTAAAGGATGAACAGTTGTTGAGGAAAACCCAGGGCCAACTACTTCACACAAAACTGTTTTGCGGTAAACTAAAACTATGTCTCACTTCGCTGAAAGCACAGCCGAAAAAGTAAAGCGGCTTCGTCAGGAGCTGGATGCCTTGCGCCTGGAACTGGCCGAGGCAGAGGCCGAGCTTAACAGTCAGCTTGAGGACGTAGAAGCATTTGAGTTTCGCTTTGAGGCGCACGTGGGGCAGCTTCTAGACCAGTTGGCGACGCTGGAATCAGAAGTAAACAGCTATCTAACGCGCATCAAGCTGCTGCGCCACCAGCAATCATTTGCCAATTCAGACGCCACCTTTGAGCCCGTTGAGGAACAGTTCAGGCAAACGTGGCAGCAATCGCCAGAAACGGCCGTTCCCAAACCACTACCACCCCCACCAGCCGCTACCCAGGCTCAGCTCAAGAAAATGTACCGCCAACTGGCTCGCCAATTCCATCCAGATTTAGCCATCGACGAGGCTGACCGCCAATATCGTACCGACAAGATGGCGGCGATTAATGATGCCTACCAGGCGCAAAGCATGGTGGAGCTAATGGCCTTGGCAGAAGAGCTAGAGGCTCACCAAAGCCGACGGCAATCTGAGCAGCCGCCAGACAAAGAGATGGCTCAAGCACTTCAGGAGGAGATTGAGCGGTGCCGCCGTCGCCTGCGTAGCATTGATAATGAGCTGCAAAATTTACCCAATCGCTCCATGGTGGATTTGGCACTGCAAGTGAAGTTGGCACAGCGGGAAGGGCGCGATTTGCTGGCAGAAATGGCGGAGGAACTGGAACGTAAAATTGCCCGCAAAACGGCCGAACGAGATATGCTTCGTGCCCAATTCAACAGTTTGTAGCCCAGCATTAGTTGGGAACGGTACAAACTTCCTCTGGTGAAGACGGCCGTCTCATGCCAAAATAAAGCTGTCCAAAATCACAACCAAGAGGCAGAAGTATGTCAAAATCCGCAGAAATTGAACTAACTCATTTGAAAATGTCTATCCGTTACCTGATTGGCTTGCTTGAGGAAGGCTCCCTGGTGCCCCGTTATGACGAAGCCACCCGTCGAGAGATTGGTGTTGTCTTGCAGCATCTGCTGCACAAGGTAGAGGGGTTGCCGGATGGTGTACCTGATAATTTGGTGCAAGGAACGGCCGTACGTGCCCTGGTAGAAGCTGCCGCTGATCATGATGAAGCTGCCCAACAAGAGCAAGCAGACTTTCTGGAACGCCAAATGTGCGAGGCAGAAGCGTGGGCATCTATTCATGGACACCAGCTAGAGCCGTGGGAACAAGTAGCTGGCTCTGTAATGGAGTACCAAACTTCCTGTGAAATGTGTGGTGGGTTTATTTATGTGAGCCACAACAGCAACTACAACCTGCTGCTAGAAACGTGCGAACGAATCAAACAAGAATGAACGTTTCTTGGGATTTGCTTTGAATCATCTAAATCTTGCTTGCGTATTCAGTCGGATCAACTAACATAGATTTATAAATGAATGCAACAGGCAAATAGTTAGATGATAAAAACAGAAACTACCTGGAATGACAGTGGCTACGATTGTGACCATTGTGGTGGGCAAATTCTAAAGCGAACCGATGTAGAAACAGGGCAACCCGCCCGCGTTTGTTACCAGTGCCAGGCATGTGGCTGCCAGTGGCAACTAAGCGGCGACGTGATGCGCATTGGCAACCTGAATAGCTGCCGCCGCGCCCAGCGCGTTCGTGCTAAATCGCAAGTGCAAACCGGTATTGACCCAATAAAGCTGCGGCTCATTGTGGTGGGTACCGTTCTTTTTTTAGGCGCAATGGTATTAGTTGGTGGCCTCACCGCCATTCGCTTTTTGGTGCCAATAGGGCTGGCCGCGTTTGTTTTTTGGACGATTTACCAGATGGGTAAAGAACGTATGTGGTGGTAGGTAAATCACAAGATGATTTTAAGAATAAGCGGACACGTTTGCTGTGACTTGTAGGGGGTAGCTTGAAAAGGTGGATTTTGGCCCAGAGAGGCACCTGGTGGGGGCGATGGCTGCCATTGCTATTGGCGATGGGGGTCATTTTTTTTGCCTCGCATCAACCAGCGGTGGATTTGCCTGATTTTGGGTTGTGGGATTTGACTTTCAAGAAGCTGGGGCACTTTTTAGCGTACGGCGTCCTGGCTTTGTTGGCTTTTCGGGCAGTGTTGGATTGGCAACGGCCGTATCTCACCACCTTCCTTATCGTGTTTCTCTATGCACTCAGCGATGAGTTCCACCAAACCTTTGTCCCTGGCCGCAACGGTACGTTGGTGGATGTGGTCATTGATATGTGCGGAGCACTTTCCTGCCTATGGCTGTTGCATCGGCACGGTTGGGCAGCAACAGCATGATGAGCACCCTGCTTTGGGCAGGTCTTCATACTCCCGCTGTTGCAAGCGTCCCGCCTTGCCGCTTAACTTGACTGAATGAATTGCGTGGTAAGTAGCAGATGCTTGCATGGTAGACGGCCGGGGCCTATATCCACGATTTGATTTAGCATCCGCATTCGGTAAACCGGTTACCGTTTAATGCTCTTCTTGTTCCCCAGCAAAATAGGGCAACTGAGCGGCAAAATGCTCCAGAAGGGCGCGATGAACAAAAAGATACCCCCCACCAGCACGACGCATTAGAATTTGGTCCACCATGGCGTCCAGAAAATCAACGAGCTTTTTGTCCCGCAATGGATAAGGTAGCATATTCGCCCGTGCCATCAACCAACGTACTATATAATGTTGAACTACCGCCTCTCCGCCAAAGTTTAATAGCCCAATATTCACTCCAGAAACTAACCCATGAATCAGACCAAAGAGTATTACAAATCTCAATCCGACACTGGGGCCAAGCCTATACCCGACAATCAGCCCAACCAACATCCCGACACTTAACATGAACAAGAGCCCATAACTTAACCCATACAAAATCCCAAATAGGCAACCATTGCTTAGGGAACTACGTATTCCTTGATTTGGGAGTAAACGTTTCCGCGTTTCTTTCACTTGATAAGAAACATGCAATCCAAAACCCAATCCAACACTCACTCCTAGTATTAACAGGAATCTCAATCCGAACGTAGGGCCAAAAAGCACTCCATAAATAATAGCAAACAGCAGGACCAAAAAAGGGCTTTTGGGTTTGCTTTTGATAACAGATTTCAGATCCCGGTAAACAGGAAGGCGCCATGTCAGTTCTTCAATTAATGTAATTGATTCATTTTCCTTCCAGTCAAATCGCCCAAAATAAAGTCCAGACACCAATCCTAAAAGCCCAACAATTCCACCATATTCAGTATATACCCCAATCATTAGTCCATATAACATCCCAACAAGTCCTCCCATAAGCCCGGTGGTCAGCCTAAAAATCATCCCATAAATTTGCCTATAGCGTCGAAATAGATCAGGGATAGGTAACCAAGTTGGTTGTAGTCGCTCAACGTAAAAGACACTCACTTGGTGCATCCCCATACTACTTGCCAACCAAGTCAGCCAATGGCGAACCTCGGCCTCGCTATAAGAGTGACTGGCAGTTATTGAACGGCGATGGAACATAGCTGTCACATAGGTATCAATAAGATGCTGGCGACGGGCTTCCACGGTAGTCATGGCTTGTAAGTCAGTCATACTTTTTCTTTGGTAAGCTAAGACCATCACGTTTAGCAGCAACGGGCTTTGGGTTAATTCGCGCAAGGTAGGATCGGTTTTCAACATCGCCCGCACCGCTTGCATTTCCAACCCTGGCTGGCCCAAAAAGTCGTCTACCTGGGCATCGGTCAGTGGCTGGATGCGAATGGCCGCCCCCAGGTGCAGACGGTTGTGCAGCACCTCGTAATCCTTAATCCGGCTGCACACCAGCATTTCCACCGGATAGGCTGCCTTAAACGCATTTATCGCCGCAATGCAACCATCGCGGGCATCGGCAGCTACTTCGTCCAGGCCATCTAGCAGGTACAGTAGCTGGTTTTGGGCAATCCAGCTTCGTCCCAGTTCCCGCGCCACGCCATACTGCACAAATATTTCCTCAACCAACCATTCCACCAGCGGCGGTTTCTCCTGCGCCCAAGAGGACAAATTGAGAACAACAGGCATCGGTTGGTTAGGGTCATCTTGGGCCAGCTTCACCAATTCCTCGGCCAGTTGCAGCATCGTAATCGTCTTACCGCTGCCGGGGTCGCCCAATAGGAGCAGGCTGCGACCATTTCGCTCAAAAACCTCCCGAATCGATTGCTCTTGGGGAATTGTCTGGTCGCTTTGCCCCGTTTGTTGCAACACCATCCTCCAGGCCCGCTGCGGCACAGCATCCGGCTGGTAGCTCAGGGTCAGCTTCAAAACTTCCCGGTGCAACGACTGGTGCAAAAAGCCATCAATCCAGGAAGATTGCACCAAATTGAGGAAATTAGCCCGGTTACGGTCATCGTGGGCAAAAGTTTGCTGGCCGGGGTTCGGCCAAATGACATGCGGGCGCAGTTGCTTAAGTTTGGCATGAAGTTGCAGCAGTTGGTTGTGGTGTTGGGCATGTTCCAGCAGAGAAACGATTTTGCCATCTAACGTTCCCCCAGCCAGATTGTCAAACGTAATTCCCAAATCAAAAACCAAACTACGCAGCTCTTCCAGCGCAAAGTGGGCATTCATTTGCTGCCGCCATTGGACCAAGGGTTGTGGGTCGGGGGGCAGGGGTTGGTAAGTTTGTTTGTTGGTTGGTTCGTCTGTTTGTTGGCGGGCGAGGAAGCGGTTGGCAGCCCACAATCCGGCTAAAAGTACACCAACGGCTACGTAAACAGCTTCAAAGCCTCCGCCGCTGTCGTACCACTGCCACAGGGCAACGGCCGCTGCTAGGCCAATGATGATCAGCAGCCCCCAGGTGAGCCAATAAAGTCTTTTGCGCCAAGTCGCAGAGAGATTCATAATTGCCTTTAGGCGCTATTGTAGCAAGAAAAAGGGGTGGCGACAGGAATTAGCCACTCAAAAATGCCACTTCTCGTCGCAAACCCGTCATTTCGACCAAAGGAAGAAATCCTCGTGCTGCGGGCAGGTCTTCACTCCCGTGCTGCGGCAGGTGCCCCGCCTTGCCGAAGGCCGCATTGGGGCAGGAGGAAAAAAACGAGGCTCCCACTTCCCGAATTTGGTTAAGAGTACAGGGCAAATATGGACGGTCAGGCAACGGTCGTTTCCACATTTTCTGGCATTTCGGGATTGGCACGTAACTCAATCCGACCAAAAAGCTCCGATTGGCTGGCCGAAATCTCGCGCCGCTTGATGAGTTCCAGCACGGCCAATAGCGTAATTGAAATCTCTATGCGGCTGGTGTCTGCTGAGAGCAAGTCGGTAAAGCCAAAGGCGGTGCCTTGCTTGGCTCGCTGGCGCAATCTGCCAATTTGCCCTTCTATAGTGATGCGGCGCGGCTGCACGATGGCTACACTTTCTTCTAAATCCTCTACCCGCGCCAGGGCATTGCGAACGGCCGTTAACAACGAATCAATCGTCACCCCGCTCATGTCCAGTCGTCCTTCTAGCTTGGGGGGCGGGGCGACCCGCAAGTAAGTGCGTAACCCCTGTTCTTCCCGCGCGTGCAGCCATTGGGCCGCCTGCTTAAACTGCTTGTACTCGCGTAGCTGACGCAGCAACGCTTCTGCTGGATCTTCCTCTTCTTCTCCCTCTATGATGATGGGCGTTTGCGGCAGCAATGCGCGGCTCTTAATTTGCACCAGCCGCGCTGCCACCACCAGAAAATCAATCAGTTGCTCGATCCGATTTTGCTTGAGCTGTTCAATTTGTTCCAGATATTGATCGGTTACTTTGGCGAGGGAGATGACAGTAATATCAAGCTCTTGGCGCTCGATGAGGTGGAGTAGTAAATCCAGAGGGCCAGCAAAGCTGGGCAGGTCTATAGTGTATGGGCGAGACATGCGCCCTATTGTAGCCCGCCTTGCCGTGTCCTGCCTACAAAACGGCGAAAGCGGTGACGATTAAAATAAAGATAGAGAGGACGAAGACGGCCGTAAAGATGAGCTGCTGGTCTTGCTTCTTCTGGGTGGCTTGCCGTTCCCTAATGGCCTGTACGCGCGCTTGTTCTTGTTCTAATAACGTAGCCATGCGCCGCTCAGAATCAGCCTTTTCTTTTTCCTTGAAGAATTCGGCTTCGCGCATTTGTTCATCCAGGCGGTTCATGGTGGTTTGCTTGTTATGTAAATGGAGCAGCTGGAAAATATCAAGCGCGGCACCGCAATCCTGGCAATATTCAGCACCAGACCAATTTCTGGTATGGCATCTTTCGCAGGTTCGGGTCATGGCTGTGCCACAGGCGCGGCAAAAGCCACTGTCCACTTTATGGTATTCGCCACAGTTCGGGCAAACGTGGCCATCTAGCAACAGTTGGCTGCGGCAGGCAGGGCATTCTAGGTGCTGTCCTTGCTCTTTTATGTTGATGGGATGTGTGCAGCTGGGGCAAGCCAGTTGAACCAGAATTTCGTTGCTCATGGTGTTGTTTCTTGTGAAGTAATTTTCAACAAATATCTTGAATACCAGCCTAGCAAATGAAAATTACTTTCAGGAGAACAAAAAGAGCTAACAGGCGATTTGATTTCAAGTTACTTTTGTTCTCCACAAAAAGCGGGAAACTAATTTGAAATAAGTAAAGCTGTTTCTCCCGCTTTTACCTGAGTAAATCACAATTTCGCGGTTCAATTTTATCGAGATACCTTTTGTGATTTACACCTAATCTTTATAAAAAGAGTATAAAGATTGGCACACCAAAAAGATACAGGAAGAAAGTATCAAACTGCCTTACATTGGGGGAAGCAAAAGCGAGCTATGCTTTTTTGTTTTGACTGGCGAGTTTTTGAATGGTTTGCACCACGTCTGGAAAATCGAATGGTTTGGGCAGGAATTCAGCCCCGATTTTTTGCAGGGCTTCTTTACTGGGAGCAGGCCAGGCACTTACGAGAACAAACGGCCGTTTTTCACCCTGATTCCGCAACTGTTCTGCTAACTCCAGACCTGTCATCTTTGGCAGGCGAATGTCAAAAAAGAAAAGGTCGATTTCTTTTAGCTCAGGCCCGTCAACCTGCTTTAGCAAATCCTCGGCACTCATAAAAACAGGCTGAACCTCAATACCAAACAGCCCCAGACCGCTCACCAAAAGCTGGGCGATGCTTGGTTCATCTTCTACATAAGCGATTTTTACAGTTTCTTGCAGCGTGTCATTGAACATTTAGTCCTCACTTGCTTTGGCACTGCTTTCGTTTTGGTTTGCTGTGAATTTATAAACCCAAAACGATCTGATTGAACTGCTTGATCTTCAACCAAAGCAATGTCTGGCAGATCATAACCGATTCGGCCATTTTGACGAGTGAATGAATCGCAAATTTAAGAAGCGTTAGGATTAAGGTGCTATACGGCCGTTTGCCTGCGCCTGGCTACTTATCCGGTTGATGCAACAGGATAGGCAAATGCTGCGTGTGCACGGGCAAATCGGCCCATTGAGCAAAAAAGGTGGGGTCGGTTAAGCCGTCATCTACCAGGGTGGTGATGGCGATGCGTTGGGGAACGGCCGTACTTTCTCGCGTAAGCACCAGTGTCAACGTGACTTGCGCAGCCATGTCCAGCATACCTTCCCAATACAGCCGCCGGTCGCCGACTGAGGCTCTGCCTGCGCTGCTGGCCAGCGTATCGGTAATGATGGTGAAGTTGTTCGGCAAGCTGACGACGGTGGAAATTTGCCCAGAGGGAGCTAGACCCACGTTTTGCAGCCCCACCGTGGTGGTAAAAATAGTGGCGGCGAGGGGTTGGTTGGGAACGGCCGTCATCGTGACTAAAATATCGGGTGCCTGCACCCAGCTATCGGCGCGGCGCGTAAACGTGAGATTGTGCCGCCCGTCGTGCAGCAGCAGCTCATTTTCTATGAGCTGACCAAGCGGCAGCGGCCCGGTGGGCGTGGCCTGATAAGTGACGATGTGGCTGCCACCACTGGGCAAGACTCCGCTCCAGGCAAGCTGCCGCGTGGTGGCGTTGTAGGTTGCCCCACCCGCCACAGAATCCAGATCAATTTGCAGCCGGGGCGAGAGCGTATTGGTCATCCAGACGGTGTTACTGAGGCCACTTTCCACCTGGCGGATGGTGATAGTGTAGGTGCGTGCGTCGCCCACTTTGCCCACGCGCTGGTCTACGGCAAAAGTAGAGTCGCCCAAATCGCTCAGCCAGCCGATTACCTGGTTCATGGCTTCAGCCTGGCGGGTGAGGGTAATTGTTTCAAAAGGGACTGCCCAAAAAATAGCGCGCCAGTCGTCGCCAGCGGTGGCCGTGCCTGCCGGGAGTGCCCGGTCACCCCAGAAGAAGGGCTGGCTGTGATCTGCGGGCAAAATGCCGTCGCCATGATTTTGGTATGGCTCAAACGTGAGGCGCAATGGCGGCACATTTGTCGCCGAATCGCCAAAGCCAATGAGCCGTGTGGGTTCAATGCTTTCCAGATAGCTTGCTACACCAAAATAGTGCCGGGCCAAAGGCGTATGGCGATGATAGTATAGGAAGTCCTGGCTGGTAAGGAAGAGTCGCCCGCCCTGGGCCAAATAGGCTTGCAGTGCCAGATTTTCATCATAAGTGAGGGGTTGGAACCAGTCATAGCCAGTGTACCAGATGACAAAATCGTACTGGTTTAACAAGGCCAGCGGTGGGCCATTGCGGCTGGTGGTTGCATGCCGAGTATCCCATGTGTCGTAGGTTAGCTCCATATTGTCCATAGCCGCCGTTAATTCGGCCGATTGGTCGTACCAGCGATCATCATCCACAAAAAGGATGTTGCCGGGGGCGGTGTGCTGCACGGTGAGGTTGGTTTTGTAGGCTGGATTGTTTTGGGAAACGGCCGTTACCTGCAAATCTTCCACCGCACCAGAATCCAACTCAGGTGGTACCTCTAATGTGAGAATTGTTTTCCCCGCCTGGCATGGCCCCAACGTGATTGTCTTGGTAACCAGGTCACTGTCCCAGACCGTGCCAGCAATGGTGAGAGTGAAAGTGTCCGTGAGCGTTTCGCTGCGGTTGAAGATATCCACCGTGTAAGTCATTTGCGTGCCGGGGATGGCTAGCTCCTCAATTTGTTCTGGGAATAATTGAACGCCAACTTGCTCACGGGGCTGGTTAAAATGATCAAAGCTGCGTGCCAAAACGGTGGCGCGGTCGGTGGCTTCTGGCACGCCTTCCAGCCCAAACCCCAGGTAAACCAGCCGAAATGGCGTGCAGTAGCCGGCGGTTAATCCGGCACCCTGGCCGTCTTCAAAAACAAAAGCGGGGTCAGACAGTAGTGCCAGGCGCGAGTCAGAAATATCGGGGGCGGTCTGGTTGTCGCTGCTGCTGCCGCCGTTGAGCGTAAAGCTGAGGCCGTTGAACAGGGAGTCGTCGCTGCCGGAGATGGTTTGGGTAACGGCCGTTTTGCCCAGGTAGCGTGCGTTCAAATCTCGGTACCACCAAATTTGTGTGAATGAGCCGACACCATCGTAAAACCCCAAATTTTGCCCGCTGATGAACAGATTCCCGCCCAAACCAAGATAATCTGTGATGACGTCGTTGAGTCCCAAAAAGCCAGGGGAATCGAGCGGGCTAGACCAGATTACCGCTTCGTACTGGCTTAAATCGTTCAATTTTGGCACCTGAATGGGGTTGCGGATGGTCCAGGTATCGTAGCTGTAGTTGATAGCCGTGAGGGCTTCCCGGTAGGGATCGACCTGGCTGCTAAAGTACCATTGGCCGCTGTCCACCAGTAAAACGGTGGGGGCATCCGCCAGGAAGAAACTTTGCACAACGGCCGTTCCTTCACCAATCCACACCGCTGCCCGCTGCTGCTGGTAGCCAGTTTTGGTCACGATAAGCTCGTAGCTGCCAACCGGCAGGCTGATGTTGAAGGCACCGTTGCCATCTGTGAGCAAGGTGAACGGCGTCTCTACAATTTCGATTTGGGCGTTGGGCAGCAAGGCATAGCCGCTCACGCTGCGTACGGTGCCCTGCACACGGCCGTTCGGCAACAAATTTACAGTCAAATCGCGGTTTGTCGTTTGGCCATCGTTGACAACCACATTGCTGATGGTGATTTGCGTGTAGCCAAACGGAGCGGCGGTAAGCGTGTAGCTGTCGCTTTGCAAGATGGCCTGGTAACGGCCGTTGCTATCCGTTTCAAATGGCAGCATCGCGCCAGATGGGGTGGTGATGGTGACCACAATGTTGGGTAGCGGCACGCCAGCCCCTAGCAGCTGCCCGGTTAGCTCGCCTGTAGTGGCCTCTGGGGCGACGGCCGCATACGCATCCAGCCGCCCCCAGCCGCTGTCATGGTTGGGCAGGGTGGTGGTGAGAGGAACGGCCGTCTCTGCCAAAATTTGGTTTAGTTGCGAGCGGGTAAGGCCAGGATTGGCATTGAGCAGCAGGGCGATGGTGCCAGCCACGTGCGGCGCCGCCATCGAGGTGCCATTTTCCAGACCATACGCGCCATCTGGACGCGCCGACCAAATTTGGGTACCTGGAGCCACAATCCACGGCTTTGGCTCCTCTGTTTGCAGCGAGGGGCCGCGCGACGAAAACCAGGCAACTTCATCAATTTCATCGCTGGCACCCACTGAAAGCACATCGGGGTAGCCAGCCGGGTAACCAACGGTGCCTCCAAAGGGGCCGCTATTGCCTGCTGAGAAGACGACTTTGATGCCAGCCGCGTGCAGCGCAGCAACATCCTCCACAAACAGTTCACTAGAAGTGGTGCTGCCCCAGGAGTTGTTCACGACGTCGGGGGCAAGCGACACATCGCCATTTGGGGCTAGCAGCCATTCAAAGCCACGATGCGCATCGCTTTCCCAAATAAAGCCCAGCGGATCGGCGATGTTGACAGCGATCCAGCTTGCTCCAGGAGCGACACCAATACCATTTTGGCCAACGGCCGTTCCCGCCACGTGCGTACCGTGTCCAAAGCTATCGGCGGGGATAGTGTCGGTGGGTAAGACGGCGTTGAACCAGTTCCCGGCGTGGTCTGGGGTGCTGCCCTGGTTGCCCCGATAGTTGCCCATCAAATCAGGATGTTCCCAATCCACACCGGTGTCCATGATGGCCACGGTGACGCCGCTGCCGTCTATACCCAGCCCGTGCCAAACGTGCGGCGCGTTGATTTTCTGAATGCCCCAGCTAGCGACAGGGCCGGTGACAACGGCCGTATTGGCCGCCAGCAGCGTGGCAGTGGGGGTGTCGGTGGCTCCAATTTGCTGCACAATCACATCCGGGCGTACTTGAACCACTTCTGGCAAATTGGCGATGGTTTGAACAGCCGTTAAATTACCAGTAGCGGCAATGCTGTTTACCAGCCACAGAGAGCGAACCGCAGATACATCGTCGGTGGCCAGCAACCCATCCAGCAGAGAAAGTGCTTTGGCCTGGCTGCTGGCTGCGGTTTGCTGCAAGCTGTTTAGCAGTTCTGTTTTGGCGGCGGGGTTGGTGGGCAGGACGGCCGTTTCTGCCAAGTCAGCAATAAAACGAACGGCCGTGCCGTCGGTAAGGGCAGCGAGCAAAGTCGGATCAATTTTGTCATAACTGGGAGCTGCTTGAACCTGAGCAAAGTCCGAAACGGTGGCAAACAGCGTTGTGATGAGGCTGAAAGCCATCAAAATACTAAAAAAGAGAAATCCGATACGTCGCTGCATGAAAACCATTATAACCACAAATCTAGCAAGCGGACTGGTTGGTACTTAGGTCATGTCCTGCTAAAAGTGGGTGCTGTGGTAAGCCTTGATGTAAGTGCTTTTGATTACGATTTTGCGGGGTGCATCAATGATAACAAGGATAACAAGGTCCTTACAACCCAACTGTACCATTCCAAATTTAGAAACAGGAGCTAAGCAGAAAAACCTCCTTAGCCGCGAATTTCTTGAATTGGCGCAAAATTGCATGTAATTTCCCGGCCAATTTTTGGAGAACTGCGTAAATCCCAAGGAAGAAAGATGAGTCCGGGTATCAGCATCATCATCCCAACCTATAACAGCAGTGCATATTTGATTCAGGCAATTGAGTCGGTGCTGGCGCAAGCGTATAAGCCATTTGAACTCATTGTGGTGGATGATGGCTCAACAGACGATACGGCCGTTGCCCTCAAACCATACCTCGACCAAATTCAATATGTGCGGCAAGAAAATAGCGGCTCGGCGGCGGCACGCAACCAGGGATTGCGCCTGGCTACCCATGAATTCATCCTGTTTTTGGATGCTGATGATTTGCTGCTGCCCGATAAGCTCCAGCAGCAGGCGGCCTTCTTACAGCTTCAGCCAGAAGTAGGATATGTATCCAGCGGCTGGCAGCAAATTGATGCAGATGGTCAGGTTTTGCTCACGGTAGAACCGTGGCGGCATGCGCCAGATTTAGCCGTGGAAAATTGGCTGCAATACAAACCAGTGCAGCTTGGCGCGATGTTGTTCCGCCGCATTTGGCTGAACCGGGTGGGGGGGCTAGACCCCACACTGCGGCAAGCGCATGACGTGGATTTGATGCTGCGGCTGAGCCTGGCTGGATGCCAGGGGGCGTGGCTGCACCAGCCCACCCTGCAATATCGGCAGCACCAAGCCAGCACTATGCGGAAAACGGCCGTACAAACTGAATCGGTTCTGCGCGTGCTGGAAAACTTTTTTGCGACCCCAAATTTACCCAATCATTTGCGCCAGCAGAAGAGCAACACTTACTTTTACACATTGCTCTGGCTGGGTTGGCACGCGGCAATAAACGGGGATGCGGAAACGGCCGTTTCCACCCTGCAACAAAGCATCACCTTCGCTCAAAAACGGGCTGACCTCGCGATTGAACACACCGTTGTGGAGTGGCTGTTTCATTTTGTGCAATGGGAATGGGAAAACGGCCGTACCGATTCACTGCCAGACACCATCTGGCCCATTTTTGAGCAGGCTGCGCCGGATGTCATTGTCTGGCCAGAGCTTCACCGGCTAGCAGCCTGGTGGCAAGCAGAGCAGCCAGCCGCCGTGCGCGAAGCGTACACGCCGTTTGACCTGTGGCGCATTTTTCAATCTGGATTGGATTGGGAGCAGGGCAACACTGAGTTAACGGCCGAACTGATTTTAGAATGGTGGGCGTCAGTGTGGCAGCCGTATGCCCAGAAACAGTTTGATTTGGCGTTTGCAGGCTGGGCGCATTTTTCGCATCTGGATCAGTTCCGGCTGGTGCAGCTTGTGCGGGTTGGGCAGGCTGCTGAGCCAGATGCGGCGGACAGCAACACACTCAGCCAGCTGTGGCAGGATGCGTGTGCGCATGGGTTGTTGCTGGAAGATGATTTTGATGAGCCAGCCTTCTTTGCTGCGCTTTCCGGCATCCGCCCGCCACGCGTGAGCGTGATTGTGCCGGTGTATAACGGTGCGACGCACATCGTGGAAACAGTGGAATCGGTCTTGGCACAAACTTACACAGACCTGGAACTCATTGTGGTGGATGATGGCTCTACCGACGGCACGGCCGAATTGCTACGGCCGTATCGCGGCCAGATTCGGCTCATTCAGCAGGGAAATCAAGGGGTATCTGCCGCCCGGAACCACGGGCTGCGGCTGGCATTGGGCGATTTTGTGCTCTTTTTGGACGGGGATGACGTGCTTTACCCCAACAAATTGAAGCAGCAGGTGGCGATGCTGGAAGCAGACCATTTGTTGGGTGCTGTGCATTCTGGCTGGCGGTTGGTGGATGAATACGGCCGTCCCTTGCGCAACGTGCAGCCGTGGCAGCAAGCACCTGCGCTCACCTTGCCCGACTGGCTGCAATGGAAACCTGTCTTCCTAGGGGCAATGTTGTTCCGGCGCAGCTGGCTACAGCGCATCGACGGCTTTCGCACTGATTTGCGTCAGGCAGAGGATACTGATTATTTGCTGCGGTTGAGTCTGGCCGGTTGTCCCATGCGCTGGCTAGAGCAAACAACCATTGATTATCGGCAGCACAGGGCGGGGGTTACGCAAAACGGCCGTCGCCAGGCCAAAGATATGCTCACCGTGCTGGATGACTTTTTTGCTCGCGAGGAGCTGCCGCCGCATATTCAGGGAATGGGGCCAGCCGTGCAGCAATATACGCTCCTTTGGCTGGTGTGGCAGCTACAGCGCACTGGCTACCCAGATGAAATTGCAGCCTACCTGCGCCGCGCCATGACTGCCAACGGGGAACATCCCCCTACTCTTTTGGCGCAAACCTGGCTGGTGCAGCTTGCCAGCTACGGCCGTGCCGAAGGAGTACCCCTCACCGAGCTGCGCATTTTTTATCCTCACATCCGCACTGCGTTGCAGCTAAATGATGCCGACTGGCCTGCCATTGAGCGGATGCTGGATTGGTGGCTGGATCGTTGGGACCTGCTGCATAGCGGTCGCCTGGGCGACTTGGGGCAGGTGCAGCAGGTGGTGCATGGCAGTCTACATTTGGAAGAGGCGGGGCATGTGCGCTCGGCAATTGAGTGGGTGGAGTGGTGGCTCAAGGTGTGGCAAACTTTTTTGCCCCACGAGAATTGTGGCAATGGGCATGAAATGAATGCCTTTTTAGACAAAACGGTCGATGAAGTTGTACATCTGGCCAAAGGGTCGATTGTGTACGCGCCAGACCGGGTCGAGGCGTGGCAAATCATGGTCTTTTGGTATCGGGCGCAGGAATGCGGGTTAATACGGCCGTCTGACAAACATCACGTCGTCAGCCTGTACCTCACTTACTTTGGCCAGTCGCTGTTGGGGCAGCAATGGCAGCGAGCTTGGCAAGGATTGTGGAAAGCCATCCGGTTTAGCAGCCCTCAAGCAGTGGTCGCCTGGCGAGAGTTTATGCAGTTGGGGATGCAATATTGGCGAAACGGCCGTCTAGGGAGCACCAGTTGACAAAGCCACAGGAAGACACTTTTTCACGCACCAAAATCAGCTTGCTGCTCCGATCCGCACGCTGGGCGCTGGACGTTACCTGGGGCATTCACAGAGGCTTGTTGCTGGCACTTACAGTCATCACCCTGCTGCACAGCCTGGTGCCAGCTGCGTTGGCCTTTGCCGTGCGCGGCCTGGTCAATGCCGCTTCCGACTTGGTGAGCAACGGCGGTGGGGAGACAGGCCCGCTGCTTTACTGGCTCTCCATTAGCTTTGGCATCACCTTGCTGGAAACAATCGGCGACTTTACCATCAAATATTTCAATCGCCGCCTGCACGATGAGCTAAATCTGCACATCACCAGCGACGTGCTTACCCACGCCGCCAGGCTGGATATGTCTCACTTTGAGGATGTACGTTTCCAGGACATGCTGGAACGCACCCAGCAAAATGTGGCCGGGCGTTTCTCCCAGTTTATTGGCAAAGTATTAACCATTGCCGCCAACGTGGTGCAGATGATTTCATTGGTCATTATTTTGGCAGCAATCGAGCCGCTGATCATATTGGTTTTGGTGGCGATTGCGATTCCTTATCTTTATTTTCAATGGCGGCTGGCTAGAGAGCGTTACCAAATGGAGTTCAACCGCGTTACTAAACAGCGGTGGACGCGCTATTTTGTGATGCGCCTGACGGGTCAGGATTTTGTGCCAGAGGTGAAGCTGCTACGGTTGGCCCCACTGCTCATCAACAAATTCAAGGCGTTGATGACTGAATTTCGGGATCACAATCAGCAGGTAAACCGACGCATTTTTTGGGGAAGCTCGCTGTATGCCACCGTTGCGGCGGTTGGTTTCTACCTCACGTTTGCCCGCGTGGCCTTGCGAGTGGTCAACAGCGATTTGACGATTGGGGATATTGCTATTTTTGGTGGGGCGATGGCGCGGCTACGACAATCGTTGGAACAGGCCATTTTGGCTACTACCGGTGCGCTGGAGCACACGCTGTACATCGCCAATTTGCAGGAATTTTTTGCCCTTGATCCCACCCTGTACCGGTCAGCCACCGAGGGTGTGGAACTATCCAGTTGCCGAGGAGAGGTGCTGTTTGAAGACGTTTCGTTCACTTATCCCGGAACCACCACGTCTGTGCTGCACAATATTTCGCTGCATATTCAACCAGGGGAGACAGTGGCGATTGTGGGGCGCAACGGTGCCGGTAAAACGACGTTGGTGAAGCTGATTGCTCGACTTTATGATCCCACGTCGGGCACGGTGTGGCTGGATGGCATGGATGTGCGGGAACTGTCATTGGACAGTTTGCATCGGCAGCTTTCATTTGTGTTTCAGCAGTACGGCCGTTACGAAGCCACCGTCGCCCACAATATCGCTTACGGAGATTGGCACAACCTGCTCAACGATGCGGCCCGAATTGAAGAAATTGCCCGTCTGGCAGATGCTCACCGCATGATCGAGCAGATGCCAGATGGGTACGACACGCAGCTTGGGCGGATGTTTGGTACCCACACGCTTTCTGGTGGCCAGTGGCAAAAAATTGCGATTGCCCGTGCCTTCGCCCGCGATGCCGCTCTGCTCATCCTGGATGAGCCAACCTCTAATCTAGACCCTCGTACCGAGTTCCGCATTTTTTCCAACTTTCGGGAGCTGGCCCAAGGGCGCACTACGATATTGATCTCACATCGCTTTTCCACAGTGAGCATTGCCGACCGCATTTTGGTAATGGAGAAAGGCCGTATTGTCGAGGCAGGTTCCCATGAGGAGCTGATGGCACTGGATAGGGAGTATGCCACGCTGTACGCGCTGCATCAGCGACGCCTGGAGCGACAAGGACAACCATGAGGCAGTTTCCTAAGTGGCTTTACCCGCTGCTGCTGGCGGGGCTTATTTTGCTCATCACGCTCCTTCAGGTGCGCTGGATTAGGCAGGACGCGCGGTACCAACCCTTTGTCGATCCATACCCACAGCGGGCTTTGGAGATTGCAGATCATTTAAGTGCCAATGGGTTAGCTGATTTGCCTCAATTGATCATGGAGACGCGCATTGGGCCACGGTCGCCACTGTACCAGTTCGGAGCCGCCATTTTTGTGTTACTGTTCGGCCGTTCGCTGGACGCAATGCTGGTGCTGAATCTGGTGATGAATGGCTTGCTGATGATTGGTGCCTATGGGATGGGCAAGTTAATGAAAAACAGGCAAAGTGGCTTGCTTGCTGCGCTATTGGTAGGTACTTTGCCGCCGATTATGCAGCTTACGCGGATTATTCGGCCGCATTCGGTATTGCCTGCCATGGTGATGCTGTGGCTGTGGCTGCTGTTGCGGTTGCTGAAACACCGCACCGTGCGGGATGCCTGGCTCTTTTGCCTGGTGCTGCTGCTGACGCTGTGGCTGCATCCGAATGCCATTTACATGGTGCTGCCGCCTACATTCATATTGGTGGTGTATGCTATCTTTTCGGCAGGTGGGAGTAATGAGGCTACGGCAGTTGGTGGATTTTCCTGGCGTGGAGTTGCAGGGGAGGCTTGGGGATGTTTGAAACGGCCGCATATAATTAAAGGTTTATTGCCAGGTCTGGTAATTGCTGGGTTGCTCACGGCTGCTTGGTATTACTTGGTGCGGGATGACGTTTCAGGATTGGTGGTGGAAAGTGCCACCAATTGGTCGTCTGAACGGTACGGATTTTCCAACATTCCGGCGTCACCTTTTTGGTATTTATGGACGTTGCCTGGTGTGATTACCAACTTTTTCACCTACCTGTTTGGGGCTGGGCTGGTGGTTTATCTGTTTGTCAAACGGCCGTATCGCTTCATGCTGAGTCTGACATTTATTTTGATGTATGTGGGCATGGGGCTGCGCCAGGGAACGCTAGCCTGGATGAATTTTGCGGCTGTGTTGCCAGTTGTGGGGGTGATAACGGCCGTTTTCATCATGGATTTGCAAGATGCGTTGGGAGATGCACCTTCCCAGCGGCTAGGAGAACTGTTTACTCGCTGCCTGTTGGTGACGGCTGTATTCGTTGCCATCTTTAATGCGTATGTGGTCACGGCCGAATTGGGCGATAACAGCGAGCGACTGGCGCAGACGTTAGGGGCGCCGCTGGAAACGTCCTGTGGCTGGCGGATGGTTGTTGCTTACTGCCCCAATCCGCCACGCCAGCAAAATTGGCAAGAGCTAGCTATTTTGCAAACGATATTGGAGGACGAACGTTGCTCTGAGGCAACCTGCAGCGTCGCCGTGGTCACTGAAAGTGCTGAGATTTTTAGCTTTGCTAGCCTGCGCTATTTTAGAATGCAGAACTTTCCTCAGGCAGAGTTGAGTATTGTGCCGATCCGAAGGCACGGTCGTTACAGTGCCGATTGGCTTACTACCGATTACGTTGTGTACATTCCGCAGCTCAAAAATAACCCGTATGCCAATGGGGTCAGCACGGTTTTGCAAAATCCATCAGAGACGTTTGGCGACATATTTGAGGATATTGCGCAGTTCCCCTTACCCCGTGGCTGGGATGTTCACGTTTTGCACCGTGCGCGTTCGCTAACCGAAGCCGAAGTGAGTGCGTACCTTGCAGAGTTGGACGTGCCAGCAAATTTGAAGGCATCTCTAAGCAGCAATTTTTCCTTTCAGGATTTGGAGGAGTAGCGTGCATTTGATCATTTCTGGACATCAACGGTCTGGTACCACGCTGTTGCGCCGTTTGTGTGATGGACATCCACAAATGAAGGTCGCCAATGAGTTTGGCTGTTTTGCAGATATGGGGCTAACGGTGCGGCAGGCATGGGCGGCGCGCTGGGCACAGTGGCGGTTGGTAAACGGCCGTTGGGCGTTTGACTCCCAATTTGCGACTGACCCTCGTCGTCATTGGCATAATTTTTGGTTTACGTTGCGGTATGGTTGGCATTTGGCACAGATGGCTCACGGCCCGGTGACGGTCGAGGCTGTGGCAGGGGCGTTAGAAATGCTTTGGCCAGAAACGGCCGTTGTTGGCGATAAGTTGCCCCAATACATGCCCTTGCTTCCTCAATTATCAAAAAATAAAGAGAGTCACATAGTCGTCATTTACCGGGATTGCCGAGATGTGACCAGCTCCTTTTTGGAAAAAGTACGCACTGTTTGGCGCACCAGAGAATGGGCTAAAGAGGTAGACACCGCTGAGAAGATAGCTGCAAATTGGGTGAATCACATCGTCCTAATGGAAAAGTTGGCTGACGACATTCACATTATTCAATATGAACAGCTCGTCCAAGAGCCGGAGCATGTGTTGAATGGCTTGGCCAGTTGGCTAGATGTCGATCCCGCTGGCTTCAAGCCGCAAACAATCAAAATGGATAGCCTGGGAAAGCATAGAAAAGGACTCACCGAAGCAGAATTGGCAGAGGTAACGGCCGTAGCTGGCCCCACAATGCGCCGCTTAGGGTACAAATGACTCAATTCAAGCATTTTGTACTGACCCGCTTTAACGTGCGGACTGAATTTTCGCAGGGGCAGGTGCCTTCCACTAGATGGCTGACTCATCGTTTTCAGCTATTTGAGAAGTACACTTATGCTTCATTGCGGTGTCAGACAGTCAAAAATTTTTGCTGGTTCGTCTTTTTTGATGCGGCAACGCCTCCTCAATTTAAGCAGCAAATTGATGCTTATACACGTTGGCCCAATTTTGTGCCGGTTTATGTTGAATCGTTAGAAATTGGATCGCCAACGGCACACATGCTATTGTCAAATCAGATTCAAGCACACTGCCTACCTGAAACAACCCACATCATTACTACTCGTTTAGATAATGACGACGCTGTAAGTAAACATTTTTTAGCGAACGTTCAAGCACATTTTGCTGGCCAGTCAGCCGAATTTGTGAACTTCCCAAACGGCTATATTCTGCGGCGGAACAAGCTATACAAAAAGCGACATTTATCTAACCCATTTATTAGTTTCATTGAAGAGATTGATAATTTTCAGACGGTTTGGCTTGCCGGGCATCATAAACTGGCTGAGTTTGGGGATATTGTCCAAATCGATATGTCGCCACAATGGCTACAGGTTGTGCATCAACGAAATTTCCGGAACCGGGTAGGCGTAGGCAACTTGCGTGTGCCTGCTAAATTATTGCGGCGTGAATTTTGTTTTGAAATGGCTGACGAATTTGCCGATGAGCCAAAGTGGGCCATTCGACTAGAAAATAAATTAAAAGGAATTCGGATGCGCAGTCGGAAACGGCTGAAATATTTGAGACAAATCCTAAATCCTGAATGAGGTAGGAAGCGTTTATGATTTTGATGATTGGGGGGCATCCCCGCTCTGGCACGACGCTACTGCAAACGTTGTGCGATTTGCATCCAGAGATGGCGATGACCAATGAGTTTGGCTGCTTTAGCTTTTTGGGGCAATCGTACTGGCAATATGCCCGCAATATTTTTGATCGCTGGCGGCGCGTCCAGGGTAAATGGGCGTTTGATATTTCTTATGCCGACAAACCCAAGCTGCTGAAAAGTAATAATTTGCGCTTTGCGTTGCGCCACCTGTGGCGGTTTCGCCAGCAGTACCGGGAGGAGGTAACGGCCGTTTCCCTTGAAGCAACTTATCGCGCCATGTTTCCCAACGCACAGGTGGTTGGTGACAAATGGCCCCATTACCTCTTTCGCATGAACGAATATGTGCAAAATGAGGATTTGAACCGGTTGGTTATTTATCGAGATTGTCGGGACGTGACTAGCTCGTTTTTGGTCCAGGCACGGGGTAATTGGAAAGATGCCGATTGGGTCCACAAAGTTAATAATGCAGAAAAGATCGCGGCTCGATGGGTACGCGGTGTTGAAATCATGGAAAAACATGCCGACAAGCTGATCATTTTGCAGTATGAAGCATTGATGCACGAGCCAGAGAAAGAGCTGGCGCGCGTGAGCGAGGCAATCGGTGTTGATCCTGCTGGCTTTCCAACGGACATGATCAATCCCGGCAGTATTGGCAAATACAAAAAAGGATTGACGCCAGAGGAGCTAGAGACAGTGATGGAAGTTGCCGGCCAAACAATGGAGCGACTTGGATATTTGTCATGATGCAGTTTAGTGTCATCATTCCCACGCGGAACCGGCCAGAGGCGTTAGCTGCCTGTTTACACAGCTTCTGCCAGCTAGAGTACCCGGCGGGTGCCTGGGAGCTGATTGCGGTGAATGATGGCGGTGAGGATTCATTTACGGCCGTCTCCACCCACTTGAAAAACGTATTGCCACTTAAGCTGATCGACGCGCCGCAGGCTGGTCCCGCCGCCGCCCGGAACCGAGGAGCCGCCGTTGCCCAGTTCGATACGCTCGCCTTCACCGATGACGATTGCCGGGTAATGCCCGATTGGCTGCATCAGTTTGCCACAGGCTTTGCCCAAACTAGCTGCGATGCGCTAGGGGGCAGTTGGCGCAACCCTCAGCCAGACAAATTGGCTATGCGGGCTGCCCACTTCCTGGTGGAATTTATGTATGATTACATGCAAGATGCCTCTCAAAATAGCTTGATGCTACTGTCTAACAATGTGGCATATTGGCGGGCTGCGTTTACGGCCGTTGGGGGTTTTGATGAAACGTTTCCTCTGGCGGCGGGGGAAGATATGGAGCTGGGGTTTCGACTGGTAGCACAAGGTTGGAGCCAGGGGTATTGGCCAGAGGCACAAGTGTGGCATGATCATAATTTAAGTAATTGGGGGCATGTGCAGCAGCAGTTCCGGTACGGCCGTGGCGGACACTTTTTCTTGCAGGCTATTGCTAAACAAGCGCGAAACGGCCATGTGATTCAGCCCAGCACTGCCCGCAACTTTTATCTTGCTCTAGCGGAATCTGTGCGGCAGCAAGAAGAACCGTGGTCATTTGCCGCTCTGGTCGCCTTTGCCCAGGCGGCTTACCGTTTCGGCCAATTTTATCAACGGCAGGCTAGTCGTCTGGCGACAATTTTATTCTCATGAGCAAACTATTGCCTACTTTTTCCATTATTGTGCCGACGTACAATCGCCCGCGTCAGCTCCGACGTTGCCTGCGGTCGCTGGAAGCATTGGATTATCCGCGGGATCAGTTTGAGGTGATTGTGGTGAATGACGGCGGTGACCAATCGCTGGCTGAAATTGTGGCAGAGTTTGAGCTGCGCTTCAATTTGCGATACGTGGTGCAGCAAAATTCAGGGCCAGCAGCGGCTCGGAATCATGGGGCCAGGTTGGCAAACGGCCGTTTCCTGGCCTTTACCGATGATGATTGTGCGCCCGCCTCATCCTGGTTGCAGAAGTTGGCCACTCAGTTGTTGGTTGATCCGCACAAAATGGTTGGGGGCTACACCAGAAACGCCCTGCACCGCAACCCATTTTCTATCACCAGCCAGTTGCTCATCGACTTTTTGTACCATTACTACAACCAGACTGAATCTCAGGTTCGCTTTTTCACATCTAACAACTTTGCCGTCGCCAAAGATTTGTTTTGGGAAGTAGGTGGCTTTGAAGAAGCCATGTCTTTGGCTGCTGGAGAAGATCGTGAACTGTGCGATCGCTGGCTGGATCACGGCCTGGGCATGGTGTATTTGCGTGGTGCAGTGATTTACCATGCTCACCATTTGCAGCTTTTTTCATTCTGGCGGCAGCACTTCAATTACGGGCGGGGTGCCTGGGTGTACCGTTGGCTCCGCAGCCAGCGCAAGAATGAAGCGATTCATGTGGAGTCACCCACTTTCTATCTAAGGCTTATCAGCTATCCTCTGACCATGGCGCAAGATATTCGCGCTATTTTGCTCACTGGGATGTTGCTATTTACGCAAACGGCCAATGCAATGGGCTTCTTGTTTCAGCGGTTTTTCCAGCGACCCGCAAAGAAAAAGCTCCCGGTCAGGGAGCCTGTTCAGTAATTCAGCTATTGGTTACAAGAGCGGATTGGAGGCTCGTTGCAGCCTGGAGATTAAAACAATCCCCAATCGCCACCCGCACCTTCTTCCATCATGGAGGGGTCCCACAATTCGGTGCCAATTTCTACAGTGACGCCACCTTCCATTACCTGGCTGCCAGCCATACGCACTTGTTCAATGATTTGAGGACCGTAAGGGCAGAATGGGGTGGTGAGGATCATCGTGATTTTGGCGGCATCGGTCTCTTCTTCGATGTCTAAGTTCCGCACGAGGCCCAATTCAACTACATTTAGCCCAATTTCCGGGTCAATTACGCTGCGCAATGATTCGATCAATTCTTCTTCTTTATTAGCAATCATTTGTGTTTTCCTTCAAGCTATTTTGTTCAGGACTTCCGCAGTGAAGAGTACAAAAATCTTGTTCTCTCTGGAATTTACATCATTAGACCCAAGACTTTTGTAGTCGAGTTAGGGCGAATGCGTAAGTCCTATTGTTATGAGTTTATCTGAATGTCAGACGGCCGTAATGGCAATGTGAATTGGCAACAATCGTCACCATCTAACATGCAGCTATGCTGCTCGACGGCCGTTCCCAATACCGTAATCATAAGTTGTTTATCTAGCGTGCACACCTCGGCGTGCTGCTGTCCCATTGAAATGTAGGGACAGCTATATTCAATGATTTGGTAACGGCCGTCTTCCGTTTTTTCCCAGCGGGCCAGGAAGCCTTCTGTTTCCAGTAAGTTTATCACATAATTGAGCCGTTCTTCGAAGGGGAGTCCTTCAAACTCTCCGGCCCGTTCTTGCATCATTCGCTCAACCAGACTGACGAAAATTTCATTCACTGCGTCGGGTGGTAGGCGGTCTTTTAGCTCTTCCAACAGGCGGTTCGTCAGGCTGAAATATTTTTGCGGAAACAGCTCATTTCCTTTTTCGCTCAGGCTATAGACGTAATACGGCCGTCCCACCTTACGTCGCACACTGTCTACCTCAATAAGCCCTTCTGCCTGGAGTGCATTCAGGTGGTGGCGTACCGTAATGGGCGAGACATCTGCTGCTTCTGCTAACACCTCAATTTTGCTTTGGGCAGACGACTTGAGCGCATGAAGTATAAGGTCTCGCGTATTCTGTTTCCCCTTGCTTGTTACCGATTTCACGATAGAATCCTCTGCTCGGTAAGCAGCATCATCTTCTGCTTACTTTAATGAATTAGCATAGTATGTGATTTGATAATTGTGCCAACTCACAATACCAACGGCCGTTGCTTTTACAAAATCCCCAACAACCTTACTAAAATAGCTAGCTTTACAAATATCTACAGAATATAGACGGGCTATTTCGAATTATTAGCTTTGTTTTCCCTGAATGCAGCTAAAAATATCAGGAAAAAGTATAGCAACACCAGACTAACTTGTCAATTGCCGCTATTTTTATGATATTTATCATAAATATTGACGCTATTCTGGGCCTATGCTATAATCCCACGCAGAATATGGGCAAAACCTTGAATGCATAGAAAAACTCGACAGGAGATAAAAAACAACAATGACAATCGCCTTAGAAATTAAAAATTTACACGTAAGCATAGGTGATCAACCTATTTTGAAAGGTATTGATTTATTAGTGAAGCAGGGGGAAGTTCATGCGCTGATGGGGCCAAATGGGTCTGGCAAAAGCACGCTGGCCTATACGTTAGCAGGCCATCCCGCTTATGAGGCCACTGCCGGACAAGTTGTGTTTGGTGGTGAAGACCTGTTTGAGATGGAAGCAGATGAACGCTCGCGTGCGGGCCTTTTTCTCGCTTTCCAATATCCAGCTTCTGTGCCTGGCGTAACGCTGGCAAAATTCTTGCGCCAAACCATTAACTCCCGCCGCCAGGCAGAAAACCCCGAAGACAAAGGGATCTCAATTCCTCAATTTCGCCGTTTATTAAAGGAAAAGATGGATATGCTGGGCATCGACCACAAGTTTGCTGGCCGTTACCTGAACGAAGGGTTCTCTGGTGGTGAAAAGAAGCGCGTCGAGATTTTGCAGATGGCGACCGTCGAACCCAAAATTACAATTATGGATGAGACAGATTCCGGTTTGGACATTGATGCCCTGCGCGTTGTCTCTGAGGGAGCCAATCGGCTGCGTGAAGAGTTCAATATGGGTGCTTTGGTCATTACTCATTACCAACGTATTCTCAATTACATCAAGCCCGACTATGTTCACATTATGATGGACGGCCGTATCGTTGAAAGTGGTGGCCCAGAGCTGGCAATCAAGCTGGAAGAGAAAGGGTACGATTGGCTGCGCGAGAAGCATAATGCTTTAGAGGAGGCATAAAATGGCCGATAACTTAGTGAATGTTCCAGAAACTGAACTGACCGAAGAAGAAGTTGTGGGTCTCGTCAATCAAGATTATGCGTCCAAATACGGCTTTGCTGACGCCGAAGATTACGTTTACAAGGCAGAAAAAGGGCTGGATGAAGATGTGATCCGCACCATGTCTGCCCGTAAAGGTGAGCCAGAATGGATGCTAGACATTCGCCTGAAAGCATACCAGCACTTCCTTGAACGACCCATGCCCGAATGGGGGTCTGACCTTAGCGGCATCAACTTTGAAGATATTTACTACTACATCAAACCGGCCGATCGGCAGGGCGACACGTGGGAAGATGTGCCCAGCTATATTAAAGATACTTTCAATAAATTAGGCATCCCCGAAGCAGAGCAGAAGTTTCTGTCTGGCGTGGCCGCTCAGTACGAATCTGAGGTTGTTTACCACAACATCAAGAAGGATTTGGAAGAGAAGGGTGTGATTTTCCTGGGTATGGATGACGGCTTGGCCCAATATCCTGAACTGGTAAAAGAGTATTTTGCCACCATTATTCCCCACAACGACAACAAGTTTGCCGCTTTGAATACGGCCGTGTGGTCGGGCGGTTCTTTCATCTATGTGCCACCGGGTGTTCATGTAGAAATGCCCTTGCAGGCATATTTCCGTATCAATGCCAAAAACGTGGGCCAGTTTGAGCGCACGCTCATCATCGTCGATGAAGGTGCTTACGTCCATTACGTAGAAGGGTGTACCGCACCCATCTATTCTGAGGATTCGCTTCACTCCGCCGTGGTAGAAATCATCGTGAAGAAGGGTGGCCGCTGCCGTTACACCACTATTCAGAACTGGTCCAACAATGTCTACAATTTGGTTACCAAGCGCGCCATCGCCGAAGAAAATGCCACGATGGAGTGGGTAGATGGCAACCTTGGTTCCAAAGTGACGATGAAATACCCGGCCGTCTACATGACGGGCGAAGGCGCACACGGCGAGATTTTGTCCATTGCCTTTGCCGGCAAGGGGCAACATCAGGATGCTGGCGGCAAGGTGGTTCACGCAGCTCCGAACACGACCAGCCGCATCATCTCCAAATCCATCAGCAAAGATGGCGGCCGTTCCTCGTATCGTGGTCTGCTCAAGGTAAATAAAGGGGCAGACAACTGCAAATCGAACGTTGTTTGTGACGCGCTGCTGCTGGATGAAGCCAGCCGTTCTGATACGTACCCATACATCGAGATTGAAGAAGAAGATGTGAACATTGGGCACGAGGCATCGGTGAGCAAGGTGGGGGAAGAGCAGCTCTTTTACCTGATGAGCCGAGGCATCGACGAAGAAACCGCCACTTCCATGATTGTAAATGGCTTCATCGAGCCGCTGGTACGTGAGCTACCGATGGAGTATGCCATTGAGATGAATCGTTTGATTCAGCTACAGATGGAAGGATCGATTGGGTAAGCATCATGACAACATTTACACAAGACGCAGTTAAAAAATTATCCACAACGCTGAACGAACCGGAGTGGATGCTCGATTTCCGCCTGAAAGCGTTTGAAGTTTACGAAAATCTGCCCATGCCCACAACGAGCAGCGAGGAGTGGCGGCGCACCAATATTCGGCGCTTCAAGCCAGAAGCAATTGGGCCATCGGTGAATGGTGATGCTGCCACCAGTTGGGACATTCCAGACTTTTTGGGCAAGGAACTGACGGGTGAAGAAGTTGGTGGCAGCTTGTTACAGATTGACGGCGTGACCCGCCAGTATGAACTAAGCGAGGCCTTGAAGGAACAGGGTGTGATCTTCTGCGATATGCACACGGCCGTTTCCAATCACCCCGATCTCATCCAAAAATATTTCATGACAGAGGGTGTGCAGGTAACCGAAGGCAAGTTTGCGGCCATGCATGGTGCATTTTGGCGTGGCGGCACCTTTCTCTATGTGCCTAAAAATGTGAAAGCGGCTGCTCCGCTGCACAGTGTGCTCTGGTCTGTAAATGGCAAAACGTTCACCCACACCCTGGTGGTGCTGGAAGAAGGAGCCGAGGCGATCTTCATGGATGAGTACGCCTCATCCGAAGAAGCATCTGGCTTGCATAACGGGGCTATCGAGCTTTTAGTCGGTGACAATGCTAGCCTGATCTACGCAGGTTTGCAGGATTTTGGCCAGAATATGTGGCAGTTCAACCATGAACGGGGCCGCGTAGGTCGCGACGGCAAGCTGGATTGGGTAACAAGCATGATGGGGACGCGCCTGACAAAAGCGTTCCAAACGCTGGAGCTGGACAAGCCTGGTGGTTGGGGTCGCATGTCTGGCATTTTCTTTACAAACGGCCGTCAGCACCTGGACCTGGATACGCAGCAAAACCACAACGCCGGTGACACCGTCAGTGACTTGCTCTACAAGGGCGCACTGCGCGAGAAATCCCGCACCGTTTGGCAAGGGATGATCAAAGCATTGCCCGGTGCGCAGAAAATTGACGGGTTTCAGGCGAACCGGAACCTGATGTTGGACAAGACTGCCCGCGCCGACTCAATTCCTGGATTGGAAATTGAGGCTGATGATGTGGCCTGCACCCATGCTTCCGCAATTGGTCAGCTAGACCCCGAAGAACTGTTTTACCTGATGAGCCGCGGCATTCCCCGGAAAACGGCCGTAGAAATGTCGGTTCAGGGCTTCTTCGACCCGCTCATGCGCCGCATTCCGTTTGAGGGTATTCGCAATCGCATCTTCGACCGCATCGTCGAAAAGATTGGCTAAATTAACATGAAACAAACAGATGATCGCTTCAATGAGTATCGGTGCTTGTGTAACAGGCGAGAGGGATGACCTGACTGATTGCCGATTGAGTTGATCATGGTAAACGGTGGCCTTGCCTCTCGCCTACGCAAAAGGACTGATGGCAAAGCCATCGTTTTTGTTTTCTAGAGTTCAAATTGTTAAATGATTAAATGCAGGAGCGAAATTGATAATGAGTGATAAAGGATATGTACATGGAGACGTGCTAGTAACGACTCAGTGGGTTGCCGACAATCTAAATAATACCGACAAAGTTCGGCTGGTGGAATCCAACGAGGATGTGCTGCTTTACAGCACTGGACACATTCAAAATGCGGTACACATTGATTGGGTGGCCGACTTGAACGACGCCATACGTCGCGACTATTTGGATGAAGCAGCGTTTGCAGCCCTACTCTCCCGCAATGGCATCAGCAGCGACACAACGATCATCTTTTATGGCGACAAAAATAATTGGTGGGCCACATACGCCTTTTGGGTGTTCAAGCTGTTTGGCCATGCCGACTGCCGCGTGATGGACGGTGGGCGCAAAAAGTGGATTGATGAAGGGCGCGAATTAACCAAAGAAAAACCCTCCTTCTCCCCAACCAATTACAAGCCCGCTGCCCGCACAGACTACAAGATTCGCGCCTTCCGCGACCAAGTTTTAGCCCACGTGCAGGCCGATCAGCCGCTGGTGGACGTACGCAGCCCGCAAGAGTTTAGCGGTGAATTGCTGCACATGCCTGGCTCACCACAAGAAGGGGCGCTGCGCGGTGGCCACATCAAAGGTGCCAAAAACGTGCCGTGGAGTCGGGCAGTGGCTGAGGATGGGACGTTTAAAACGGCCGCTCAACTCCGTGACATCTACGAAAATGAGCAAGGGCTTTCGCCAGACAACAGCGTGGTGGCTTACTGCCGCATTGGCGAGCGCAGTTCGCACACCTGGTTTGTGTTAACCTACCTGCTGGGTTATCCTAACGTGCGCAACTATGATGGCTCCTGGACAGAATGGGGCAATCTGGTGGGCGTACCGATTGAAAATCCATCTAAAAGCCGGTAATCGATAACCAGTAAACGGTGATCAGTATTCAGTTTGCTTGCTGGATACTGATTGCTGGACAATGTAAACGGCTTACTGAACAAAATGCTAGACGTCAATAAAATTCGCGCTGATTTTCCCATTCTAAAAAATGAAGTTTATCCAGGTGTTCCCTTGATTTACTTGGATAGTGCCGCCTCCTCGCAGAAGCCTTTGCCCGTTATTGAAGCAATGAACCATTATTATCGCCACACCAATGCCAACGTGCATCGCGGCATCCACCGCTTGAGCGAAGAAGCGACCAATGCGTACGAGGGAGCGCGGGAGCGGATTGCTCGTTTCATCAATGCAGCCGATTCAGCAGAGGTAATTTACACACGGAATGCGACGGAAGCATTTAATTTAGTAGCGTATAGCTGGGGGCGTACCAATTTGCAGGCGGGGGATGAAATTCTCATCACCGCTATGGAGCATCATGCCAACATTGTACCTTGGCAAATGTTGGCCGAAGAGCGTGAGGTGGTGGTGCGGCATCTGCCGTTTTTGCCTGACGGCACGCTGGATTTAGATCAGCTGCCACAGTTGCTCACCGAAAAGACGAAGCTGTTTAGTTTTACGGCCGTTTCCAACGTTTTCGGCACGGTTAATCCAGTCAAGAAGTTGGTGGAAGCCGCCCACAAAGTTGGTGCGCTAACAATGGTAGACGCCGCTCAGTCCGTGCCTCACATGCCGGTGGATGTGCAGGCTTGGGGTTGTGACTTCCTAGCCTTTTCGAGCCACAAAATGTGTGGGCCAACCGGTATTGGTATTCTGTACGGCAAGCGGCACATTCTGGAGGCGATGCCGCCCTTTATGGGCGGTGGCGACATGATTCGCCGGGTAACGCTAGAAGGTTCTATTTGGGCCGACCTGCCCCACAAGTTCGAGGCGGGGACGCCTAGCATTGCTGAAGGAATTGGTTTGGGAGCGGCCGTTGATTACCTCACGGAATTGGGCATGGAAAACGTTCATGCCTATGAACAGTTCATCACCAATTACGCCCTGGAAGCCCTTAGCGAGGTAGACAAACTGAAAATCTTGGGGCCATCGGCGGCTCAACGAGGTGGTGTAGCCTCCTTCACAATTAAAGGCTTACACCCGCATGATATTGCTGAACTGCTCGATAAAGATGGCATTGCCATCCGTGCCGGGCATCATTGTGCCATGCCTCTGCACCATCAATGTGGCATTAACTCAACCGCCCGCGCCAGTTTTTACATCCACACCACCACCGAAGAGGTAGACAAATTAGTAGAAAGCCTCAATCGGGCCAAAAAGATATTCCGGTTATAAATTGGGGGATTCTCATGGACGAAAGCATCTATCGTGAGCAAATCATCGACCTGTACGAACATCCGCTCAATCATGGTCAGCTAGAAACGGCCGATTGGTCATACGAAGAAGACAATCCCCTTTGCGGCGACGTCATTCGCATTGACGTGAAGCTAGACGAAAACCAACGCGTAGCCGATGTTGCCTGGAGCGGCGACGGCTGTGCCATCAGCCAGGCGGCTGCCTCCCTGCTCACCGATGAGATCAAAGGCAAAACCTTAGAAGAGGTGCGTAACTTTGACAAAGATGAACTGCTAGAACTGGTCGGCGTCAAGCTCAGCATGGCGCGGGTTAAGTGTGCCCTGCTCTCGCTCAAGGTCCTCAAAGCAGGTGCCTACGGCATGCCCGACCCCAACGAATTACGCGGCAATAAATAGACAGGTTTTAGTTTTGGCTAGACAAGACGGAAAACATCAGAAAGGAAGAAAGAGTGACTGAGTTTGTAAAAGTGGCCCGAGTTGAAGACATTGCGCCTGGTGAGAGAAAATTTCACGAGTTTGATTATGAAACCGTCATCATTTTGAATGTAAATGGTGAATTTTATTGTATTGCTGATCTTTGTTCGCATGATGATGGCCCGTTGGCAGATGGTCCCCTGAATGGACATTCTATTGAATGCCCCCGTCATGGTGCCTGTTTTGATGTACGGACCGGGGCGGTGCTAGCCTTGCCTGCCACCGCGGCCATTCCCACATATGATGTAAAAGTAGAAGATGGATTCGTGTACATTGAAAATCTTGATGAGTAACATGAATCAGGGAAAATTTGAACGAGTAAAGGGCGCATATTCAGCGCCCTTTTTGTTTGACAGGCTGAGGAAAATTGCCTATATTTAGCCTCCAAAAATTAGAACAAATATTTCATAAACGGACTCTCAGACCTGTCAGGTTTGAGAATGAATTACTCAAAATAGGTTAGCTAGGAAACCTGACAGGTCTTGGTGACAAAGCGGAAACAAAATGGAAATTGGTCTGGTAAAACAAGTAAACATTGATTCTGAGGTTCGTGAATCGTACCTGAGCTACGCGATGAGCGTGATTGTTTCGCGGGCACTGCCTGATGCGCGGGATGGCCTGAAGCCGGTTCAGCGTCGCATTTTGTACGCCATGTACGATATGGGACTACGGCCGAATAGCTCGTTCAAGAAATCGGCGCGTGTGGTGGGTGAGGTACTGGGTAAATACCATCCTCACAGCGACCAAGCTGTATACGACGCTATGGTGCGTCTGGCACAGGAATTTTCCATGCGCTACACGCTGGTCGAGGGGCAAGGCAACTTCGGCTCGATTGACGGTGATGCGGCCGCAGCGATGCGATATACCGAAGCCCGCTTATCCAGCATGGGCTACGACTTGCTGGAAGATATCAACAAAAACACAGTCGATTTCACTACCAACTTCGACGATTCATTAACTGAACCGACCGTATTGCCCGCAACCATTCCCAATTTGCTGGTCAATGGCTCATCTGGTATTGCAGTGGGTATGGCGACCAGCATTCCACCCCATAATTTGGGTGAAGTGATTGACGCCCTGGCCTACATGCTGGACCAATGGGATCGGCTGGATGATGTGACTTTGCCTGACTTGATGCGCTTCATAAAAGGGCCAGACTTCCCCACCGGCGGACTGGTGTTCCGGTTCCGTGACAAGAAAGGGGTGGAAACAGACGCGATTGCCAATGCGTATGCCACCGGGCGGGGCCGGATTACTGTGCGGGCCAAAGCCCACGTGGAGGAGATGGGGCGCAACAAGTCGCGAATCGTGATTACAGAACTCCCATACCAGGCCAACAAAACCAATCTGCTGGGACGTATTGCTGATTTGCATCGGGATGGCAAGATTGAGGGCTTAACAGATTTGCGGGACGAATCTGACCGGAACGGAATGCGCATTATTCTGGAGACGACGCGGAATGTGGAACCAGAGGACGTGCTGGCTGATTTGTTCCGGCTGACGCCCATGCAAAGCACCTTTAGCATCTCGCTGCTGGCGTTGGTAAATGGCGAACCGCGCGTACTGACCCTGAAGCAGGCATTGCGCGTTTATTTGGATCACCGGCAAGAGATTGTGCGGCGGCGCTCTGAGTATGATTTGGAGAAGGCACGCAACCGGGCACACATCTTGGAAGGATTGCTCATTGCGCTGGACAATTTGGATGCTGTCATTGATTTGATTCGCCGCTCGCGCACGGTGGAGACGGCTAAAAACAACCTGATCAAGCAGTTTAAGCTGACGGAACTTCAGGCGCAGGCAATATTGGATATGCAGCTGCGGCGATTGGCAGCACTGGAACGGCGCAAAATCCAGGAAGAGCATAAGGAGCTGCTGGCGCAGATTAAATATCTGGAGAAGCTGCTCTCAAAGCCAGGGCTTATGCGTGAGCTTATTAAAGAAGAGTTGCTGGCTGTGAAGGAGAAGTACCAGGACGTGCGCCGTACGCAGATTATTGACAGTGGTGATGCTAAAACAGTGCTGTCGGCAGCCGATTTACTGCCGGATGAGCAGGTGTGGGTGATGATTGGCGAGAAAGGGACGCTAGCGCGGACGACATCGCCGGAGATGGTGCGTATTCCCCTGAAGCCTGCCGAACAGCCGTTTGCTTTGCTCGAGGCCAACACACAGGATATTTTGTATTTATTTGCCGCGGACGGCCGTTCCGTGAGCCTCCCCGTTTACCAATTGCCGCAAGCAGTAGAGTTGGGCAAGGGGAGCCATTGGGCTGATTTGACAGGCTTTTCCCGGCGAGACCATTTGGCGGCAGCCCAGGTGCTGCCGGTGAGTGCAACTGGCTATGTGTTCTTAACCACCCTGGCAGGTGTGGTCAAGCGCGTTCGGGTGGATGATTTGCCTGGCATCACCTCCTCGCCATTTGTGGTGATGAACGTGCCGGATGACGACGCTCTGGGCTGGGCGGAGCTGACGAACGGGGAACAGGAAGTGATGCTGGCGACGGCCGCTGGACAGGCAATTCGCTTTAAGGAAGCGGAGGTACGGCCGTCTGGCTTGCCAGCCGGTGGTGTCTATGGCATTAAGCTCGCCAACGAGGCTGACGGCGTTGTGGCCATGTCTGTGGTGGACCCAGATGGCTATTTGTGGAGCATTACCGATAACGGGATGGCGAAAGCCACCGCTATGAGCGACTATCCTACCCAAGGGCGTCATGGACAAGGTGTGCGCAATTTGAACTTGCCCAAAGAGGCAGCTGAGGTGGTCGCCGCCCTGATTGGCGACGAAAAAACCCAGATTCTCATCACCACTGGCATCGGTTCTACCAAGAAGCTGAAGTTGAAAGAGACATACATAGGCAGCCGCGCTATCAAGCCGCGTGCTGTTATGACCATTGGGCAGCGTAATCGCATTACAGGAGCCTTAAAGATGATTGGCCGCCCAGAGGTAGAGGACGAGGTGGATACGGCCGTTCCCCAACAACTTTCCCTCATTGATTCCCCCAACGGTGGAAAAAAGAGAAAAAAATAAGATTTATACTATAATGAGGCGGGGAATGTTGTTTTGAATCATCCCTACTAGATATTTGCAGCAGTTGGCCAATGGAGATTTTCACGATGAATTACAAAGATCAATGGGCGACAGACGAAGACGGGAAGCAATTTGTGTTTACTGTAGAGATGCAGCGAGCCTTGGAGCAAGCGGGATTGCCAATCGAACCGGCATCTTTGGCCGAGCTGGATTTAGCTCCTGCCGCGCCGCCAGTGCGCCAGCCAAGCCAAAGCGATAGCGCATATGCAGATGCTTCTTCTAGCAATGGTGAAGAGTATCCAATGCCAGACACCATCCAGATTGACCCACAGACCGGCAAATATATCGGCCGTATGAAATGGTACAACAACCAAAAAGGGTATGGGTTTATTATGCGAGGTGGCGGCGAAGAAATCTTCTTCCATAAATCGAATACAACCAATGACCCCGGCAACATTCAGGAAGGTCAGTGGATTTTGTACGATGTAGAAGAGACGCGCAAAGGGCCAGAGGCGACCGACGTAGAACCATATGAGGGGGACACCTCATTATTGGTTTAATCGCTTATTGGGTAGCGACCTCACAAATTATTGGAGAACAGAAAAAGGAGTTTTGATGACAACAGAGCGTTTTGGTGCGGTTACCTTGAAAGGAACCCCACAAACTGTACGTGGTGAGCAGGTAAAAGTGGGCGATAAGGCCCCAAACTTTACGCTAACTGCCAACGATTTTAGTAAAGTCACCCTGGATGATAGCAAAGGTAAAGTGCGGCTCATTTCTGTGGTGCCGTCACTTTTTACAGGCATTTGTGATGCCCAAACCCGTCGATTTAATGAAGAAGCCGCGAACTTGGGCGAAAACGTGGTTATTCTGACGGTAAGTTCGGATTTCCCCACCGCGCAAGCAAACTGGTGTGGTGCCGCAGGAGTAGACCAGGTGCAGACATTATCTGACCATATGGATATGAACTTTGGCGATGCCTATGGGACGCACATTTTGGAGCGGCGCTGGGAGCAGCGGTCAATTTTTGTGGTAGATAGTGACGACATCATTCGGTACGTAGAGTACGTGCCAGAAATTGCCCAGTTTCCAGATTATGATTCGGCTTTATCGGCCGTTCGTGAAGTGACGCAATAAGCGACTCAGACTCGCAGTGACAATATTAAGGCCTGGCGTTTGCCGGGCCTTTTTTGTTTAGAGTGCCAGTACGGCCGTTACTTCATCATTTCCCTCAGCTTGGGCCATTTGCAGCGCAGACTGCCCTTGGGCGTTTGGTTGGTGGGGGTTAGCTCCGAATTCGAGCAGCAGCTGTGCCATGGGGACATTGTTGCGGTGGGCAGCTTGATGAACGGCCGTATGCCCACCCTCTTGAGCTGCATTGACATCTGCCCCATTCTCTAACAACGCCCGCAAGATAGTGAGGTTGCCATGCGTGGCAGCAGCATGGATAGGGGCAATGCGCATCTGATTTTTGGCAATAGCGTTCACGTCTGTATCTTGTTTAATCAGCCAAAGCGCGGCAGCTTCTTGATTAAAATAGCAAGCCAACTGTAGCGGGTTGAAGCCATCTTTAGCAAAGCGATTGAGATACCCAGACCATTCCTCAGCCAACGCTTGCAGCCGGGGCACATCGCCGAGGGCAGCTGCCGTGAACACATCTATTTTGGCATCAGCGGCTTGGAACGCATCTACAATAGCCGTTTTCCGAAGATAAATCGCGTTCATAAGCAACGAGAGACCATTTTGTGCCAATGCGTTGGCCAAGGCGGGGTGATCGTTTGTGATTTGTTGGACGGTGGCCAGGTCGTCGTTGTGAACGGCCGCTGCCAACCGCCGACAGTCTGCCACAATTTGTTGAATAACGGCCGTGCGCTCACGAACAATGGTTGCCAGGGCGTGTTGTGGTTCTGTGCTGAATGTGGGTGCGCCAATCTGGCAATTTTCTACACTGGCCAGCGCGCGATAAACCAGACGAATCAGGCGATGGGCTTCTGTTTCTGGCAGGTCCAGCAGCCGCAATGTTTTCTCGATTTGGATATGGTGTTGGCGCATGTGGGCTTCAAAGCGGTGCAGGCGATATTGCAGTGTATATTCTTCTTCTTCCCACCAAATGGGGGATGGCCCCAAAAATTGCTCGTCTGTTAACTCTGCTAGCTCAGCGAGAACGCGCTGGTGAAACTGTTCATAGTGGTGCAGAATCTTTGCCAATGGCTGATTGTCGATAATGTCGTAAAAAGCATCCTGATTGCCAACAATTCGCTCAACCTCGCCATCTGGGAAGGTAAACGGCCGTTTCACTCCTGCTTGCTGTTGCTCTTTACCCGAAATGATGAGTGCGAAAAAGGTGCGCTCTGCGTCAAAAATATGGCCCAATATCACCCGTAAGGGCCATTCGCCAGCCGCCGGTTCCTGGTCAAACTGCTCATCACTGATGCCAAGCAGCGTGGCTTGCAGTTCGCGGTAGGCAGTGTGATATTGCCCCAGAAGTTGCTGGACGAGCGTTGTGGGCAAGCCAGTTTGGCTGCGGTGGGCGGCCAGCGTGGCGGCCAAATCTTGCAGCTCATGGTGCGTGCCAATCAGGGCCATGCGTACGCCCTCTATGTGCTTACGCCAATGGAATGGCTGGCTCACATCCACGTCGGAAAAAGCGTGGCTAACGCTGGCCATCTTCAAAACGGCAACAGAAAGGTCAGTTTGTGACATGAGACACCTCTTCGTAGAAATTCCCTGTGGGTGGGCTAACCAAAATCGACCTGTTCGCGGATTTTGTCCTTAACGACGGGCATCTGGCTGAAGAACAGATTGTATGCCTGACTCACCGGGTCTTCCTGCGCGTGAAGGAGGCGATCCAGGGCGGCGTAGTTTCGCAGCCACAAAATCCAGACGGACGGGGGACCATCCCCAATGCCACCGCTTGCGGCCACGACTTCTTTGATCCAATCTTTGCCCTGCAGCACATCGTGCAGCTTGCGGGCGTTTTGGGCGTGTTCTTGAGAAAACGGCCGTGGCCATTCAAACTCGACAATCAAATAAATACCAACTTGGGGTTCACTCATAGGGTTCCTCGCTTAAAAATGACCTCGGGGAGGTTGAATTATGCTTTCCTTTGGACGACTTTGATCAAATTGCCATCAGGATCGTGAATGTCAAAGAAGCGCATGCCATCGGCACTGGTCTCTAGGCCACTAGGAATGTTTGCGCCACGTACCGCAAGCGCTTCATAGCTGGCAGCTGCATCAGAGACGGCAAAGTGAACGGCATCGCAGGTGCCGGGAGTGCCACCACCGCCCCCTTTGCCTGCTTCGTAGAGGCAGAAGGGCAAACTGCCCACCTCTAGCTGCGCCCAACCATATTCCAGGGCACTAAAAGATTCTGGTAGCCCAAGCACATCCCGGTAATAGGCTACCGATTTTTCAATGTTTGAAACAGGTATTTTGACGAGGGTGATTTTGGGCTGAAAGTCGTTCATAAACTCCACCTTTTGTGATTTGAACAAACTGATGTAAGCGTATCAAGTTTAGCTCTTATGTTCTAATCTTGCAAGCTGCATTGTGCACAATTGTACGGCTGGCTATACTTCTGCGCTATGAGGTTGCAGATTTTGCCAGAGCAGATTGGGGAGGTGCCAACACCCCAGCAAAAGAAGTCTCAAAGATGGCAGCGATTGGTTGGCAGCGTGATTATGATTGGCTGTATGGTGCTGCTGCTGCCGCTGGTTTTGCGCGCTCCACGCCCGGATTTTTTGGTGCCGTCAACGGCCGTTCTCATCTTGAGCACCTTTTTACTGTTTCCGCTGGCACTCTTTTTATCAGTTGTGTGGCATGAGCTGGGGCATCTGCTGGCTGGTTGGTTAGTAGGCTTTCGCTTTGTGCTGGTTACCTTCGGCCCGCTGCGTATTGCCCGCGAGGCGGGTGGCACACGCCTGAGCCTGATTCATACCAACGTGGTGCAGTGGCAAGGACGGGCCTTGATGGTACCAAGGCAATTTGGTGATTTTCGGCGGCGACGTATGGTGATGTTGGCCGGTGGCCCGCTGGCAACGTTGCTGAAACTGCTGTTGATTCTGGGCGTGAATTTCGCTTTGCGGTTGGAAGGGATTGGCTATGGGTTGGGGTTGGCTTTGCTGTGGCTCGTGCTTTCGGCCGTGATGTTGCTACCAGCCACGGCCGTTCCGCAAAAGATTGGCAATAGATACACCGATATGGCGCGCATTTGGCAGATGTGGCGGGGTGGGGCGGCCCTGACCCGGCAGTTGGCACTTACAAATTTAATCGAAGCCTCGCTGCGTGGCGTGCGGCCTGCCCAGATGGATGCCAATTTTATAGCCGCAACGTTGGCCGCGCCGCCAGACAGCAGTGAGGCGTTGGTGGGGCATTACGTGGCCCATTTGCAGGCATTGGATAAGGGGGAAGTGACAGAAGCAGCCGTTTTTCTGGACAAGACCCTTCGTTTATTGCTGCATCGGCCACCCAAGCAACAGTCTCCGATTATTTTTGCCAGTGCAGCTTATTTTGTGGCCCGCTATGAGCGAGATTTGGCACGGGCGCAAGAGTGGCTGTCACATATCCAACCAGAGCAGTACAACGCGCTGGCACTAGAGGTGGAGCAGATTTTGCTGCGGGTGCGGGCGCAGATGTTGTTATTGGAGGGGGAGTTGGCCTTGGCCAAAACGGCCGCTTTGCAAAGCAAACGTCTACTCCAAAAATCGGTGGATTTAGGCTCTGTACCGTTTGAAACGCGCCTGCTGGATGAAATTTTGGCCGAGGGGGGTGACGTGGTGGCCGCCCCCAAACTTCCGCCCGAATTGCAGCCAATGTTGACTCAAAAACGGCCGTTCTTTGCGGCGTCGGCACGTGGTTTTTTGCGCTGGGCGTTGATTGTGTTGGTGGGCTTGCTGTTGGGGCTTGGCTGGCGGGAGTTGTTTCCGGGGCGCGCGGTGGATGCGTACCAACAGGGGGTTGTTTATCTGGAATCGGGTCAATACGATGAGGCGATTACGGAATTTGACCGTGCCATTACTTTGGACGCACAGTTTGCCCAGGCAATCTGGGCACGTGGGGAGGCACAAATGGCTCTGGGAGATTATGAAACGGCCGTTGCCGATTTTGATCGCGTCGTGGCTCTGCACCCGACTACCTTCCCTTCAATTTACGTTTATCGGGCGGCTGCCTACACCCAACTAGGCAACTACCCCGCCGCCATTGCCGATTACGAAACGCTCCTTGCCCTTGAGCCAGAGGAAGATCTGCGGGAACTCGCCCTTGAATCAATCCATATTTTGCAAACGGCCGAATAATGTTTATGAGTCGCAGCTAATTTTCCCCTGAATGTTAGGGTTTCTTAATCTTTTGTTTGTAAGATTTTCTACGGTGAACGCTTCTGTGTCATGGATAGTCATAAAGCTAACTGAATTTGATCACAAAATTAGGAGATTGAGGATTGATGAATGAAGATTTTGCACAACGCCCCACAACGCTGCTGCCACAGGGGCCATCCTTTTTGAAGCAGCATGGGGCGAAGTTATTGGCACTTTTGTTTTGGAGCTTGTTGGTGGGGGGCTATTACATTTATACCCAGGTTAACAATTTAACGTTGGCAGACAGTTTGGCCCTCATTGTAGACTTTTTGACAAGTTCGTTTGCTGGTCCGCTCTTTTTTGTTTTGCTTTACACGTTACGGCCGTTGCTCTTCTTCCCGGCTACATTACTCACTTTGCTGGCTGGTTTTCTTTTTGGTCCGATTGGTATTTTATATACCGTTTTGGGCGGCAATGCGTCGGCCATGATGGCTTATGGGGTGGGGCGTTACTTTGGCCAGGGTTTGCTTGATGACGAGGAAGATACCAACGTTATCCAGAAATATACCCGTCGCTTGCGTAACAATAGCTTTGAAACTGTTTTGGTCATGCGGCTTATCTTTTTGCCATACGATTTGGTAAATTATGCCGCTGGCTTCTTAAAGATTAAATGGCAGCCGTTTTTGTTGGCAACGGCCGTTGGCTCTTTGCCTGGCACCATTTCTGTCGTGCTGTTGGGTGGATCTTTTGGCACGCTGGAAGCGTTGATGGCTGGCAACATTCAGCTTGATCCGCTGTCTTTAACCTTTTCTATTGTCCTCATTTTGGTAAGCATTGGCCTGTCTCGCTTCGTCAAAGGACGAGAAGCAAAGGCAGCAAGTTAATTATGACGGTGTGAAAAGGGAAAGTCCCTTTTCACACCTCCTTTCTTACCAATTGCCCCTTTCGCATCAAAAAAATAGCGTTGCAGGAGTATGACACATGGTTGCCGAAATTAAGGTTGCACCGTTTGATGAATACAATGATATTTTGGTCAAGAATGCCCATCCGGCTGATTGGCAAAACCCCATGCCAGACGGCCGTTACAATTTGCTCGTCATTGGTGGGGGATCGGCGGGATTGGTAGCGGCCGTGGGGGCCCGTGGCCTGGGGGCTAAAGTGGCGTTGGTAGAAAAGCATCTGCTAGGCGGTGATTGCTTGAATGCAGGCTGTGTTCCTTCCAAAACGGTGCTGCGCTCCGCCAAAGCGGTCGGCGATATTCGCCGCGCAGCTGAGCTGGGTGTGCACGTGGGTGGCGACGTGACGGTTGATTTTGCCACCGTCATGCAGCGGATGCGCAAAATTCGCTCTGAAATTAGCTACCATGATGCCGCCACCCGCTTCCGTGACCTGGGCATTGATTTGTATCTGGGGGATGGTCAATTTACGGGGAAGAACACGTTTGAGGTAGACGGCCGTACCATCGAATTTAGCAAAGCGGTCATCGCCACCGGCTCTCGCGCCGCCGCCATTCCCATTCCTGGGCTGGCCGAGGCAGGTTACATCACCAACGAAGGTGTTTTTGAGTTAACCGAGTTGCCCCGCCGTTTGGCAATCATCGGGGCGGGGCCAATTGGGGCCGAGATGGCCCAAGCCTTTGCCCGCTTTGGCAGCGAGGTAAGTGTGTTTGATCTGCTGCCGACCATCGGCGGGCTGAGCGACCCAGAAGGGATTGCTCTGGTGCGCGGCGCATTGGAAGCCGATGGCGTGCAATTTTATTTAGAGAGCAGAACCGGAAAAATTGAAACCGTAGGTGGCGAAAAAATCATCCATTTTGAATACGATGGCGACGCGCACACGTTGGCAGTGGATGAAATCTTACTTGCTGCTGGCCGCCAACCCAATGTAGAAGGATTAGGATTGGAAGCGGCCGGAATACGGTACAGCAAGAAAGGGCTGGATGTGAACGACCGACTGCAAACGACTAATCCAGATGTGTTCGGCGCAGGCGACGTTGCCATTCCGGCCATGTTTACCCACACGGCCGACGCCACCGCCCGCATGGTCATCCAAAATGCGTTCTTTCTTGGTCGTAAGAAGTACAGCGATTTGATTATTCCCTGGACGGTGTACACCGACCCGGAAGTTGCTCACGTAGGGATGTTTGCTTACGAAGCCGAGGCGCAGGGCATCGCGGTAGACACCTTCAGCCACAAAATTCAGGATACGGATCGCGGTCGGGCGGATAGTGATGACGGCTTTGTGAAGATTTACGTTCGCAAAGGCACAGACAAAATTCTGGGCGCAACCATTGTGGGGCGGCACGCGGGAGAGATGATTAGCGAAATCACCACGGCGATGATGGCGGGCAAGGGCTTGAGCACGTTGTCGCAGACGATTCATCCGTACCCTACGCAGGCAGAAGCGATTAAGAAAACGGCCGATGCCTGGAACCGCACCCGCCTGACGCCGTTTGTGGCTAAGTTATTTAACAAATGGCTCGCTTGGCGGCGTTAAATAGAGATTGGAGACTGGAAATTCTGTTCAGCATGACACGGGAAAGTTGAGGTGCTTAGGGAAAAAGGGGTTTGAGGAAGGTTTATGACGCAGACGGATTTTGACATTGCGATTATTGGCTCTGGTATCAGCGGGAGTGCGTTAGGAGCGATTCTGGCGCGGCACGGGCAGCGGGTGGTGATTTTTGAAGCAAAGTCGCACCCGCGTTTTGCTATTGGCGAATCGCTCATTTTAGAAACGTCGGAGCTGATGCGGGCGTTGGCCCATTTTTACGACGTGCCGGAACTGGCTTACTTTAGCACCGAGAATTTTCTGGCATTCGCAGGCACGACCCACGGCATCAAGCGGCATTTTGGCTTTTTGCATCATAAAAAAGGGCAGCCGCACAATCCGCAACATACGCTTCAGGCAATTATTCCCAAAGAGCCACACGGCCATGAGCTGCACCTGTACCGGCAAGATACGGATTACTTCATGATGAGTACGGCCGTTTCCTACGGCGCACAGGTTCGGCAGCAGACGGCCGTGCAAGACGTACAACTCCATGACGACCACATAACTATTTTTTCCGTCAAAGGCGACCCCGTGACGGCCAAATTTGTGGTGGATGCGGGCGGCTTCCGCTCCATTTTGGCCCAAAAATACGGGGAGCGGGATTTCAATTTGCAGACGCACTCGCGCGGCATGTTTACCCACATGATCAACGTGCTGGGCCATGCTCGCGCCAACCAAAACCAGTCAGCTTATGATTTGCCCTTCCCGATGGCGGAAGGAACCTTGCACCACCTGTTTGAAGGGGGCTGGCTCTGGGTAATTCCGTTCGACAACCATGCCGAATCAACCAATCCGCTGTGCAGCGTGGGGCTGCTGCTAGACCCGCGCATCTATCCGCCGCGATCCGATTTGACTCCGGAAGAGGAATTTTTTGGCTTTATCCAACAATTCCCCAACATTGCCAAACAGTTTGAAAAGGCCCAGGCAGTGCGCGGTTGGGTACGAGCCGATCGGCTGCAATACAACACGCGCCAGGTGGTGGGCGACCGCTGGGCGTTGCTGGGACACGCGGCGGGCTTTGTTGATCCGCTGTATTCCAAGGGGTTGTACAGTACGTTAACGGCCGTTTTCGTCCTGGCCCATCAACTGCTGCAAGCAGAAAAAACGGGGGATTACTCCGCCAACGCCTTTACCGATTTGCAGACGGTGACGCACAATTTTGTTTGCTCCGCCGATCGGCTCATTGCTAACAGCTACCGCTCGTTTGGCAATTACAAGCTGTGGCAGATGTACAGCGTGATGTGGCTGCTGGGTGCGTATACGGAACTCGTCAAACTGAACATGATGCGTGCGCAAACCCTTCAAACTGGTCAAGATCGGCAGGGATATTATGATCAATTGGTGACGCTGAAGCTGTGTGGTGGCGGATACCCAGAATTTGATGAGGTGGCCGACAAGGTTGATACGCTCATCGAAAACGTTGATCCGCATGATGAAACGGTTGTAGATGCCACCGTTGCTGAAATTAACCAAATTTTCCGTAACCTAGCGTGGATTGCAGACCCATTTGTTGCTCTGTTGGATGGCAAAACGTACCTGCCCAAAAACAAGCTGCGCCTCAGCTTGCTCAAGCCCGGCGAAGGCTTTATGCGCTCCGGCGCGTACAAAGCCCACTTTTTTGGCAATCTGACGATGTGGGATTTATTGAAATACGGCGCAAAAGAGAAAGTTGAATTTGCACGGCCGTATCTCAACTGGCAGCACAGAAAAAAATTCCAGAAGCGACAATAACCAATTTTATGCAGACATATTCACACTTTTTGTTAACGGCCGTTCTTAAACACACCACCAAACCCCAATCGCCGCAGGCTGAAGCTGCCATGCTGGCTGGCTCTGTGGCTCCAGATGTGCCGCTGGCCTTGCTGAGTGTGGGCTACGTACTGGATCGTCGCTTCATTCGCGCCCATCTCCCGGACAAAACGCGATGCAGCCCTACCTACAACCAGCTTTATTTTCACAACCCGTGGTGGATCGCGGCGCACAACAGCTTACATGCGCCGCTACCCCTGTTTGCTCTGGCCTTGGTCGGTTTGTTGCTACGGCAGCGGTGGCTGCTCTGGTTTGTGTTGGGGGCTGGTTTGCATACGGCCGTAGACATTCTTACCCACGCCGACGACGGCCCCGTACTGCTGTTTCCACTAGATTGGCACAAACGATTTCAATCTCCCATTAGCTATTGGGACCCAAAACATGGTGGCCGCACTTTCCGCCTGCTAGAGCATCTGCTGGACGGACTGTTGGTGGGCTATTTGCTTTACAAACGGATGAAGGGAGCTGCTTGATGTTTGATGAACGGATGCGCCTGGTGAAAGATACCGTTTTCAACCCGGTGGCAGAACTGGTGCAGGTGGTACCGCCCTGGCTGTTTTCAGTCATGGGGTTGATTGCCGGGATTGGGGCGGCGTTGGCAGCTTGGCAACAATCTTACTTGCTGGCGGTGCTGCTGTGGTGGCTCAATCGCATTTTGGATGGCCTGGATGGGGCTGTAGCCCGTGTTTCGGATAGCCAATCTGATTTTGGTGGCTATCTGGACATTATTATTGATTATGTGGTGTATGCGGCCGTTCCCATTGGGCTGGCGTTTGGGCAGATGGAAACGGCCGTTACCTACGCCCTCATCTTTTTGCTCTCAACATTTTATGTCAACGGTGCTTCGTGGATGTATCTGGCCGCCATTTTGGAAAAGCGCAGCCATCAGCCCACCCATCGGCTCACCTCGGTAGTGATGCCAGCGGGCTTGGTGGGGGGTACAGAGACGATTGTTTTTTACTCCGCTTTTCTCATTTTTCCCAGCGTCCTCCTTTGGCTATTTAGTCTGATGGGGCTGCTAGTGGTTATTACCATTGTGCAGCGGCTTGTCTGGGCCAGCCGCCACCTGCAATAAAGAGCCACGGATTGCGCGGATTTTCACGGATAAAATCTGCGTAATCCGCGGCTGGTTTCTATAAGAGGATTCATGCCAAAATTAACTGTGGGCCAAACTGCTCCAGATGCCACCTTGAGAAACCTGGACGGAACGGCCGTACCGCTCTCATCTTTGTGGGGCAACGGCCGTACGGCGCTGCTAATCTTTTTGCGCCACCTGGCCTGACTGCCCTGTCGCGATCATGTGGCCCAGGTTGTGGCCCATCAGGAGCAGTTTGAAGCTGCCAATGTACAAATTGCCACCATTTCATTTGGCACAAACTATTGGTCCAACGTTTGGCTGCAAGAAACCCAATCTCCCTTTTCCTTTTTGGTTGATCAACAGTTAGCCGCGTATCAGGCGTATGGCTTGAAAAGCTCAGCTATACGCGCCTGGAGTCCGCGCAGCGTGCTCTATTACACCAGAGCCAAGCTGCAAGGGCGAGAAACATTGGGAAACCGGGGGGATACACACCAGCTCGGCGGGGATTTTGTGGTGGGGGGAAACGGCCGTCTTCTTCTTGCCCATCCCAGCAGCGACCCGGTGGATCGGCCGTCTCTTGATCAGCTACTTGAAGTCTCTCTGAAAAACTTTGACGCAAAGATGCAAAGAGGCAAAGGGTAAATGGAAAGAAACTTTGCTTCTTCCGCTCCTTTGCGTTCTTTGCGTTAAAAATTCGGACATCGCTTGTATTGTGTGCCATAATTGGGAGCTATGAGCAAACCCACCAAAATTGCCCTCATCGGCGACATCCATCGCCAGTTTGATCAACAAGACGTTAACCAGTTCAACCAATCCGACTACGATTTTTTGCTCTGTACAGGCGATTTAGCCAACCTGTGGCACTGGGAAGGGCTAGCCGTTGCCAGGCAGATGGCACAGTTGCAAAAGCCCACGCTCATGATCCCAGGCAACCACGATACGCTCACCTTGCCCCAGCTTGTGGCAGAAATTAAGCAATGGCCGCTTTGGGTACGCCATTGGTTTGCCTGGAGGCAGGCACCCCGCTTGCAGCAGTGGCAGCGTGCCTTGGGCAACGTGCAGGTTGGTGGTTACTCGGTGCATCCGATGCCAGGAAGTGAAGATGTGGCCGTGGTGGTGGGACGGCCGTTTGCGATGGGTGGCTCCGTGCTGCATTGCCAACCGCAGCTAATGCGCGAGTTTGGCGTGGGGACGATGGCCGAATCCGCAGCACGATTGTGCCAGCTTGTGGAACAAACGCCCCAGCAGCGGCTTATCTTCCTGGCGCACAATGGCCCCACGGGGCTGGGCAGTAACCGCACATCAATTTGGGGTAAAGATTTTGGGTCCCCAGCAGAAGATTTTGGTGATTCGGATTTACGCGAAGCGATTGATTTTGCCCGACAGCAAGAGAAAACGGTGCTGGCTGTGGTAGCGGGGCATATGCACCATCATGTCAAACAAGCGGGGCCACGTACCTGGCATTTAGAGCGGGACGGCATTCATTACATCAACGCTGCTCGCGTACCGAGGATTTTTGAGGAAGACGGCCGTACTCATCACCATCACATTCGTCTCACCATTTTAGACGGAGACGTGACAATTACTCAACAATTGGACGCAGGCGAGCGCGGATGAACGCGGAGCAAAAAAGTCTGCGTCATCCGGGTCCCATTCAATTAAAGTGAAATGACCTGGCCCGTTTGAGCCGATTTGTACAGTGCCAGGACGGTTTTGATGTGGTTGCGCGTTTCGGCAAAAGTGAGGTATGGGGAACGGCCGTCCAACACCGCTGCGTGCAAATCCTCAACCTCACCTAGATACAACTCCTTCTCCGGCACGGCAATCTCTTCCGGCTCACCCTCTTTGGGGTAAAACATTAGCTTGCGTTGGCCGTCATTCAAAGCCACAAACGGCCGATTGAGCGTGAGCCGTCCCTCGGTGCCCAAAATCTCAGCATAGGTGTACCAGGGCGTACAAAAAGATGAACTTATTTGCGCCACGCCCCCGTTAGCGTACTGCATTTGCCCCGAAAACAGCTCATCCACCCTGCTTTCACCAACCCATTGATGCCCAGCCGCCTGCTGTGGTGGGCCACCAAAAATGTATTGCGCTAAACTGAGCGGATAGACGCCCACATCCCACAAGCAGCCGCCCCCCAGCTCTGGCTGTAGCCGAATATTTTCACGATTGTTGAAGGCGAAGTTGAAGATGCCCCGCACCAAGGTGACACGCCCAAGACGGCCGTTCTGCACCAGTTCCCCCACAATTTTGGTCTGGGGATGGTGCCGGTACATGAATGCTTCTGCTAGGTAACAGCCCGTTTGTTGGGAAACGGCCGTCATCTCATCCACCTCAGCCAGCGTCAGCGCAAAGGGCTTTTCGCACATCACATGCTTGCCCTGGCGCATCGCCTTGATCGACCATTCCGCATGTAAATGGTTGGGCAGCCCAATGTAGACGGCATCTATTGCATCCGAAGCCAACATCGCCTCATAGCTGCCAAACGCCTGGGGGATGTCCCACTTGTCGGCGTACGCCTGTGCAGCCTCCTGACTGCGGCTGGCCATCGCCACCAGCTCTCCCCTGGCTGATTCCCTGATAACGGGAATCAGTCGCCGATTGATGTTAGCCGTTGATAGCAATCCCCAACGAATTTTAGACATGAAAACCTCCAAATTGGTTTTTGAGATTGAAATCTGACAGGTCCTTTTAAACTCACTGCTTAACATAATCATCGCACAAGACCGATCAGATTTAGTTGGCAACAATTTTATCACCTTCACCACCTATCCCTCACTTGTTCACAATTTCTTCAAAATTGTGCTGCATACTGCCAGCATAGAAATTTAATGAGCCACAGAGTTCACAGAGGTAACAGAAAAAAATCTGCACGCGCAAGTTGCGCAAATCTGCGAAATCTGCGGATAAAACAAAGGAGACAAACATGTTTCGCAAATTACTAGGTTTTGGATTAATCATTCTGCTGCTGTCTGGCATATTTGGCGGATTTGGCAGCCGCACCCGTGCTGCGTACTATGAAGGGTATTCTGATGGCATTCAGGCACAAACCAGCGAGTCTGCTGGGGAAGGTGCAGAAGCTGTGCCACCCGTTTCGCCTTACCGTGATGGTTACGGACACGGCCGTTTCATTGGCTGGGGCATTCTGGGCATCTTTGCCATCTTCTTCAAGATAGGCTTCTTCTTCCTGCTGGCAATGCTCTTCATGCGGTTGATTTTTGGCCGCCGTCATTGGCGTCGGGGTGGCCCTTGGCGGCACCATCACAAACATGATCAACCCGGCCCTGAGAAAAGCCCGAAATGGATGCACGATAGCGACGATGACGAACCGGTGATGACGGTCTAAATGATGATAGGAGTAGGTCTGAGACCTGCTCCTACACCTTATTGAAAAAGATGCGTGTCAAAAAAATCGGCCGTGCGGGTCATCATTTCGGTCCAGGCGGTGCCGGTGAAGAAATGACCCTGGCCTTCGTAGGTGTAAAGCGTGCTTTCTTTGCCCGCAGTCAGCAACGCCTCGTGCAAACGTGGTGCCCAGTCCGGTGGGGTCTCGGCCAGCCCAGCCCCATCGGCCGTGCCAATGTGAATTTGTACGGGCACCGATACGTAAGCCAAATGGTTAATTGGGGCGATTTGCTGCATCATTTCCGGGCTGGCGGCTGCGGCAAAGTAGGCATCAACTAGCGTTTGCGGTGTGCTGGCGGGCAGCAGTTCAGCAGGGTTACACTGGTCAACCAATTCTGTTTGCCCAGGCAGGCAGCCTGCGCCCCAGCGGGCGATGAGGTCGGCGTCATTGGCTGAGTTGGGGGCGTGGAGAACGGCCGCTTTTACCCCATCGCTCATCGTCAGCACCTTTGTGCCAATGCCACCCCCCATGCTGTGTCCCCACAAACCCACTCGGCTGGTATCCGCCTGGGGCAACGACGACAAGGAGGCGATGAGGTTTAGCACATCGCTGACTAGCCCCGTGTGGAACAGGCTCAGCCCGCTGTCAGAATCGCCCCAGCTGCGGTAATCCGGGGCAATTGTGAGGTAGCCGCGCTGGTTTAAAAAACCTGCTTGCTGCCAAGTGCCTGCGCCAGAAAAGTAAGTGGGGCGATCGTAGTAGCCGTGGTTCAAAATAATGACCGGAAATGGGCCATCTCCGGCGGGTACCTGCAAAATGCCGGTAATGGTGAGGCCATCGCTGGGATAGCTGATGGCGTAGCGGCGAAATGCTGCCTCCTCTGCCAGCAGCACTCCCACCTGGATAACCCCGCCGGGAAAGCTGCGTTGGCGCAGCCCGTCGATGGTGTATGGGGCAATGGGATGAGGCGTGGCGTTGGGTAGCGGTACGGCCGTTGGCGTGTTAGTCGATGAATTTGTGGGTGGAAGGGTGGCAACGGCAATGACAGGCGGTGGCACCGTTGTTTCTACCGAATTTAGCGTGGGGGATGGTTGGATGGTTGGCGTGGCGGTCGATTGAACGGCCGTACCGCAGCCCGCCACGCCCAGCAAAAATAATAAAGGAAGCAAGTGTTGAAATCGCATGGGGCAAATCGTACTGGTAAACGGCCGTCCTGTAAAATGAGCAATCGCTGAGCGGCACGGTTCGTTTGGCAGATTGACACTTTTCATACACACTTACGCTATGAATGAACGTATTTTAGTTGTTGATGACGAGCCCAAAATTGTGAAGCTGGCCCGTGATTATCTGGAGCGCAGCGGGTATGCGGTGTTGACGGCTGGAGACGGCCGTACCGCCCTCACCATTGCCCGCAGCGAAAAACCAGACATGGTGGTGCTGGATTTGAACTTGCCAGAACTGGACGGACTAGACGTCTGCCGCACCCTGCGCCGCGAATCAGACGTACCCATCATCATGCTTACCGCCCGCATCGACGAAACCGACCGGCTGATTGGCCTGGAGTTAGGCGCGGATGATTACATCACCAAGCCATTTTCGCCACGAGAACTGGTAGCCCGCGTGCGCGCCGTGCTGCGCCGCGTGCGTGGTGGGCTGGTCCCAACCGAGCAAATCCAGGTGGGCGACATCGAAATTGACCTGAACGGCCATCGGATCAGCCGGGCTGGCGAAACGTTGCAGCTTACGCGAATCGAATTCAATCTGCTAGCTATCCTGGCACAGCATCCCGGCCAAACGCTCAGTCGAGAACAGCTTTTGGAGCGATTGCACGGCTTTTCACACGATACCTACGAACGCAGCATTGACGCCCACGTGAAAAACCTGCGGCGCAAGCTGGAGCCAGACCCGTCAGAACCGATCTACATCCTCACGGTGTACGGCATTGGCTATAAATTTAATGATGAGGTGATGGCGTGAAACCGGACAAGGATTGGCGCCATTATCCCGGCCGAATTCCTCGGCGACGGCCAAAGCGTTGGCGTAGGCCAGACCACGCCCATTGGCAAGGCGGTGAGCATTTGCGTAAACGGCGGGGTATGTTTTTCCGCTTTTTGGCAATGTTTGGCCTGTTGGTCACGCTGGTGGCTGGCGGCATGACGATTGTGGCTCTGTTGATTACGCGGTTGGTGGAAGGGAGTCCGGGAACGGCCGTTATCGTTTGGGTAAGCGGCTGTGGCTTGGCAATTGCGCTGCCCCTGCTGGCCGCTGTCCTGGCTTTCCGCACCTTCCGCCGCGTGGCCAACCCCCTGGCAGCCGTCATGAACGCCGCTGACGCCGTCGCCGAGGGCGACCTGAGCGTGCGCGTGCCGGAGTTTAGCGGCCGCAATGAGTTCACCCGTTTGGCCCATTCGTTCAACAACATGACAGAGGAGCTGCAGCGCGCCGACCAGCAGCGGCGCAACCTCACGGCCGACGTGGCGCATGAGCTGCGCACGCCGCTGCACATCATCCAGGGGAATTTGGAAGGGGTGTTAGACGGCGTTTACGACCCTACACCGGACCATATCGAGGCGACGCTGGACGAAACGCGCCTGCTTTCTCGCCTGGTTACCGATTTGCACACGCTCTCTCTGGCAGATGCGGGGCAGCTTTCCCTAAATTTGGAACCAGTCAATGTGGCTGATCTGCTGGCAGATGTGGCAACCAGCTTTTCGGGCCAGGCGGAGGCACAAGGGGTGGCACTTCAGGTGGAAACGGCCGTCTTGCCCCCCAACACCCACATTCAAGGTGATGCTGGTAGACTCGATCAGGTATTGAGTAATTTAGTGGTGAATGCGCTGCGGCACACGCCGGAAGACGGCCGTATCATCCTTACCGCCAAGCTAGTTGATGGCTCTGTTCAAATTCAAGTTACCGACACGGGCGAAGGCATTACCGAAGAAGATTTGCCGTTTGTGTTTGAGCGTTTTTGGCGTGGCGACCGTGCCAGAACGCACAGTGGCGGGGTAGGGGGTGGCCTTGGTTTGGCCATTGCCAAGCAAATCATAGCTGCCCACAATGGCAAAATTACAGTCAGCAGCATCCCCCATCAAGCTACAACTTTCACGTTGAGTTTTCCGGTGGAAACGGCCGTTTAATCAAAAAGGCTCATGCAAAACAAAAAAAGGACAGCCCTCACATGGTTGTCCTTTTTAAATTGCGTAGCAAGATTTATTCCGGTTCGTCAGGCTCATCTGGTTCATCAACCGGAATAACCTTTTGCGGCTCTGGGAATTTAACCTCTTGCGCTCCTGCGAAAGTTACTTTTTGTGGGCCACCAATAGGAACAGGGAAGATCAAGCGTTTTAGAGCATAAACCTGATCTGGCATCACATCCGGGATGATAAGCGCATCACCCACGCGGGCCGTACCTTCTACAAATCGATAAGCCGCCAAACTCAGGTATAAATCACGCGCTCCGGTAAAAAACTGAAAAACCCGCCAAACTGGATTGGGAGACCAGTTCGTATCCACCACCTGCGGCAAACCCTTTAGCTCAATATTGTCAACCAGAAAAACCGATCCGGGTTGGGGAATAGAGATGATGAGGCGTGCATTGGTTTTTAGCAGCCGCCATTGGCGATATTCAATGCGTTCCATTACGGCATAGACAAGCAGAACCAGCAGCAAGACCGGTGGGGAAAATGCCCAATAAACAGATAAACCGCCGGTGAGCAATGCAAATAGCATAATGCCCACAATGAGCAGCAAGGTGACCCCTAAAACATAATTGAAATAATGAAAAACCACACTGCCAATAATATCCCGATACCACGCCAAACGAATTTCTAGTTGTGGCTCCTCATTTGGCAGCAAGCGTTCTTCCAAATCTTCCGGCTGGAAGGTATCTTCGATATTCCAACGGAAATTTTGGGGCAGCCGTCGCCAGTAGCTGCCAAGCAGACCGATAAAGCCTGTTCCGGTTTCTCTGCGGTTTCGTTCGCTCATTTAATAAATTATCACCATTCACCAAATTATTGTGACGGTGCAGGAATGTTTAACACTTGCCCGGGAATAATGGTGTGCGAGGTCAATCCATTCACAATCATAATGTCATTGACAGTTGTTTTATACCGTTGGGCAATCCCAAAAAGAGTGTCGCCTGCCATTACTGTGTACTGGGTTGGTCCAGTTTCTGGGCGCAATGTGGGATCACCAGAACCCGGTGTTGGTGTAGCAGTTACGACAATTTGCACCTGAACCGTTGTTGGTTGGGGTTGTACAATAGTTGTGCCTGCTTCGTCATTGAAGGAGTTATCAATGATTTGTTCGCTGCGATTCTTAAATTCTTGGAACTCTGCGGAATTGTCGGCGTTTTCAAGGCGATCGTTAGCCCAGGAAAACACGAAAGAATCTACAAACCAGCCCACAACAAAAAAGGTAATCAATACGCCAATAAAATAGGTGAGTAATTTGCCCAGATTAAAGGAGCTAAAGGCATCTTTACGGAAAAGCAAAAAGGCAATAAAGGCAAAGCCTAAAATTAGTGGGGCAAATTTTAAAAGTTCTAGAAAGTCCATCTTCAACTCCTTATTTGCTATGATGACGAGTTTGTTTGTTTACAGGTTTCCTCTCTGCGGCGGACTTTGCAGCTAATTTACGGTAGAAACCCGGCTGGATCGACAAAAGTTTCGTTCACTTTGTCGTAAATGGTGTAATGGACGTGTGGGCCTGTCGCGTAGCCCACAGCACCCATCACACCAACCGCCTGGCCGCGCGTTACGGTACCTTCCTCAACAAAGTATGAACGCGGATGCAGTAGCCAAACGATCCATTCATTATTTTCGATGCGAATTGTGCTGTTGTACCACTGGTCGGTAAAGGTGGTGACTTCGCCCGGCATGGGAGCAACCAAAACAGCAGAGCGGTTGCTGCTGGAAATATCCAGGCCAGGCAAACTGTAGCTACACCCATGAATATCTTGGGTGAGAAGTGGCGATTCGGAAACGGGATTGAGGCGGGGGCGCAAGCTAAAGCGACCCAATTTATGAGGCTCTCCCAGGCAGCTTGTGTCATCTGTAGCTCGAACGCTGGGCAAGGCCATCAATTCGCTGCCACGAAGTGAGGTGCCTGCCAGTTCATGCCATGCCTGGGTGCCAAGATCATATATTTGGGTACTGATGTTGAGAATGGATAGTGACAACGGCCGTTCTTCCGAATCCATCTGACTCACAATCAAACTTTGAAAGGCCAGATGCGCTGGCCAAGCCCCTAAAGAGGTCACAGCCACCGTTCCTAACTCCACATCTGAATAAACCATGTCGGTGTAGTTTTCATCATAGTTGTTCATGACATAGGCAGATTTATTGGCGTCCAGCCTTGCTGCCGCACCTGAACCTGCATTGTAGGCAAAATAGCATCGCTTAATTGTGTCTGGGTCGTGAGTCAGGTATGTAATTTCCGGGCAGCGAATTTTGAACTCCACTGCCGCAATGGCTAGCTGTTCGCTGACTTCTAGGTCTGAAATAGGGCCGGGCGTGAAACACGGCCGTTCCCCGGAGCGAACCAAATCATATGCGCCAATAATACCTGTACAATTTTCTGGATTTTCAGCCCGCATACTGTTTTCTTTGAACCACAATACGAGAGGAACCTCACGCGGGATATCTGCTTCGCGGGCAATGTGGTCGGCAATGGGTGCCCATTTAATGACCGTTTCTTGAATGCTGCTTGGCAGAGCATACTGTCCTTCCAGATAGTAGCGACCGCCTGCCAAAAGTCCTGTTGCCAAAGCCACAAAAAGAAATGAATCCAGGACGCCTCGGAACAAGCTGGTGGCAATGATTTGTGGTTGCAACCCCAGGCTGGGAAGCAACTGATTTTGTATCCAGATGCGAAACCAGTCTGGTAGCCAATGCACCATCCTGTAATAAGGCGACATAATAATCACATTATAGCTTCACATTAAGTAAAGTCAACAAAATTTATGTCATGTAAAGAGCTATTTTTAGGGGGTGAAATAGAAAATGGTCCTACTAAATTAGGGGGAATAGTGCTATGAAGTCGGGGAGAAACGGCCGTTTCTCCCCAAGCTGCTTATTTTGAATCAGCGCCAGCGTTTACCAAACGGGGGTCTAGTGCGTCACGCAAGCCATCGCCCAGCAGGTTGAAGGCCAGTACCGTAATTGAGATGGCGATGCCCGGTACAAAGACCAGATGGGGCGCACTGAAAATCTGGTTGCGCTCAGAACCAAGCATTGTGCCCCATTCAGGTGTGGGGGGTTGTGCCCCCAAACCAAGGAAGGAGAGAGCGGCCGTATCCAAAATGGCGGTGGCAATACCCAAGGTGCCTAAAACAATCAGTGGTGGCAGCGCGTTGGGCAAAATACGGCCGAACAAAATCTGCCAATGGCTCGCACCCAAAGCCCGTGATGCCTCCACATAATCCGCTTCACGCACAGATAAGACAGTCGAGCGAATCACCCTGGCATAAGAAGGGATACTCACAATGGCGATGGCCAACATAGCGTTCGTCAGACTAGGGCCAAGAACAAAAACAAGGGCAATGGCCAAAAGGAAAAAGGGAAACGCCAGGACAATATCCATAATTCGCATAATTAAATTATCGAGCCAGCCACCAGCATAACCGGCAATGGCACCCAAAATTGTGCCGCTCACAATTGCCACTGTAATGACGGTAAACCCAATGCGCAGGGAGACGCGCGTGCCGTACAAAATCCGGCTAAATACATCCCGTGCATTGCCATCTAGCCCCAGCAAAAATTGCGGCTGCTCCTCTGGACACCCTAAAAGATGAATACAGGGTGGGTCGCGCCGTCGAACACCTTCTTCACCGATAAAATCTTGGGTAGGGTCATAAGGCGCAATAAATGGCGCAAAAATTGCCATAACAAACAAGATAGCCAAAATGGTGATCCCTACGATGGCCGAACGCTGCCGGAATATGCGCCGCAGTGTCAGACGCCATAGGCTATTTGACCGATAATCACGAATATCGGCAATATTGTCATCGGGAATTTGGGCAACAGAAGTCATGTGAATCCTACTTTTTTGGGCGCATTAATCTAAGCGAATCCTGGGGTCTAAAATTGCGTAAGAAATATCTACAACCAGATTGAGAAACACATAAATGAAGGCAATCACAACCACAAAGCCTTGAATGATCGGAAAGTCTCTGGCGGTAATTGCTTCAAAAACACTGAGACCAACACCAGGTAATGAGAAAATTGTTTCTGTTAGTACAGCACCCCCCAAAATGCCTGCTAACTGCAAACCGGCAATAGTTACAACTGGTAGCAGGGCATTCCGCAGCGCATGTTTTAAGACGACCATGTGATTTGGCAATCCTTTAGCCTTTGCAGTGCGCACATAATCCAACCCCAGAGTCTCCAACATGCTAGAGCGCGTCATGCGAGCAATAATGGACATGGGAATGGTACTCAATGCCAAGGCTGGCAGGATCAGATGCTTGATTGCGTCCCAAAACACCTCCCAATCCCCGGTGATTAGGGCATTAAAAACATAATGATTGGAAATGAATTCATAAACCAGGAACCTGAAGGTGCCTTCTTCTGCCTGCCATTGCCATAGCTCATAAAATGGGTCTGGCGTAACGCCTGGAGACAATCTGCCAGAGGGGGGAAGGGCAAAACCAGTATCTTTCAGGATGACTGCAAAAAAGTAAATAAGCAGTAGGCCCAGGAAGAATACCGGAATGGAAACACCAATGTTTGCCCCGATCATAGTAAGAACATCCACGATGGAGTTCCGGCGCACGGCCGAAATGATGCCAGCCGGGATACCTATCATTAATGCCAGAAACATCGCCGAAAGGCCTAATTCATCTGTCATTGGCAGGCGTTCAACCAAGATTTGGGTAATGGGACGGCCGAATCGAATGGAGGTACCTAAATCCCCTTTCAGGACATTTTGTAAATAGATACCAAACTGCACGGGAACAGGTTGATCCAGCCCAAATTCTTTGGTGAAATTCTCGCACGTTTCTGCACTGGCTTTTTCACCCAAAATAGATTTACAAGGGTCGCCGGGAATAGCGCGTGCCAGGGCAAAGACAACAATTAGAATGGTGAATAGAACGGGGATAGCCAGCAAAATGCGCCGAACGATGTATTGGACCATGAGCTTTCTTTTCTCCGCAGCCAGATTGGCTTCGCGTTGCGATGATGTTTACCAAAATGCGGGATGACCAACATGAATATACCCATGTAGCCATCCCGCATTGTTTTCACTAAATGCTCTCTATTTGTTAAACAAGCTATGAATGAGATGGTGTATCTATTAACGCACCATCTCACTCATTGTGCAAGGGAATTATTCCCCGCTGTCGTTCATCAAAGCGTCCCACAGGTAGGAGTAATATTGGAAGGAGCCAGTATTACCAACGTGGTTCGGGTTAGAGGCATCAATACCAGCCGCCCAGGAAGCAACGACGTCATTGGCATCGAAGTGGGAGCCATCATGGAAAACAACGCTCTCACGCAAGGAGCAGGTCCAAACAGTGGAGTCCTCGTTACCGGTACATTCGGTAGCCAAGGCTGGTTGAGTGGCACCGGAATCGGTCTGGTAGGCTAGCAGCGTTTCAACTACTTGCTGGCATGGCCGCAGCGATTCACCGTCGGTTTCGTCCGTGCAGTAGAGGCTGATCGGTTCAGCATTTTGCATGAAGACCAGGGTGTCTTTGCCCGGATCGAGCAGCTGGAAGCTGGTGGCACCGAATGGTGGTACGTACGCATTGCCTACGCTGGCCAGCGCGGCGTCAGCAGAAGCACCGTGCGCGATTGGCACCATTGGCACCAGTTCGCGGATAGCGTTGTTAGCTTCTTCATAGAGCGGGGCTGCCGTGTCTACATCTGCAATTGTAGAGGCTTCCAATAGTTTTTCGTAAATCTCGGGATGCGGATCGCCAAACTGCGGGTTTTCTGAACTGAAATGGAAGTCCAGGAAGTTGGTGACATGGGGGTAGTCTGCGCCCCAGCCCAACAGGTAGAACCCGTCCAAACGGCCGCTTGTAGATTCATCAATAAACGCGCCAGACTCCATCACGATTACCTCAGCCTCGATGCCCAAGTTTTCGCGGAGTTGGGTCTGGAATTCTACGGCAACCAGACCAGGTTCTGGCAGGTAACCACGGAATACGTCGCGATAGTAGATAGCGGTTTCAAAGCCATCGGGGTAGCCAGCATCAGCTAGCATCTGGCGAGCCGCTTCTGCATCGAAGTCGTACCAAACGTCACCGGTGCAGCCATTGGGAATGGAGCAGGGGGTGAAGTAATCGGCAACGGTGGAGCCAGCGGGGTAGAAGTTGTCAACAATCCGCTGACGATCAATACCCATCGCAATGGCTTTACGCACGTCAACATTGTCGAATGGCTCAAAAGTATTTGTCATGGCCAGGTAGAGAACGTTTGGATTAACGTTAGGCAGGAGTTGCAGATTCGGATCTGCTTCTACAGCTTCAAAGTCATCGGGGCTAACGTTGGTGATCATATCTACGGTACCAGCTTGCAGTTCTAGCAAACGAGCGGCACCCTCGGTGCTCCAGCGGAGTACGGCCGTTTCTGCCACAGCCGGCGTCCCCCAATAATCATCAAAACGCTTGTAGATAACAGAATCGCCACGAACCCACTCATCAACCATGTAAGCACCAGTACCAATAGGTTGTTCCAGGATGTCCCCGGTGCCGCCGGTGGCTTCAATATATTCAGATGGTTGAATACCAAAGGGAGTGAAAGCAATTTTCGCCAGGAAAGCCGGGTCTGGCTTACACAGGTTGAAGACTACCGTGAGTTCATCCACAGCTTCAATGGAGCTAATCTTACCGCCATAGTCACAGCTATCGGCTGCAACTGACATTGGCTCGAACGCCATCATTTCTTCGTCGTCCATAGCCTCTTCGTCATCCATGGCTTCGTCGTCGTCCATAGCCTCTTCGTCGTCCATGGCTTCTTCATCATCCATGGCCTCGTCATCCATGGCTTCATCGTCAGCCGTTTCCTCGGTTGTATCGTCGGCTGCTGGTTCCTCTTCTGTGGCTGCACCGCCGCCACAAGCGACGACAAACAGGCCAAGCAAGAGGAACAGAACGGTTAAAAGGGTCCACTTACGGGTGCTTTTCATATTCTCCTCCTTAATTGAGAATTTGAATAAAGTTGCTGCAATGTGAGCAGTGTGTAGAGGTAAATAGTGAAGTGGGTAATGTTAGCATGGCTTCAGATAGATGACAACCAATGTAATAAATAGATTTTTTGGTGACAATTGGGGGACATTTGTTTATAAGTTTAAGGGATGCCCCGCGTTGAAAAAGCACAAATCTGTAGAGGGTCTTTGGTTTCTTAATTCATAATAGCATCCCCTTTATAGCATCCCCTTTGGCAACGTTTTGTATTGGTAGACGGCCGTATTTTAGCACGCCCACTCCCCTACATTTTGTAACTCTCTACCCACTGCTATAATTGCTCCATGAATAATCGTGACGTTGCCAAAATATTTGCAGACGTAGCCGACATGCTTGCCATTCGTGGGGACATTATCCATCGCGTTTTGTCTTACAGGCGTGCAAGTGAAGCTATTCAGGAGCTGGGGCGCGATATTAACCAAGTGTACGAGGCGGGTGAGCTGACCGACATTCCGGGCATCGGCAAAACGCTGGCCGAGAAAATTGAGGAGATGCTTACCACAGGCAAGCTATCTTTTTATGAGAAGCTAGCCCAGGAGATTCCGCCAACGTTGGTGGAAATGCTGAAGGTAGATGGTCTGGGGCCGAAGCGGGTGAAGCAAGTTTATGAGACGCTGGGCATCACCACCTTGGCAGAGCTGGATGCGGCGGCCAAAGCAGGCAAACTGCGCGAACTGCCCAAGATGGGGGCCAAAACCGAGGCGAAGCTGATAAAAGCGATTGAAGCGTTGGCCCGGCACGGTGATGATCGCACCCCAATCGGGGAAGCATGGCCGCTGGCGCAGGCAATTTTGGCAGAGTTGGAACAGTTGCCCGGTGTGGTGAAAACGGCCGTTGCCGGTTCTCTCCGTCGCATGAAAGAAAGCATTGGGGACGTGGATTTGCTGGTAGCTGCCGACGAAGCCGCGCCAATCATGGACACTTTTGTGAATATGCCCCGCGTCGAATCCGTTTCTGGGCATGGGCCAACCAAATCGAGCGTGGTTTTGCACAACGGCATGCAGGTGGATTTGCGCGTGCTGCCTGTTGCGCGATGGGGAACGCTGCTTTCCTACTTTACGGGCAGCAAAGACCACAACGTGCGCCTGCGCGAATTGGCATTAAAGCAAGGCTTAAGCCTCAATGAACACGCCTTCACGCCCACCGATGGTGCCGACGAAATTGTGTGTGACAGCGAAGAAAGGCTATACGACGTGCTCAATCTTCCTTACATTTTGCCCACGCTACGCGAGGATCGAGGTGAAATTGAGGCGGCGCAAAAAGGGCAGCTGCCCGACGTCATCAAAATCGAGCAAATAATTTCAGATTTGCACATGCACACCACCTGGTCCGACGGCAAAATGACTGTGTTGGAGATGGCCCAAGCGGCGCAGGCGCGTGGCTTCCAGCATATTGTCATCAGCGACCATTCGCAAAGTTTGGGCATTGCCAACGGGCTGACGCCAGAACAGCTCTGGCAGCAGGCGGAGGAAATCGCTGCCGCTAACGAGGAGATGGGGCCAGGGTTCCGCATTTTGCACGGTACGGAGATGGAAATCAAGGCCGACGGCTCGCTCGATTTTGAAGATGTGGTGCTGGCCCGGCTCGATTTTGTGATTGCCAGCCTGCACGTGAGCCTGAACCAGCCGCGTGATCAGGTGATGGCCCGCATCATGAACGCCCTGCACAATCCGCATGTGGATATGATTGCCCACCCCACCGGGCGGCTGCTGCCAGACAGGCCGGGGGCTGATTTGGACATGGAGGCAGTGTTGCAAACGGCCGTTTCTACCCGAACCATCCTCGAAATCAATGCCAATCCGTCGCGCCTGGATCTGCGCGACAGCCACGTGCGCCGCGCTGTGGAGCTAGGCGGGATGCTGTCTATCAATTGCGATGCCCATCATGTGGATCAATTTGAGCTACTGCATTACGGTGTGGCTACGGCACAGCGCGGCTGGGCCACGGCCAAGCATATTGTGAATAGCTGGCCTTTGCCGAAATTGCTCGCTTTTTTGGCAGAGAAGCAGGGATAAACTTATGGATTCAGGAACAACGGCCGTTATTCGCAGTGCCTTAAAGGGGCTGGATGAGGAAACGCTACAGCTACTGCGCCAGGTGGCCAAGCGCGCCGAATATCCACCCAACACGACCTTATGCCATCAAGGCGAGGTGGAGCATGTTTTTTATGTGGTCGTGAAAGGCAGCGTTGCTATCGTCCGCGTTTTGGATGATGGTGAGGAACGAATTCTCAATATGGTGGGCAAAAATGGTTACTTTGGCGAAATGGGCCTCATCGACGACTCCCCCCGCGCGGCCAACTGCGTCACCATCACCCCCACCACCGTGCTAGAAGTTACCGAAGAAGCGTTCGACAAGTTTGTGATGAACAGCCCGTCACTGGCCAACCTGCTGCTTCAGCGCATTTTGTCCAATGCCCGTAATCTGGATCAGATGTACATTGAAGATTTACAAGCCAAAAATGAAGCGTTGGAACAAGCGTATGAGCGGCTTAAAGCAGCCCAGGAAAAGCTGGTAGAGCAAGAGCGGCTAGAGCGCGAGCTGGAGCTGGCGGCGCAGGTGCAGCGCAATTTATTACAGGCTGATTTGCCTCATTTTCCAGATTATGGTTTTGCCGCTTACCTGGAACCAGCTCGGCAGGTCGGTGGGGATTTCTATGATGTGTTGGAGATTGACGACGAGCATGTAGCGGTGCTCATTGCGGATGTTGCCGACAAAGGTTTCCACGCTGCGCTGTTCATGGCCGTGACGCGCACGCTCTTTTTGCGTGAGGGGCAGCAATCACTTTCGCCAGCTGAAGTGGCCTTGGCGGTGCATCGCGGCATGTTTGACATTGCCAACAATGATGAGGTCTTTCTAACGGCATTTTACGGCGTGCTGCACCGCCCATCTGGTCGTTTGACGTATATTCGGGCGGCGCATGAACGGCCGTTCCTCTTGCGTCCTGGTCGTGAAGTGATGGCTTTGCCTGGTGGCGACCGCTTCTTGGGCATGATGCCCGATTTGGAACTGACCGAGGAGACTGTTGAGCTGAAGCCAGGCGATCGGCTGGTACTATTCAGCGATGGCGTACCCGATGCAGTTAATGAGTCTGATGAAGGGTATGGAAACCAGCAGCTTGCCGCTGCCGTCGCCAACTGCGAAAGTAAATCAGCCTCTGAAATTGTGGATTACCTGGTGAAGGATGTGGCCCAATGGCAGGGCAGTGCCGATCCGTTTGATGATTTAACCCTTCTCGTCCTGGAGGCAAAAGCAGCAACCTAATGGCTCGATACCAAATTCCCGAAGACCCCAGAAAGTCTAAGCGAAAAGATTCGCCAGATAAACGGCCGCGTCGTTTACGGCAAGATGCGCCAAATGGCGGTCAAGAACCAACCCCGTGGCGTTGGCTGGGGTTAGGGTTGGTTGTCACCGTCATTAGCATTGGTTTGGCACTGGCGTTGGTCAATTCGCTGTTGGCCCGCCCACCGTTGGAAGCTGCTCCCATTGAGCCGACGCTTATCATCTTGACTGCGCCACCTAGCCCCATCCCGTCACCTACGTCGCCGCTGCCTACGCCCAGCCCCATCCCTACCTTCACGCCAATACCTACGCCGGATACGGCCGTTGCGCCCCCAGAGATCACCGTTGGTTTTTATGCCCAGGTGGCCAACACAGATGGCTTTGGCATCAATCTGCGCGGTGGTCCCAGCACCAGCAACGCTCAAATTACAGTGGTGGATGAAGGGTCGCTCGTTTTGGTGATTGGTGGTCCCGAACCAGATGAAGCCAACAACCGCCTGTGGTGGCAAATTCAACTGGATGACGGCACGGAAGGTTGGTCGGTAGGGGAGTTCCTCGTCCCCGCGGCTGGGCCATAAACAATTGTAAATCGTGAATTGAGAATGGTGAATTTTTAACGGCCGTTTCCCTTAGCGTAAATTCGCATCAAAAACCCTACGAGGTGATAGATGTCAATAATTTGTGTGCTGTGGGTTCATCCAAAATGAGGTCGGTGACGTAGCCGCCAGCGAGGGCAGCCCGCAACCCTTCCAATTTATTGTACCCAGAAACCACACAAATCGAGCGATTGGCGCGGCGAAATAGTTCTAAATTTGGGCCACAGGCACGCTCATTTAGCGGAATTCCCTCATAGCTACCGTCTTGCCGAATCATGATGTTGGCAATGTCACCAACTACCCCCTCCTGCGCCATCTCGGCGAAGTCACTTTCTTGTAGATAGTTGCCCATGTAAGTGGCGCTCATCATTTGCCCTTGGGAAGAGCCAATAGTGAAAAGCAAAATGTCTGCCTGGCGGTGCAAATCTAGCACCTGCTGGATACTGCGCTCGCGCCACAGCGTCTCTTTTGTTTCTGGGTAGTCAAAAAAGGTGGGCACCGGAAACAGATGCGCTTTTCCTTCATAATTATTAGCAAATTTGGAGACCAGCCAGCCTGCGTGATTCACGCTGGGGTTAAAAACAATTTCCTCGCCGTTGAGCTGCACGACCTGCACTCCCATCAAAGATTTTGGCGTCAGGTTGGCGGCGACCAAATTCATCGTACCGCCCCAGGCAACGCCCAAGATCATGCCTGATTCGACAACCTGGTTAAGGTAGCTGGCCGCAACTCTGGCAACCCGGTCTTGCCATGCTTGCTCACCGGCAATTTCTGGCACAGGCACAATTTGCACGTGAGGAATTTTGAAGTGAAGTTTGAGCGATTCTTCCAGCGTATCGGCGCGGCCGCGAATGTCGTTGATGCGGATTTCGATGAGCCCTTGACCTCTGGCCCAGCTCAGCAATCGCGACACGGTGGAGTGGGAGACTTGCAGCTCGGCCGCGATCGTTTTCATGGGCAGATTTTGGTAATAATACATTTGGGCGGCGTGAAGGGCGTTTTCTAACTGTTTTTGTTTGGCATCCATTGCCTCACCTCATTTTGCACATATTTACAAGCTGATTTTGCCTTGTTGTGCAAATTTGTGCAATTACTATGACATTTCTTGCAAACAAATTAGGAAGCTGGTATGAACACGGCGACAGGAAGAGAAATCGGGAAGTTCCCCCAACCTGGATTTTTTTTACATGACGGGTTTTGCAGATCCGCAATCAGATAAATTGATTTTGGCGTTGGACGTGGGCACATTGAGCGTGCGGGCGTCGGCGTATGATTATGCAGGCAATGCGCTCGCTTTTGCCGACCAGCCTATTGCACTCCACCAAATAAGCAGCCGCCAGATTGAGCAGGACCCTACAGAGATCAACACGGCCGTTCACAAAGTGATGCAGCATGTTCTGGACGATCCGGTTGTGCAGAAGCGCGGCGTCGCTTGTGCTGGGCTGGCCTGCCAACGCTCCAGCATTGTAGCCTGGAACCGGCATAATGGCGTCCCGTTGACTCCGGTCCTGAGCTGGCAAGACCGCCGCGCCGCCGAATATTTGGTACCGTTGGCCAGCAAAGGGGTTGCCATTAAAAAGAAGAGCGGTCTCTTTTTGTCACCACATTATGGGGCGAGCAAACTGCGCTGGATGTTAGACAACTACCCGGAATTGGAACGGCCGTTACAAAACAAAACACTCATCTTCGGCCCCCTGGCAGCGTTTGTCATCGCCAATTTGCTGAAAGGCACGCCCTGCATTGTGGATCACGTCAATGCGTCCCGCACCCAGCTTATGGATTTGCAAAAGCATGAATGGTCATCCGAACTGCTGCGGGAATTTGGCATCGACCGCGGCTTATTGCCTGATTGCCAACCAACCCAATCTTACTTTGGCACCATTCGCGGCACGGAGATTCCGTTAACGGCCGTTAACGGTGACCAAAATGCTGCCATACACGGTCCCGGCAAGCTGGAAGACGGCACGCTGATTGTCAACGTGGGCACAGGGGCATTTGTGCTGCTTTCTACTAACACGCAACTCATGCAGCATCCCAGCTTGCTGGCCAGCATTGCTAACAGCAGCGACGACCACGTCACCTATTTGCTGGAGGGCACTGTCAACGGGGCGGGGGCCGCCATTAAATGGGCAGCCGACCAGTGGCAGGAGCCAAACATGACGGCCCATTTGGCAGAGTGGCTGAGCGAGGTGGAGGCACCACCCATCTTCATCAACACGATTGGCGGGTTAGGCTCGCCATTTTGGCGCAGCGAGCAAAATCCACGGTTTTTAAGTAACGGACAGTCTGAACCCTCACTTGGCGAGCAGGCAGTGGCCATTATTGAAAGCATTCTTTTTCTTGTAGCCATCAATCTGGAAGCGATGAGCAACACTGGCCAAAGCGTCAAGCGGATTCGCATTACCGGTGGGCTATCAGCTTTGGATGGCTTGTGCCAGCGGTTGGCCAACCTGACGCAGCGGGTTGTGTTGCGCCCTCAGGTAAAGCAGGCCACTTCACAAGGGATCGCCTGGTTGGCAGCCAACCTTTCCCAAGGTTGGCACGACCTGCGAGATGGTTCTCATGTGGATTATTTTTTGCCGAAAGACGGCCGTTCCCTCAAAGCACGGTATCGTCAGTTTTGTTCTGAATTGGGTTGGCGTTAAGGATTAAGAAAAAGAAGGAGACAGCATTGAAAAAAGTCCTCAAAACGTTAGAAGGGTATTTCTACCTTGCTCCAACACTCATCATTTTGGGCATTTTTGTTTATTGGCCGATTGTTAGCTCCTTTCAAATGAGTCTGACGCGCGTAGCACCATTTGGCGGGGCGGTGCTTGATGTGGGGCTGGAAAATTACCAACGCCTTTGGAATGAGCTGATCAGTGGCGGAGAATATTTTAACAATCTCAAAGTAGCGTTGCTATTTACCCTAGGGACGGTGCCGACCGGTATCATCCTGGCCGTGGCTTTAGCCATTGCCCTGGCCTACCCATTGCGGCGGCTTTCCTGGCTGCACCGTTTGCTCATTTTTGTACCAATTGTAATCAGCAGTGCCGTAACCGGCGTGATTTTTCGCTGGATGTACAACCCGGCCACCGGGTTTATGAATCATTGGATTGGTCTGATCGGCATTGATCCCATCAACTGGCTTACTTCCAAAGATTGGGCTTTAGTTGCCGTAACCATTGCCGTTGTTTGGCGGCAGTTGGGCTTCAATGTCATTATTGCCTTGGCTGGTGTGCAGAATATTGATGCCACTTATTACGAAGCTGCCAAGGTGGATGGTGCCAACCTGTGGCACCGCGTACGCCACATTACCCTGCCATTGCTTTCCCCCACGCTCTTTTTCCTGCTTATCATAAATGTGATCAACAGCCTACAAACCTTCGGTGAAATCAACATCCTCACCGATGGGGGGCCAGGGCAGGCAACAACGAACATGATTTACTCAATTTATGTTGATGCCTTTGTGGGGACGCCGCTTAGAGGGTACGCCTCGGCACAAGCCTATTTGCTTGCGCTGCTCATTGTCATCATGTCTCTAATTCAATTCCGTGGCTTTGGCCGGAGGGTACATTACTCATGACAATTCCCGTCTCTTCTTCCAATTCCAAACCAAAAGTCATTACGACCGATTTGATGATGCAGGTTTTTCTGTTGGTTGTTGGCCTCATTGTGGCGATGCCTATCATCATTGCGATTTTTACCAGCTTCAAATCCCTTCAAGATATTTCTGCCAACCCCAACACCCTGTTGCCGCGCGAATGGACCTTTGACAATTACGTTAGTGCCTGGAATGCAACGCCATTCGGCCGTTATCTGCTCAATAGCTTTATTCAATCCGCCATTATTGTGGTGTGCCAGGTACTTTTTAGCGTTTTGGCTGCATTTGCCTTTACTTTTTTACATTTTCGCGGTCGCGATCTGATGTTTTACCTGATTTTAGGCAGTCTGATGGTGCCATTTCAGCTAACGTTTATTCCCAATTTCATATTGGTTAGTGAGTTGCCCAAGAGCTGTATCGGGCTGCTCGGTGAATCAGCAGCAGTATGTGACCAAGTCGGCGCGAATACCTATTTTGGGTTGACCGTGCCTTTCTTGGCCAGTGCGTTTGGGGTCTTTTTGCTGCGGCAATTTTTCATGTCGTTGCCAAAAGAGCTACACGATTCCGCCAGAATTGATGGAGCCAGCAATTTCCGCTTTTTATGGCAAATTGTCGTGCCGTTGAGCAAAGGTTCCATCAGTGCTTTTTCGATTTTTGCTTTTTTGAGTGCGTGGAGCCAATATCTTTGGCCGCTGATTATTACCAACGAAACCAACATGCGCACGGTGCAAATTGGAATTCGGTTTTTCCTGGCTAACCAGGAACGCGGGACCAATTGGGGGCCGCTCATGGCAGGGGCTGTTATTGTGATGCTGCCCACGCTGCTGCTGTTCTTGATTGCCAATCGGCAGTTGGTGAAGGGCATTGCGATGACGGGTTTGAAAGGCTAACCGAGGAGGGAGCACCCTCGGATGCAACCGGCATTTGAGGATGCTTACCTCCTCCTTATTACAAACCTTTAGGACTTATGCATTCGCCCTAACCAGGCTGCGTAAGTCCTGACCTAAATTTGTTTTTAACACTGGATACTAACCCGGGACGTATCTGGTGAAGAAAAAGTATGCGACCGCAATTTCGTGGCGCAAAAAGTAAATTAAAACGGAGGAACTATGTCAAGAAAAATGCTTAAATATTGGATGTTGTTGCTAGCGTTAGCGTTGGTATTGGCTGCCTGTGGTGGTGGTACGGCCGATGAACCGGCAGACACAGAAGACACGGCTGCTGATACAGAAGATACGGCCGTTTCTGAAGATGCTGACGAGGCAATGGATGATGAGGAAGCGATGGATGACGAAGAAATGGCTGACGAAGTTGTCACCCTGGAATTCTGGCATGCCATGGCTGACGACCTGGGTGCTGTTGTAGATGAACTCGTAACCCGCTTCAACGAAAGCCAGGATGGCATTGTAGTAAATGCCACCTACCAGGGCACCTATGACGATACCTACAACGCCCTTCTGGCTGCCTTTGAAACTGGCACCGAACCCAACATCATCCAGAACTTTGACCTTGCTTCACAAACTATGATCGACACGGGTCGCCTGATTCCCGCACATGAATTGATGACAGCTGACAACTATGATTCCAGCATCTTTGTACCCGCTGTTTCCGATTATTATGGCGACGGCACGGGTATGGTGGCCATGGCTTTCAACAGCTCTACCCCCATCCTGTTCTACAACAAGGAAATGTTTGCGGCAGCAGGTGTTGAGCCACCAGCAGATGGCACAAGCTGGTCTTTCAGCGAAATGCTAGCTGCCTGTGATGCGATCCAGGCAAGCGGCGAGGCTGAGTATTGCATTGCTCTGGGTCAGGTTGGTTGGTACTTCGAGCAGATTTTGGCCAACAGCGGCGGTCTTTACTACAACAATGACAACGGCCGTACCGGTCGGGCCACCGAAGTTGCTTTTAACCAGGGCGTAGGTGTTGAGGTATTTGACTTTCTCAGCGGACTAGTAGCGGATGGCTACTCCCCCAATTTGGGTAACACCTGGTCAGACACCGACACCGTCTTCTTTGCTGGTGAAGCGGCCATGATTTTCGACTCTACCGCCGGTGCACGTGGTTTCCAAGATAGTGCCGAGTTTGAAGTTGGCACTATGTTTATCCCTTACGCTGACAGCGCAGGCGATCGCAATGGTGTGGTCATTGGTGGTGCTGCCCTGTGGCTTCTAGATTCCAACGACGACGCAACCAATGCAGCTGCCTGGCAGTTTATGAAGTTCATGGCTGAAGAAGCGCAGCAGGTAACCTGGCACACTGGCACCGGCTACTTCCCGGTACGTACCGACATCAGCGGCAACGCCGATCTCACAACTTTCTGGGAAGAAAACCCCAATTTTGTAACCGCTATCGACCAGTTAGCCACGACAAAAACCACGTTGGATGATGGTAGCCCCAACTATGCCGTGCTTGGTGGTCGTGCCGGCCCATCACCAGCTATCCGTCGCTTAATTGTAGAAGCGTACAGTGCCGTGCTTGATGACGGCATGACGGCTCAAGAAGCTCTGGATATCGCTGCTGAAAAAGCAAACCAGGAACTGGCCGGCTACAACGCTTTCTTTGAATAAGCACAAAGTTTTAGCTTAAAATAGGGTGGCAGATCGTACCGGTCTGCCACCTTTTCGTTTTGTAGCCAAATTTTCTACGCTTTATCGTATTGCTAGGAGGCAAGGCTGCTGGATGATTGTGAATGATTAAAAAATGCGGTCGATGGACAACAGGATTTATTATTTTCCTGTTGCCACTTTTTCTTATGGCCTGTCGTTCGGCCAGTACAACGGAGGAGCCAAAAACGATGGATGGTGAAGCAACCGCTTTTGCTTTTGTCGGCACCGACAATTTGCCGCCCGGTTTTGATGCTGAAGGGCATCGGGGAGCGCGGGGCTTGCTACCGGAAAATACGTTGCCAGCTTTTGAAGCCGCGCTAGATTTGGGGGTGATGACACTGGAGCTGGATTTGCACTTTACGCAGGATGAGGAAGTGGTTGTGTGGCACGATCCCATCATTGAAGACAGCAAATGTTACCTGCCAGACGATCCTGCCGATCCAGAAGCACCGGACCCGCGTAACCCGCTGCGGCGCATTTTTATTAGCCAGCAGCCGCTTTCAGTTGTGCAATCGTATCGCTGCGATTTGAATCCAGACAGTGACCGTTTTCCAGGGCAAATGGCCGTTTCCACCGAACTCGCTGGCAATGATTATCGGATTATTACTTTAGGAGAGCTGTTCGATTTTGTGGCAGAGTACGCCAACTCTGAGCTAAAAACCGCGGCACAGCGCAACAATGCTGCCACCGTGCAGTTCAACATAGAAACCAAGCGTGTTCCAGATAGCCCGGAAAATATAGATGATGATTTTACCGGAGGCGAAGCCGGGCCGTTTGAATTAGCGATTTTGGACTTGGTGAACGGCCGTTCCCTCACTGATCGCGTCATTATCCAAAGTTTTGATCATCGCTCTCTGCGCACTATTCGCGAAATTGATAGCGAGATTCGGCTAGCGGCATTAACAACGGGTGGCGAAGCCAAGGTAGATGTTTACGCAGCTTACAAATTCGACATTTGGTCCCCCAATAAGCGCGACGTCACCGCCGAACTAGTTGCTAAAGCACACAATGAAGGGTTGGTTGTGATCCCCTGGACGGTCAACGAGACGGAAGATATGCAGCGTCTCATTGGCTGGGGTGTAGATGGCATCATCTCCGATTACCCCGACCGGTTGTTAAACCTGCCTTAGCGTTTGCTATGTTTAGAAAATTTCACATCAAAGAATTCAAGAGGAGTGGGCATCCTCAGATGCCCATCCGTTCGCATCTGAGGATGCCCACTCCTCGTTCTTATTTGTGGATCGCGCTGTGCCTGCTTTTTATCATTGTTGCCTGCCGACCGGCACCAGAGCCAGACCCAGTTTTGCTGACCCGTGAGTTTGCCAACGGCTTTCTGAATCCCGTGGGAATGGCCGAGATGCCCGACGGGGGCATTTTGGTTGCGGAAGAAGGCACGGGTGAAAAAGATTTGTCGGCGGGCGTGTCGCTCATCACCCCCGATGGGCAGGTTGGGCGGCTTATTAGCGGTTTGCCCAGCGGACGGGACTCAGGCGATTTGTCTGGTGTACCCTTTGTGAAGCTGTCGCCAGACGGCCGTACCCTTTACACAGCCCACTTCAACCTCGGTGCCCTTTACGCCGTGCCCGCTTCAGGCAGCTTTACTTTGCCAGACAGCCCCCTCACGGCCGAAAATCTAGCCAGACGAATGGAGCCGCTCAACAATGTGCGCCTCATCAATCCATTTGACATGACCTTTGACGCAAACGGCGTGCCTGTGGTGAGCGACGCCAGCGGCAACGGCGTCGCCAAAGAAACCGAAGATGGGCGTACCCAATTCTTTCATCGCTTCGCATCAATTAAGGTAGAAAATGGCAGTATTGATCCCGTGCCAACAGGGATCGAGCGCGTTGGGCCTGAATATTTTGTCACCCTTTTTGGCGGCTGCCCATACCCGGCCGACAGCGGCCGTTTGGTGGCAATTGATGAGAATCGGAACGAGAGGGTGGTTGTGGATGGGCTAAACATGCCCATAGACGTGGCGCGTGGGCAGGATGGCACCGTCTGGCTGCTGGAATTTGCCCGCTTTCGCCCTGATGCTTCCTGTTTTAGCGGCACGGGGTACCAGGCCAACAGCGGCCGTTTGAGCCGAGTATCTTCCAATGGTAAAACAGAGCTGGTGCTGGATGGGCTAAACTTCCCGACTTCGGTGCTGCCTCGCGCCGATGGCTCGCTGCTCATTAGCCAGGTATTTGAAGGTAACATCATTGAACTCTATTGGGGGCAGCCGGAAGAGGATACTGGGTCTGAGAGTGGAACCAGCGGGGAAGTTGCCGCGACGCGCCCCGAATTTGACGATTTGGACGCGGTTTTGCGTGTAGCGATTGAGCAACATGGGTTACGGCCGTATCCCGGCACCGACCTTCCCCCAGATGATCCCAACCTGGTTGCTCTCGGCCAGCAGCTTTTTTTCGATCCACTGCTTTCTGGCGACCAGAACATTAGCTGCGCCACCTGCCACCATCCGGCATTGGCACTGGGAGATGGCCGGGCGTTACCCATCGGCACGGGTGGGGAAGGGCTTGGGGCGCAGCGGGAATTTTTGGAAATGGTGAATCTGGGTGCAGAAGCGAATGGAGGGACGGTCAACAATCCGTTTATTGGCGCGTTTGTGCCGCGCAATTCGCCTACTATTTTGAACAGTGCGCTGCTGCCCGTGCAGTTTTGGGACGGCCGTGTGGACGGGTATGCGGGCGTCGTCACCACGCAGGAAGATGAGGTCAACCAGCGGCAGCTCACCGACGCTTTGGCGGTTCAGGCAATGTTCCCCGTCACCAGTTTGCATGAGATGGCCGGGGCGACGCTGGGGCATTTGCCGCCAGAGGCGATCCGGCGTGAGTTGATGAGCCGTCTGCATCAGATTCCAGGGTATGCCGAGCAGTTTGAAACGCTTTTTGGCACGGCCACGCCAGACATTACGGCCGTTGTTTCGGCCATCGCCGCTTTTGAACGCCAATTTATTATGACAGCTGCCCCCTGGGATGATTATTTGGCTGGGGACAGTACCGCCCTGACCGAGCAACAGAAGCGGGGAGCGTTACTTTTTTATGGAGAGGCAAATACGGCCGTTAACTGTGCTACCTGCCACGCAGGTGATCTGTTTACCGATTTGCAGTTCCATAACTTGCTGGTGCCGCAGCTGGGGCCGGGCAAGGGACACGGCCCTGAGGGGCGCGACGATTGGGGCCACGCGGGTGTCTCCTTCGATGCGCGTGACCGATTTGCCTTCCGCACCGCACCGCTGCGCAATGTGGAATTGACGGCACCGTACTTCCACAGCGGCGCGTACCCGACGCTAGAGCTAGCGATTGCCCATCATGCAAACATTCAGGAGATGGCAGCTAGCTATGACCCCAGCCAATTTTTGCCGCCTGCGTTTTACAGCAGCGTACGGCCGTACAATGCCCAACACCAACTCACCACCGCCGCCCCGCAGCTAATCAACAGCTTGCCCCTCACACAGCAGGAAATCGCTGATTTGGTTGCTTTTTTGCAAGCACTCACTGATCCGGCGGCAACCGATTTACGCGAATTTGTGCCGGATGCGGTGCCTAGCGGCCTGCCGCTCGACCCGGTGCCGACGGGGTTGACAGTGCCGCCGGGTGTGGCAAATGGGGGTGGGGGAACGGCCGTTACCGACACCGCTCCCGATCCAACCGCCACCACCCAATTACAGTTCACCAACGTGGCGGCGCAGGTTGGCTTGGACTTTCAGCATGGCGCATTCCGCACCGCCATTTTTGACGATCCCGCCGCGATGATGGGTGCAGGGCTTTGCTGGATTGATTACGACCAGGATGGCTGGCAGGATTTGTACTTGGTGAACAGCTTTGCCGAGGATGAACAAGATTTTTGGCAAGCAAATGGTGGCTTGCCCAGTAACGCCCTCTTCCGCAACCAGCAGGGGCAGTTTAGCGACGTATCGGCTCAAACCGGCGCGAATCTTGCTTTGAGAGGCAACGGCTGCATTGCCGCCGACTTCAATCTGGATGGCTGGCCCGATTTGTACGTGACCGCCGACGGGCCAAACAAGCTGCTGTGGAACCAGGGAGATGGCACCTTTGTGGAAGGAGCCTCTGCCGCAGGGGTAGACGCGCCTGAGTGGAACAGTGCCGCCGCCGTAGCGGATGTAAATGCCGATGGCTGGCCAGATTTATTCGTGGCGGCGTACATTGATCTGGGCAACCAAATTCCAAATCCCAGCGGCGCGTTCCCGCAGGATTATTACGGTTTGCCAGATAGAATGTACGTAAATAATGGTGACGGTACCTTCCGTGACGTGACGCTAGACGTGGGGTTGGTGCGAGAAGAGCGTGGCTTGGGGGCGATTTTTAGCGATCTGGATGGCAACGGCCGTTTCGAGCTATACATTGCCAACGACGGCCAACCCAATCGACTGTACACGGCCGTTCTCGATGACAGCCCCGCCGGTTTTCACTTTGAAGATTTGAGCCTCACCGCCGATATTGGCGACTCCGGCAGCGGCATGGGCGTGGCTGGGGGGGATTATGATGGAGACGGCCGTTTCGACCTGTTCGTGACCAATTGGGAAGCAGAACTGAACGCCCTTTATCGGAATGAAATCGACGAGCGGGGAGAATTGGGGTTCCGTTACAGCACCTACCGCATTGGCATTAGCGGCCTGGGCAACAACATGACTGGCTGGGGCACCCATTTTGCCGATTTTGATCAGGATGGTGATGTAGATTTGCTAACGGTAAATGGCCGTGTGCCCGTCTCTAACTTTGATACAGATGCCGAATTGGTGCGCTTTTATGGCAATATGCAGCAAGAAGGGAAACCGGGTCAATTCCGTGAATGGACGCGCCAGGTGGGGCTGCATGAAGATGGCGTGGGGCCACTGCTGGCCCGTGGCAGTGCCGTCGCCGATTACGACAACGACGGCGATTTGGACATTGCCATCAACACAGTTGGCGGCACGCCTGCGCTCTTGCAGAACAACAACGCATCTGGCAACTGGCTGCAAATCGAACTCGATGGCTTTTACCCCGGTGCGGTGGTGGAGGTGGCATTGCCAGACGGCCGTGTACTAATCCGTGAATGGCTTGTTGGCAGCAGCTATTTGGCATCCGAAGATACGCGGCTGCATGTTGGGCTGGGCCAATTTGACGAGGCAGCCCGGGTAAAAGTGGTTTGGCAGGATGGCGTTTGGGAGGAAACGGCCGTTGCGGCCAATCAACACATCATCGTCCCCTAGCGTTTATCAAATTTTGATAATTGCATCCCCAACGCTAATGGTGCCGCCCTGGACAACCTTTGTGTTGATGCCGCGCAGATGAAGCTCTTTGCCCTGTGGCGAATTGACAAATTTCACGGCGTCCATGCCAAAGCGGGCGACGAACTTTTTGCAGCCGGTGTGTGGTTGAGCAGTGACTTCAATAATCGCCTCGCCAATTTGTAGCTGCGTGCCTGGTGGAATATTCTCTTCGCTCAAATCAAAATCTACGTAAAGTTGATCACCAGCCAATGCCCAACGGTCCCGGCTTTGGGCTACCAAATTGGCCGCGCGACTGTTCATCAGGGTTAGCTGGGCATCCGGGTTGGCAGAGCCGTCCGGCATGTGGCGGCTGCCGCGCGTTTTCCAGTTGTCGCCAACCAGGCCAACGGCCGTATCCAATTCCCCTTCATCCAACAGCTCACGTTCATCGGTAGACGGCCGTCTCACAATCATCTCTAAAACGCCATCATTCTTTGGCGACTGCCGAATAATGTCCAGGCCAGCTTCTAATTCTGTCATTGTCAGGTGTATAATTTCCATATGATTATCTCTCCTGAAACATCTCTGGTGCGATTTCTCCATCACAGATTTTGGTGACGGGGCCAATCAAGGTACTATTCCAATTACTATCCAGCGCGACGGCTAACGTTCCGCCAGGCATGTGGACGGTGACACTGTTGTCACATAAACCCAGGCGACGTGCAACGGCCGTTGCCGCCACGCTGCTGCTGCCAGATGCCAATGTATAGTTGGCCCCCCGCTCCCAAATCTCAATTTGGATGTTTGCACGATCCTGTACGTACATAAATTGTACGTTGGTTCGTTTAGGGAAAAGAGGGGAATGTTCAATGTGTGGCCCAAACGTTTGGGCCAGCTCTGGGGTCGGGGGGGCATCTAGCAACACCACACAATGCGGGTTTCCTAAAGTCACCGCTGAGAATTTGAAGGAACGGCCGTTGATGGTCATAGACTCGTTCAACACCTCGCGTTCCGCTCCAGCCACAGGCACCTGCGAGCTTGCAAAGCTGACTTGCCCCAAAGCCACTTCAACTTTTTTGTTATCCTCTGCCACTGAACACCCAACATTACCTCCCAGCGTTTCCAAGGTAAAAAGTTGGTACGAAACACGCCCAGTATCAAACAAATATCGCGCAAAGATGCGCAACCCATTGCCGCTTTTTTCAGCGTCGCTGCCATCTGGATTGTAAATGAGCAACCCAAAATCACACGTTCCGCTGGGCAACGGTCCCCACAAAATACCATCGGACCCAACACCATAATGAGTATCACAAATAGTCTTGATCATCGCTTGGCTAGGGGGTGTTGCCGATGTTTCTGTCTCTAGTACAATGTATACATTCCCCAGGCCATGATATTTGGCAAATTTCACCAATTCCACCTCCAGTGCAAATATGTGCCACCTTGTCACCCCTTCACGTTCCCCTAAATGCCCCTTGTTTGACATCTACAACCGATATCCGTATAATTCTACCACCATTCACCGTGGTTAACTGAGAAGAAGAGAAATCTCAACATGGCGTACATGCGCAACTGCAACAAAATTATAGAATATTTATGTAACCATCCTGTCTGATAACAGGGTGGTTTTTTGCGGGTTACAAACTGAGCTGCTCCTTATCTTTTGTTAGCAATCAAGAAGATAACGTGAGCTTCAAGATGGAAAAAGACAATTGCAAATATGGTTTTCGCCTGTTTTGTAGTTGCTTTTATTTTAATTGCTAGAGGCATATGCCTGGGCAATTGGTTCTTACTCATTTCAAGTCAAATTGCGTTTACGACAGTTTGACAAATTCTTTACGAGGAGAATACCTATGAAGAAAACCTTATCTCTTATTTTGCTGCTGTTCATTGCTGGCTTCGTAGCCGTTGCATGCTCAGCACCAGCCGAGGTTGTTGAAGTAACCCGTGTGGTTACCGAGACCGAGGTTGTCGAAGGCGACGCGGTTGAGGTAGAAGTAACGCGTGTTGTTACCGAAACCGTTACCGAGACGGTCACTGAAACAGTTGTAGAAACCGTTGAGGTTGAAGCAGTTAATGAAGAAGAAGCAAATCGCACCGGTGGTTGGTTAGACACCATCATCTTTGTTGAAGAGCCAAATCAAGACTCTGCGATTGCTCGTCTAGCTGCTGGCGACATTGACATGTTTGCTGACGACATTGGCAGTCAAGCAGCTGTGCAGGCTATCGCCGACGCTGGTAACATCACTGCTGTTACCCAGTACGGTCTGTATGACGAAATCTTCTTCAACAATGGCGTTTGCGCCGATGAAAACGTGCTGAACCCCTTCAACAACCGTGCCATCCGCGAGGCCATGAACTGGGCTATCGACCGTGATTTTGTTGCTGACGAATTGTACGGTGGCTTGGCTGTTCCGAAGTACACCACCATTTCTGAAGCTGGTGCTGACCGTGGCCGTTACGCTGCTGCAATTCGCGCCATCGAAGCCCAGTACGCTTACGACTTCGACAAAGCAAATGAAATCATCGCTGCTGAAATGGAAGGCTTGGGAGCTGAACTGGTAGATGGCAAGTGGAACTTTGCTGGCGAACCAGTCACCCTCATCTTCCTCATTCGTATTGAGGACACCCGTCTGGAAATTGGTAACTACGTTGCCAATCAGCTAGAAGAAATGGGCTTTACCATTGAGCGCGTTGAGCGTACCTCTGGTGAGTTGAGTCCGCTGTGGATTAGCTCTGACCCGGCAGAATGCCAATGGAACCTGTATACAGGTGCCTGGAGCCAAACCGTAATTGACCGTAGCAATACGGACAACTTCGATTTCTTCTACACCTCCCGTGGTGTACCGTGGCCGTCCTGGCAGGTTTACGAGCCGACCGATGAGTTTGACGCGCTTTCCCTGCGTCTGTTTAACAATGATTACGCTGACTTGGCAGAACGGGATGCCATGATGGAAGAAATTCTGCCATTGGCTGCTGAATTCTCCACCCGCGTTTGGGTTACTAGCCGTACCACCTTGGTACCGTACAGCGACGAAGTCTCTGTAACTTCTGACCTGGCTGCTGGTATTAGCGGTGCTGGCATCTGGGCTAAGACGGTTCGCTTCATTGATGAGATTGGTGGTTCCATGACCATCGCTTTGCCAAGTGTTTTCACTGAGCCTTGGAACCCAATTGGTGGCTCAAACTGGGTCTTTGATAACATGGTAAAACGTGCTATTGGCGAACAAGGTCTTTACACTGATCCAAGCACTGGTATTGCTATTCCAAACCGCATCGAGAGTGCTGAAGTTGTCGTACAGGAAGGCTTCCCGGCCAGCGTTTCCCCGTCCTCCGACTGGATTACGTTGAGCTTCGAGCCTGAAATTGTTGTTCCAGATGATGCCTGGGCTGGCTGGGACGCTGCCAACCAGACATTCCTAACCGCAGCCGATGTTTACACTGAAACGCAAACGGCCGTATTCAAGAGCACTGTCACTTACCCGGCAGACCTCTTCGATACCATCACCTGGCACGATGGCAGTCCGCTCAGCCCGGCTGATTTCGTCATGGGCATGATTATTACCTTTGACCTTGGTAATCCTGATAGCCCGTACTACGATGAATCCCTGGCTCCTGACCTGGATCAGTTCCTGTCTGCTTTCAAGGGCACGCGCATCGTTTCTACCGATCCGTTGACTATTGAATACTATGCTGACAATGCCCAGTTGGATGCTGAAAACATCGTTGTAAGCTGGTGGCCAACCTACGACTTTGCTGATGGTGCTTGGCACAACATGGCACTCATGCTCAGTGGAGAAGCAAATGGTGGTTTTGCCTTTACGCCAGACAAAGCAGAAGCAAATGAGATCGAACGTACCAACATGATTGCTGGTCCGTCCCTCGATGTATTCGCTGCAGAGCTCGCATCTGCTACCGAAACTGGTTTCATCCCGTATGCTGCTACCCTCGGTGATTACGTCACTGCTGACGATGCTGCTGCTCGTTACGCAAACCTGACAGAGTTTGCTCGTCGGTATGGTCATTACTACCTAGGTACAAACGTATACTTCCTCTCCGGTGTATTCCCGGTTGAAGGTCAGGCAATCTTGACCCGCTACGAGCAACATCCAGACCCAGCCAATCGCTTCTCCAACTTTGCTGCCCCAGCTCTGGCAGAGGTTGAGGTTGATGGCCCAGGCCGTGTCACCATTGGTGATGAAGCTGCCTTCGACGTCTTCGTTGACGTATTTGGTGGCCCGTACGCCGCTGATGACATTAGCTCTGTAACTTACCTGCTCTTCGATGCAACTGGTGCTCAGGTTGAAGCTGGTGAAGCTACAGTTGTGGAAGATGGACTTTGGGAAGTTGTTCTAAGTGCAGACACAACCGCAGCTCTAGAAGAAGGCTCCAACCGTCTTGAGGTAGTTGTCGTATCTAATTTGGTAGCACTGCCAAGCCTTGGCGAATACCAGTTTGTTACGGCCCCATAAAGTTAGTTAGAATTCGCTTTACTGCGATGGATATTTTTCATCAAAATATCCATCGCAAATCTAAATAGGCATCCGCCAATTTAGACCTATATCAGGTTGGAGGTGGTTCTACAACTGCTTCCAACCTGTTCTTTCTGTCATATCTGTCGAGAAATTAGCAAGGAAAGGGTAACTTTATGAGCCAGGAAGCCTTTAATCTTGATGTTGAAGTCGATGTTGAATCAATTGAATCTTCATCACGTCAAGCCCGCACAGAAACGATCACGCGATTAGCCCGATACACACTCTTAAAACTGGTAGCACTATTCCTTACAGTAGTGGCCGGTGTTTATGTCACCATCCTTATTGCCAATATGGGCGGTCACGTAGACGAAATCCGTCGTGGGGTGATCCGTGAGCAAACGGTGCTCGCGTTAAGTGCAAATATTGAGTATCGTCAATTACCAGAAGAAGAACGAACTGCTATTTTGGAAGAACGTATTGCTTTGGCAGAACAACGGTTCGGCTTGGATCAGCCATTCATTGTGCGCAGTTTTACTTATTTAACTGATGCCTTGACGCTCGATTTAGGTTTTTCCGAATTCCTGATGAGTGATAGTGGTTCCAGATTGGTTCGTAATATTATCCTAGAGAGGTTGCCATCAACATTGGTGTTGTTTGGCACGGGGAATTTAATTCTTTTCTTTGCCAGTATTTCCGTTGGTCTGAGTTTATCCAGGCGCTACGGTAGTTTCTGGGACAAATTTATATTGGGAATGGCACCAACCTCGTCTGCACCAGGTTGGTTTTATGGTTTATTCTTCATTTTAATTTTTGCCAGTATCTTAGGTTGGTTGCCGTTTGGCGGCATGGTGGAAGCACCGCCGCCAGAAAACCGGCTAGACTACATGGCGAGTTTGTTGCGGCATATGGTGCTGCCCATTTCAGCAATTGTCGTCAATGCGGTCTTTTTAAATGCCTATACCTGGCGTACCTTTTTCCTCATTTTTTCCAGTGAAGATTACGTCGATATGGCCAAAGCAAAGGGTCTTACAGATAGAATGATTGAACGTCGGTACATTCTAAGACCAACTTTGCCCAATATTGTAACCAGCTTTGCCTTTTTGCTGATTAACCTTTGGACAGGTGCGATTATCTTAGAGACTGTTTTCAATTGGCCAGGCATTGGGCAACTTTACTTTGCTGCTATTGGCGCATTTGATACACCGGTTATTTTGGCCAACATCGTTGTTTATGCGTATCTTTTAGCCTTAACCGTATTCCTGCTAGACTTTATTTATGCACTCGTTGACCCCCGTGTACGAGTAGGGCAAAAAACGGAATAAAATTATGAAATCAATTCTGATTAACCTAAAGAGTATACGGCAATACCCTTCGGCCATCGTTGGCCTCATCATTATCGCTTTGCTAATTTTAACAGCGATAATTACCCCCATTGTCATCCCATACAGCGAAGCGGTAAGGCTTTGGCGTGGTGGTGAAGATGTCTGGTCTGAGTACCCTAGAAACGCCTGGCCTGTTTGGCAAAACTGGTTTAGCGACGTTCAGCGTCCTGAGACCATCGTCTTTAAAAGCACAGAGGGGGATGGCAATGTTGTGATTGAAGATTTATCGGAAGACACACGTGAAGCTATTTACACTTATGAGTTTGATTATCAATATGATGAGTTTCCGCCTGAGCTGATCATATTTTTTGATGCGACATTTGAAGAAAAACAGCCGCATGTAGAAATGACTTGGACGACACCAGACGGCCGTGAGATTCGTGCAGGTGAATTCTCTCCCTCTGCGTCGTCTTCTTTCCGCTTTTCCCAGGATAGTCGCCTACAGCGTCGCCTGGAGCGAGCTACAGGGATCGAAGAAGTAGCTGCGGAAAAAGGCTTATTTGACAATCCTGAAGAAGAAGGATTACAAGTTTTAAAAGGTACCTACCAGCTAAAACTGTCTGTATTGCTCTTTGAAGAAAATTCAGAAGTAGAAACAACGTTCGTAAGCTATGGTTTGGTTCATGGCATTGCCGGAACAGACCATCGGCGGCGGGATCTGGCTGTTGCGCTGCTTTGGGGAACGCCAATTGCCATGTCATTTGGCCTGATTGCTGCTCTTGGAACCACAGTTGCTTCCCTTTGCATTGCGGCCGTTGGCGTTTGGTATGGCGGCATATTAGATGCGCTTATCCAACGAATCACAGAAGTCAACAATATTATTCCACTACTACCTATCTTAATCATGGTGGGAACGCTCTATTCTCGAAGTATTTGGCTAATGTTGGGCTTGGTCATTCTATTTAGTATATTTGGCCTGGCCATTAAGACATATCGTGCCACTTTCTTGCAGGTAAGAGAGTTAGCTTACATTGACGCAGCACGAGCTTACGGCGCAAGTAATTCCCGTATTATTTTCCAGTATATGATTCCCCGGCTGCTACCTTTGGTAATTCCCGGCATTGTTTCACTGGTTCCTGCATTTGTTTTTCTGGAAGCGTCTTTGGCAATTCTAGGCCTTGGCGATCCTATTTTGCCAACATGGGGCAAATTGATTTCTGATGCAAGAAATCAAGGTGCTCTTTTTAATGGCTTTTACTACTGGATTATTGAACCGGCAGCACTGATGATGTTGTGTGGGGTTGGCTTTGCCATGGTTGGTTTTGCTCTAGACCGAATTTTTAATCCTCGACTACAGGAGCTTTAATTGAATGGAATCAGCAAATAATGATCTCCTAATGGTAAAAGGGCTGCGCTTGCACTTCAAGGTAAGAGCAGGTGTTGTTCAGGCTGTAGACGGCGTTGATTTTAAGTTACGGAAAAATCAGGCGACCGTTATTATTGGGGAATCGGGTTGTGGTAAAAGTTCTCTCGCCAAGGCAATTCTGCGCTTGCTCCCGCGAAATGTACATACATATGACGGTGAAGTGTGGTTGCATGATAAAGACATCATGCAATACAACACAGAATCATTTCGCCGTGAGGTGAGATGGAAAAGAATCTCTATGGTGCCTCAGGCAGCCATGAACGCATTAAATCCGGTTATGCGAATTGGTGACCAGGTTGCAGAACCTGCAATGATTCATATGGGCTTATCTAAGGAAGAAGCTCTGAAAAGTGCTCTGCAAATGTTTGAACATGTAGGTGTTCCTGTAGATTTTTTGCACCGTTACGCCTTTGAATTAAGTGGTGGTATGCGCCAACGAGCAGCTTTAGCCATGTCGCTCATTACGTTGCCGGATTTGGTTATTTTAGATGAACCAACGTCTGCGTTAGATGTATTGACGCAGGCAAACATCATGAACTTAATGAAGCGGGTAAAGAAAGAGCTGGAAACGAGCTTTATCTTAATTACACATGATATTGCAACATCCAGTGAATTGGCAGATAGCGTCGCTGTGATGTATGCAGGGCAAATAGTTGAAGTCGGGGATGCTCATAGCTTCTTCAATGAACCGCTACACCCATATTCTCAGAAACTTATGGCAAGTGTGCCGCGCCTACGTGAAACTATCGAGCCAGAATTTATTACTGGACAGCCGCCAAGTTTGTTGAAACCGCCAACTGGCTGCCGGTTTGCTGACCGCTGTCCTGCCCGGTTTGAAAAGTGTGATGAAGAGCCGCCCACCATTGTCCAAGAAGATATGCGTGAGGTTAAATGCTGGCTTTATGCCTGACATTATGAAGTTTTTGCTTAAAAACCGATATAGAAGCATTTAGAAATAAGGTGCGATTGAGTAAAATCAATACACCAAGCAAATATTCTGGCAATAGGAATAAGAAATGAGCGAAATGGAAAATGGTTTAAAACCCGTAGTTGGGGGTAAAGAGGAACCAATTTTGCAAATTGATGATTTGCATGTTTGGTACGAATTGAAGCGATTTGGCTTTGGTCATGCGGGTTATGTTCGGGCGGTAGATGGGGTCCGGTTTGGCTTGAAGCAAGGCGAAGCCATGGCATGTGTAGGCGAAAGTGGTTGTGGCAAGTCCAGCCTTATGAAAACTATTTTAGGCCTTAATCGCCCGACGAAGGGGGATGTGATCTTTGATGATCAGCGGCTAACTGAGACGTCCGGGGAAGATTTGCGGGTCTACCGATCCAAGATTGGGTACGTGCAACAAGACCCTTTTAGTGCATTACCGCCATTCATGACGATTGAGCGTATTTTAGAAGAGCCGTTGGTGATTAATGGGGTTGGGAATAAAGAAGAACGGCTTGAACGAATTCGTAAAATTCTTGAGGAAGTTAAGTTAGCTCCGGTTGATGAGGTTCTACCAAAGTTTCCTCACATGCTAAGTGGTGGGCAACAGCAGCGTGTAGTGATTGCACGGGCAATGATTATGGAGCCGAAGCTGTTGGTAGCAGATGAACCTGTATCTATGCTTGATGCTTCGGTTCGCGTTGAGATTTTGCGACTACTGCGCGGCTTGCAAGAGAAGCATAATTTGTCGGTTATTTACATCACGCATGATCTTTCTACTGTGCGTTATTTCTCTGAGTACATTTTTGTGATGTACGCGGGTGAGATTATTGAGATCGCGGAGATGGAGGATTTGCTGAATGATCCGAAGCATCCGTATACGCTAGCCCTTTTGGAGGCTTCATCTGATCCAGATGCAGATAATGCGTTGGTTATGCGTGAGGTGCCCCGCGGAGAGCCGCCTAGTTTGGTAAATCCGCCAAAGGGATGCCGATTCAACCCCCGTTGTCCTAAAGTGATTGAGGGGTTGTGTGATGTTAAGCGACCGCCAAATGTGGAGGTTGCTAAGAATCATCGTGTTGCCTGCTGGTTATATGACGAGGAGGGCATGAATGCCGTTTAATCGTTTAATTGGGGTTGGCTTTATTTTGGTACTGATTGGTGCTGTTGTGCCATTTGTGATTGTAATTCAACTTGTGGAATCAACCTTCTTCCTGAACTTTGTGGCTTTTGCTGCTTCAGTGATTGGAATTTTCCTAGGTGTTATTGGCACAGCAATGCACGTTGGTGATAGTCGTCGTCGCCGTGAAAATGATTGGTACGAGGGATAAGGCTACGGCCGTTTCTGACACAATCTTCCTAACCCTATAAACTGATTAAAACTTGTTGATTCGATGCCACGGCTTTTGAGCTGTGGCATTTTTTATTCTTGGTGCAGTACGGCCGTTTTTACCCCCATACCAATCTCCTTCACCAGTTCCAAATCCTCATTGTTCTCGACGACGACCACAATGGCATACTGTGGCTGTTCTGCAGGCGTTAATGCCAGATGCCAGCCATTGCGGCTGTCTGGACCAGACAAGGCAAAAACCGTAAAGTTGAGGCTGCTACCTGTGGTGAGAACCTGACGAATGTCGCGGGCGGCACGACTGGTCACCACATCGCCACTGCTGATGGTGGCAAGTTGAGGCTGCATAATGCCATTTTCATCTTGAACGGCCGTTACTAATTGAGGTGTGGGTAAACGGCCGTCATTGCCAAGCGTGGCGAGGGCCAGGGCAACTTGCAGGGGGGAGACCGTGAGCGTGTCTTGGCCAATACCTGCTTGAAGCGGATCGTTCAGCGGTTCGATCTCTGGCAGTTCCGTGTTCAGAGGCAACTCCGGCGGTGTGGCCAAGCCAAAACGGAGGAAAATATCATCTAGGCCAGCCAAACCCAGCCGATCAGCTAAATCTTGCATAGGGCCGGGACACCGGTGACGCAGTACGTCGGCCCACGTTGAACTATCTGGTGGAGCCGTTTGGCATTGCTTCACCTCTTCGCTAACGAGTACAGGGCGGTTCACGTTTAGTACGGTGCCGTCGAGCTGGATGCGATCAGCGTCTAATGCCGCCGCTAGAATGAACGGTTGTAACACTAGGCCGGGCTGATATTGTCCTTGAACGGCTCGATTAAGCAGAGGGGCGGTTTCATCAGCCACTAATTCGTCGAAATTCTCATCCAATAGATTGGGGTTGTAGCCAGGATGGCTGACCATTGCCAGAATATTGCCACTTTCAATTTCCAGCAATACCAACCCACCTTGTTCGTTGCCAAAAAGGGCTTCGGCGGTAGTTTGCAGGGCAGCATCTAGCGTAAGCTGCACATCGCGTCCGATTTGAGGGGTGTGCAGCAGTTCGCGGTTGAGAACGGCCGTAAATTCCTCATCCTCCCCGCGCAAAATAGCATCAAAGCCGGCTTCGATACCCGCCGTGCCGTGCCGGAAGCTGTAATAGCCGACGGCTGGCCCAATAGCTGGGAACGGGTAGTTGCGCAGGAGGGCATCCGGTTCACCGATCGTTTCTGCCAATACCACGCCATTTCGGTCCAAAATACGGCCGCGCTGGATGCGCAACTCTGCTTCGACCAATCGAGGATTGTCATCACGCGCCAGAATGGCATCGCCGCGGGCAACAACCCAAAACAGCAGGGACAAAGCGACGGCCAGGAAGCCCAACAAAATGACGCGCTGCATTTTATGGAGCTGCGTTTGGGGCGAAGAAAAATCGTTCATACAAGAATTTTTGGATGGTAGAGAAGTGGCACAATTACAAATGGATTGGCCTGGTTTTAGTCGAGAGATAGAGCAGCAAACCGGCCATCACGTGGCTGATCAGCATCGAGCTGCCACCATAGCTGACAAATGGCAAGGTGACCCCGGTTAGCGGCAGCAGCTTGGTAACGCCGCCCATGATGAGAAAGGCTTGGGCCGCAAGCAAAATGGTGATGCCAGCGGCCAGATAACGGCGAAACGGCCGTTCTGCCAACAGTGCCAGCCGCATTCCCCGATGTGCCAGCAAGGCAAACAGCCCCACCACACCCAGGCTGCCAATGAGTCCCCACTCTTCCGCAATGGCGGCAAAGGCAAAATCTGAGTGGACAACGGGGATGTATTGCGGAAAGCCTTGCCCAACGCCCTGCCCCCAAATGCCACCAGCAGCCACGGCATACAGTGACTGCACAATTTGAAAGGCACGGTTGTCAAAATCGGGCCAGGGATTCCACCAGGCGTCGATGCGCAGGGTCACTAGGCTAAAGGCAAAGTAGGCAAACACGCCCGCTAGCAGCAGCAGTCCGGTGCCACCAGCCACAACGCGCCAATCGCCTGTTGCCAAATAAAGCAGGCTCAAAAAGACGATGAAGAAAAGTGTGGCCGCACCCAAATCGCGCTGCCAAACGAGCAATATCATGCAAAAGCTCCACATGAGAAGCAATGGAGCGAGGTAAGAGATATTTTGGAGACGGCCGTTTCCAGTTGGTTTTCTTAACATCTCACGTTCATCAAAATAGCTGGCTAAGAAGATGACGAGCAGCAGCTTAAGTAATTCTGATGGCTGGAAGTAGACTGGGGTGAGGAACGGAATGGGCAAGCGCAGCCAATATTCTGCTACGCTGGCTCCGGTAGGGTTGATGCCGAACAGCAAAGTCGCGACCAGTAGTAGAATGCCCGCCAACAGCAATGTATAGCGGTAGCGGCGCAGCCAACCTAGATTTCTTGGTAAGATGGCGATGCCCACCAGAACGGCCGTCCCCAAAACCACCCATATCACTTGCCGAATGAGAAAATTTGGGGCGAGGCGGTCTTGCAGCACAATGCTCCAACCGGTAAGCAAGCCAACTAGGGGCAGTAAAAATGGATCGTGATTGGGCGCATGTTTGCGCAGCAGCCAGACGGCCGTTCCTTGCGCGACGAGCCAGCAAAATGGCCCCCACAAGGTGCTGCCATCGATACGGCCGTCGCGGGCCAACCCTAATG